>JAUIBT010000005.1 GCA_030428255.1 Alphaproteobacteria bacterium | reverse complement strand
GCCTACCTAAAGGCAACCCTTGAGGCAATCGCCGCGGGCCACCCCGCTAGCAGGCTTGACGAATTGCTGCCTTGGAACTTCCAGCAGTCAAGATGAAATCCCTGTGGGACCCAGGCAACGCATACGGAAAATGCGATTGAACACGCCCTCGCGCAGGCTGTGCATGCGCTCCATCAGGCGCATGCGCCGCGTGGTCTCAGGGTCAATGTCGGCCAGTCGCTCATAGGTGGCCAATACGGCCATCAGCGCTTCGTAGTCCTCAGCGTCCAGGGTCACGGCGGGTGCGGTGCTGCTGGAGTTACCAGTGCTTGAGTTACCGGTGTTGGAGCTACCAGTGCTGGAGTTACCAGTGTTGGGGGTGGTCGACCTCGGGGGGCAATCGCCAGATACTGGGCTCGGGCTCGGCGGGCTCGGCGGGCTCTTGCCAGGCTCGCGGGTCATGCAGCAGTCCCGATCAGCGCTTGAGACACACCTTATTCCCCCAACGGTCGTAGTAGTCAACTTGGCCCTGGGCATCCGCCTTGGCCATCACGGCCTTGGCAAAAGCCACCGCTTGGCGCAGGGCCACGCTTTGCTGCTTGTCCAGGCTTGCAAGCGGCGCAACCGACGGCTCGCGGGTCACCGCGTCTTGCAGCCTTGGACCCGCAAGCGGCAGTCGGCGCGCGATCTTTGGCCGCAGGGGGATGACCCGCGCGGAGCTCCTTTCGTCACTCCGCACAAGCGGCGCGCGCGCATAAGGTGGGGTTGAGTGGGCTATGGTCCGGGCCCGGTCGCTGGGCATAAAGCCTCCTGTGATGCTGAGAGCGGGGCGCTGTGAACGCCGCTCATGTCAAGGAGCCAGCCCAAACCGTTGAGGCGCAGGCGGCTCCAACGGTATGCGCAAGGCGCTTGCGCGGCCCTGCAGTGCTCATGATTGTGGGAGAGCGCCCAGAAAAGCAAGCAAGATCAAGCGCCAAGAGCGGGGACAAGACGTCAAGCAGCAAAAAACCCGCCTGCCATAAGGCCTGCGGGCTTGTCTGCGAGGATAAGTCTGTGGGAAAGCCGCACCTGAGCGCCGATCCAAGCCCTACGACTCCCCGGTCATTTTCGCTTCCATCGCCTCTTTGTCCGCCGCGTCCTTCTTCTCGCGCTCCAGGTCGCGCTTGACCTTGTCCGAGTGCAGCAAGCGGTTGATGTGGTCGGCTTCTTCTAGCGATTCATCCAGCTTGAAGTGCAGGCGTGGCGTGAACTTGATCGCCAGCTTGCGGCCCAAGGTGCCTTGGATCTGCGGGGCAAGCTCGTTGAGGGCGTTGAGCACCAGCCGCATTTTATGCTCGCTGGCACCAAAGATCCCGGTGAAGACCGTTGCGTGGCGCAAATCGGGCGAACTGCGCACCTCGGTGACTGTCACCAGACAATTCTTCAAATCATCGTGGTGAACATCGCCACGCGCCAGCTCTTCGGCCAGCATGTGCTTGATTTGCTCACCGACGCGCAGTTGGCGCTGGCTGGGGCCCTGAGGTCCAGAGCCACCACCACGCCGGGAAGAGCGAACGGCTGCCATCTTACAGCTGCCGTTGGATCTCTTCGATCAGATAACATTCGATCTGATCGCCCACTTGGATGTCAGAGTAGTTCTCAAATGCCATACCGCACTCGTAACCGTTCTGAACCTCTTTGACCTCGTCCTTGAAGCGGCGCAGGGTTTTGAGGGTTCCGTTGTGGATCACCACGTTGTCGCGCAGCAAGCGCACTTTCGCGCCGCGCTGCACCTCGCCGTCGGTGATGTAACAGCCAGCAACCTTGCCGACTTTGGTGACGTTGAAGACCTCGCGGATTTCAGCGTAACCCAAGTACTTCTCGCGCTGCTCAGGCTTGAGCATGCCAGACAGCAGGGCCTTCACATCATCAATCAGCTCATAGATGATTGAATAGTAACGAATGTCGATGCCTTCGCGCTCGGCAGCCGCGCGGGCCTGAGGGTTGGCACGCACGTTGAAGCCAAAGATGACCGCGTTGGACGCTTTGGCCAGGGTGATATCGGATTCGGTGATACCACCGACCGCCGCGTGCAGGACTTGCACCTTCACCTCGTCGGTTGACAGCTTCTCAAGAGCGCCCACGATCGCCTCAGACGAGCCGTGCACGTCCGACTTGATCAAGATCGGCAGCTCTTGCGCACCGCCAGACTTGATGTTTGAGAACATCTGCTCCAGCGTACCTCGGCGAGCCAACTGCTCGGCCTCTTTTTGCTGCGCTTGGCGGAACTCGGTCAATTCGCGGGCGCGGGCCTCGCTCTCGACCACCACCAGGTTGTCACCGGCGACAGGAACCCCGTTGAGGCCTAGGATCTCGGCCGGCATGGCTGGACCAGCCTGCTTGATTTGCTTGCCCTGATCGTTGATCAGCGCGCGCACCTTACCCCAAGCGGTGCCCGCAACGACGATATCGCCGCGTTGCAAGGTGCCGCCTTCAACCAGCACAGTTGCAACCGCGCCGCGCCCTTTGTCCAAGCGCGCCTCGACCACCGAGCCATTGGCACTGCGATCTGGGTTGGCTTTCAGCTCCAGCAGCTCGGCCTGCAGCGTGATCTGCTCCAGCAGTTCATTCAGGCCCAGTTTCTTGAGCGCCGAGACCTCAACGCACTGCACTTCACCGCCCAGGTCTTCGACTTGCAGCTCGTGTTGCAGCAGGTCAGTCTTAACCTTTTGCGGGTCTGCGCCGGGCTTATCGACCTTGTTGACGGCAACGATAATCGGAACCTTGGCGGCCTTGGCATGGTTAATCGCCTCGACGGTCTGGGGCATGATCGAGTCATCCGCAGCCACCACCAAAATCACGATATCGGTCACATTGGCACCGCGCGCGCGCATTTCAGAGAAAGCGGCGTGGCCAGGCGTGTCCAAGAAGGTCACCAGCTCACCGTTGGCGGTTTTGACCTGATAGGCCCCGATGTGCTGGGTGATGCCACCGGCCTCGCCCGACACGACGTTGGCCTTGCGGATCGCGTCCAACAAAGAGGTTTTACCATGGTCCACGTGGCCCATGATAGTCACCACAGGCGGACGCCCTCGCAGGCTTGCAGCATCATCTTCGGGCACGCCCGCAACATCGGTTTCCACATCACCTGCAGAGACACGGCGAATCTTGTGGCCGAACTCCTCGACGATCAACTCAGCTGTATCGGCGTCAATCACCTGGTTATTGGTGGCGATGACGCCCATCTTCATCAAGGACTTGATAACGTTACCGGAACGCTCAGCCATTCGGTTGGCCAGCTCTTGCACCGTCAGATTATCGGGAACCACGACTTCACGCACGACTTTGGTCCCTTCTGCCAGCGCAGCTTGCGCTTGTTGCTTTTCTTTCTCACGGCGACGACGCAGTGAGGCCAGGGAGCGCTGACGATCCTCATCACCCTCCAGGGCTTCTTGCACAGAAATGCGCGCGGCCTTGCGCGGGGCCTCTTGGCGACCACGGCTTGGCGTGGGTGCGCCGCCGCGTCCACGTTCGCCCTTCTTGGCCCCTTTCTTGGCTCCGCGACGATCATCGTCGTCGTTTGCGCCTTTCAGCTTGATGGTGCCCTTTGTTGCGGGCTTGGGCTCGGGCTTGCTGCGGGCAGGCTTGTCGGTGGGAAGAATTTCCGCTTCCAGGTCCGTCACGCTCTCTTCCACCACCGGCGCCGTCGCGGCGACCTCGGCCTCGGCTTTGGCCCGCTCGGCTTCTTCAGCGGCAAGGCGCGCGGCTTCTTCGGCCTCGGCTTTGGCGCGTTCGGCGGCAAGGCGTGCGGCTGCTTCGGCCTCTTCAGCTTCGATCTTGGCCCGCTCGGCGGCCTGCTTGATGCGCTCTTCTTCACGCTTCTTAGCCAGCTCAACGGCGCGCAGACGCGCGGCCCGTTCGCGATCGGTCAAACCAGCGCTGGCTTCGGGGGCAGCGCCGCTCGACGCGCTGCGACTGCGCGACTCGCTGTGCTTCTTCGGCGTCAGCTCAATCTTGACCTTGGGGCGCGGTGCAGCCGGAGCAGCGCCTGCATCGGCGCCGCGTTTGCGTTTGACTTCGACCTGGACGGTCTTGGAACGGCCATGGGAGAAGGACTGCTTAACCTGGCCACCATCAACCGTCTTCTTCAGGCCAAGCGTGTTGCCTGTTGACAGTTTCAGGGGTTTGCGTTCTGAGTCTTTGGTATCGTTAGACATGTATGCCGGATGCGTCCTAAGCTAGGGTCTTGGTGAAACTGATGGGCTTTGCGCTGCGGCCTCGCTCGCCGGTTCCGCCAGATCGGTCATAGGCCTAGCAGGCTTAACCAGGGGCTGCAAGGACTGCAGCAGATCGAGCAGATCGATGAGCCGGCGAGGGTTCGCCGGATGGCGCAAAGCCAGAAAATTGGTCTGAGCGCGGCCCAAATGCGCGCCCAAGACCGAGCTGGGGAAAGGCAAGACCCGATGGTCTAGGCCCAAATCAGCCCGCGCCTGAGCGCCGGGCAAGAATTTTGCGAGACTCGAGGCGCTGGCATCCTGCGAGGAAAAGGCCCACTGCGCCTTACCGCTGAGCAAAGCTGCTTTGGCCTTTTCAAATCCCAGATCCAGGTGGCCAGAACGGCGCAGCAACCCCAGTTGCTCCAGCACCGCCTGTTGCAAGCCTTTGTAGACGCTGAGTTCCAGATCGTTAGGCACTTCGACCTGCTGGCGCGCTGCTCTGGCAAAGCAGCGCTTCGCACGCGCCTTGGCAAAAGCCTCAGGCGTGGCAGACATCCACAGACCCCGGCCAGGCAAACGGCCGCGCAGATCGGCCACCAGCCGCCCGTCGGGGGCCACGACAAAGCGCAGCAGCTCCGATTTCGCCCGCACCTCTCCTGTCGCCAAGCACCGCCGCTCAGGACCCGCATGGTTTGCGAGCTCCTGTTCAGCCTCCTGGTGAGGGCTTAGCCCCTCATGACTGGGGGGCTCGGCGGCGATACGTGGTGCTGGGTCGATCAAAGCAGGGCATCTCCCTTACTCAGTCTCGTCGGCGAACCAGTGCGCGCGTGCGGCCATAATGAGGGTATTGGCTTCATCTTCGCTCATGTCGAAGGCCACCATCATTTCTGCCAACTCGTCGCCCGCCAGATCGGCCAGGTCGTCGCGGTTCTTGATACCGTTTTCGACCAGGGTGAGAATCATTTGCGAGGTCAAACCCTCAACCTCATAGATATCTTTTTGCAGGCCAGCCTCTTCGGCTTCTTGCAGTTTGGTCTCCTCAACCATTTGCAGATAGGCGTGGGCGCGGTTTTGCAACTCGCTGGCCACGTCGTCGTCAAAGCCTTCGATGTTGACCAGCACGTCCGGGCCGACAAAGGCGATTTGTTCGATGGTCGAAAAACCTTCGTTGACCAGCAGGTGCGCGATCATATCGTCCACATCCAGCGCCTGCATGAACAAGGCGGAGCGCTCTTGGAATTCTTTTTGGCGACGCTCAGTTTCTTGCTCTTCGGTCATGATGTCGATTTCCCAACCGGTCAGGTTGGAGGCCAAGCGCACGTTCTGACCACGGCGGCCAATCGCCTGCGACAGTTGATCGTCGGGCACCACAACTTCCAGGCGGCCCGCTTCTTCGTCCAAGACGATCTTGGCGACTTCGGCAGGGGCCAAAGCGTTAACCACGAAGGTTGCCGGGTCTTCTGACCAAGGAATGATATCGACTTTTTCGCCTTGCAGCTCGTTGACCACGGCCTGCACACGGCTGCCGCGCATACCCACACAGGCACCGACGGGATCAACCGAAGAATCTTCACAAAAGACCGCCATCTTGGCGCGCGAGCCTGGATCGCGAGCCACGGCTTTAATCTGGATCACGCCCTCATAGATTTCAGGCACTTCTTGAGCAAACAGCTTTGCCATGAACATGGGGTGGGTGCGCGACAAGAAGATCTGCGGACCGCGCGGCTCTTCGCGCACGTCGTAGACATAGCAGCGCACGCGGTCGCCGACGTTCAGCACTTCTCGCTGGATCAGCTCATCGCGGCGCAAGAAGCCTTCGGCGCGCCCGCCGCCCAGATCGACGGTGACGTTGCCGTATTCGATTCGCTTGACCAGACCGTTGATAATCTCACCGGCCTTGTCCTTGTACTCTTCGTACTGGCGCTTACGCTCAGACTCGCGCACCTTTTGCACGATGACCTGCTTGGCCGACTGGGCAGAGATGCGTCCCAGGTCGATTGGCGGCAGCTCTTCGATCAAGAACTCGCCCAGCTCGATGCCGGGTTGGAAGACCAAAGCGGTGGTCAGATCGACTTGCGTGTCTTCTTCTTCGACTTCCTCAACTACTTCGCGATAGCGCGCGATGGAGATGGTGCCGATCTTGCGGTCGATGACCGCGCGGATGTCATAATCGGGGCCGTACTTGGCTTTCGCAGCTTTGGCGATGGCCAGCTCTAGGGCTTCAAGAACCTCAAACTTGGAGATGTTCTTTTCCTTAGAAACGGCATCAGCCACCTGGAGCATTTCAAGACGGGGAACGGCGGTCGTGCTCATACAGCGTCACCTTGAGAAGTCGAAGTCAAAGAAGAGGGCGCCGGATCATTCGACGCCGCTTGAGTTTGGGTTTGGTCTGCGGCCATGGCGGTTGCCAGGCTGGGCAGGCGATCTTTCATGGCCTCGTCAACCAGGCGTTCGCTCAACAGCAGCTTGGCGCGGCTGATGTCGGTCAGCGCAATCTGGTAGAGGCCTTCTTCACAATCGAGCTGCACAGAATCGCCGTGCCAGCCAGCAAGCAAGCCGGTAAAGCGCTTTCGGCCCTCGATCATAACGCGCGCCTCAATCCGCGCCTCATAGCCCTGCCACAGCGAAAAATCGCGTGGGCGGGTCAGGGGACGGTCGAGACCAGGCGAAGACACCTCCAGCGTATAGGCCGGCTGGATCGGGTCTTCCACATCCAACAGGGCCGAGGCTTCGGTGGAGATGTCGCCGCAGTGTTCAACGGTCATGGTGCTGCCGTCGCTGGGCTCTGCCATGATCTGGAGCGTCGGGTTCTTTTGGCCGTTGAGCTGGAGGCGCACCAAGGAAAAGCCAAGGTCAGTCAGCATCGGGGCCAGGATGTCTTGCACCTCGGCCAGCACGCCCAGCGGCTGGTCTAAATTGGGTTCTAGTCCCCAGATATCAAAGCTGGCCTGCGGTCCGGTTTGGCGCGGCGCGGCACTCAGCGCGGCAGCCTCAGGGGTCACCAGCGCGGCAGCCGAACCCTTGCTAGGGCCTGCGGTGTGTAAAGAAGCGTTCAAAGGGGCTCCAAGAAAAACGATGGGGCGGGGCGGTTTGGATCATCCAAGCCAGCAGCGCCGGGCGAAACGGTTTACCGCTCTGTTTGCTGAGGGCCGATGTGCAAAGCCTGTCTCCAAGCTCAGCCGCCAAAATAGCGGAGAAAACACAGCTAACCTGCAAACAAAAAAGAGCGGGCAACCCCGCTCTGCCAAACCATCGCGTGATGCTAGACCATCACGGGGTAGCGCTTACATAAGCCAAAGTGCCAGCATTTGCAAGGCTTGAAACGAGCAGCCACCGCAATGACCGGCCGGCGCGCTGTTAGAGCCGCTTGGCCTTGATGACCATGGGCACCCGCCCCTCACGCAGGGCCTTGGCTTCATAGCGGGTCTGCGGCCAGTCCGAGGGGCGCTCCTGCCAATCGCGTTTGCTGTTGGCGGTCCAGACAAATGCCGGGTGATCCAGTAGCTTTTGCAGCATCCACGGCTTGTATGAGGCGTGGTCGGTGGCAAGGCGCAGCTCGGCACCCGAGCGCATCACACGGGCCAAAGCGTCCAGCACGTCGGTGTTGACGATACGGCGTTCGTGGTGGCGCTTCTTCGGCCAAGGGTCGGGGTGGAGAATAAAAGCGCGTGTCAGGCTGTTATCGGGCAGACGGTCCAGCAGCTCGCGGCCATCGCCGTGCAGCACCCGCGCATTGTCTAAATTTGCGCGCAGCAGATGACCACACGCCGCGCTGACACCATTGGCAAAGAACTCTGCTCCGATCAGGCCCACTGCTGGGTTTTGAGCGGCCTGGTAGGCCAGGTGCTCGCCACCGCCAAAGCCAATCTCCAGCCAAACCTCTTGCGGATCATGGTCAAATAAGCGCGACAAGTCTTCGCTGGCATCGAGGTCTTCAAGCGTAAGGCCGAACCGCGCCATACCTTCATCCAGCCGCTCGGCCTGGTTTTCCTTTAAGGGGCGACCAATGCGGCGACCATAGAGCTGACGTTTGCCGGTGTGGGGATTGATGGTAGCCATGGCCCTTAAGCCTCGTCGGTTGCGAGGCTCTCTGTCGGAGCCTGGGGCAAACGCAAGCGGATGACACCTTTGAAGGGCTGTTCAGGGTCAATGGGCTTGCCGTGGCGCAAGATTTCTAAGCGGCCGGCGCGGGCCAAGCGCGTCGCCTCGGTGCGGATCGGCTTCAGCAAGGTCCGCCAGCGAAGCTCGTTGGCCTCGATCCTCTGTGCAACATCGTTGGGTGTAATCGAGCTGCCCGCCTTGGCTTGTGCCAACGCCTCGAAGATAGCGGTCTCAAGGTCGTGGCGCGCGGTCGAGGCCATGGGAAATCCTTCAAAAAAGCAAGAATGGAGCTATGGCCAAGGCTGGCAGGAGCAGCCGCGCGGTCCAGGCAAAAAAAAAGTCAGCCACGAGTTCGTAGCTGACTGCCAAGTATAACAGGGAGGCATAACATCTTGTCAACCAGTCGGCTGACCAAACATGTTGATAAGGATCATACGGGATTCGCGCTTCGCCACAATTGCCACGTTTGCATGGGGCGCATGCGCACCTTGCATAGATCAATGGCGGCTCGAAGGGGCTCAAGATGGGGCTCACCGCCGCAGATGGCCGCGCATCTGGATGCTATCACCTTGATAATGAAGAGTTATACGGCTCTGTTCCTCAGCACGTCGCCCTTGGCCAGCGGCTATGCGCTCAACGCTAGAACAGCTTGACGTCAATGCGGTCGAGCAAGAAATCCTTAAAAACTTGGATCCGGCGCACATGCCGCAGCTCTTCGGGGTATACGAAATAGGTCTCGATAATCGGGGGGTCCTGGTCCAGCTCGATGCGCTCCAGGCCGTCGGCGTCGCTGACCATAAAATCGGGCAGCATCGCAATGCCGCCGCCGGTGGCTGCCATTTGCTTCATGCCCAGCAAGCTATTGACGGTGATAAAGGTCGGTCGCCGCCCCTTGTCCAGTCCGACCTCAACCAACCAATTGAGTTCAGGTGCCGCCGGGAAATCGTTGGCACCATAGGCCAACAAGCGATGGTTCTCTAAGTCCTGCACACTGGCGGGGCGTCCCTGCTCCTCCAGATAGCTTGGGGCGGCATAGATGTGATTGTGGACCACGAACAGTTGGCGCATCACCAGGTCTTGCTGCTTGGGTACGGCCAAGCGGATCGCCACGTCGGCTTGACGCATGGATAGGTCCAGCTCGTGATCTTCGACCAGCAGGTGCAATTCAATGTCGGGATACTGCAGCGCAAAATCGCTGAGCAGCGGTGCCAGCCAAACGGTTCCAATGCCGGTGGTCGCCGTAATGGTCAAATCACCGGTGGGCTTGTCCTTAGAATCGCGCAGGCGCGCCTCGGTCAACGCCAGCTTGCCGAACACCTCGTGCACGGTGCTAAACAGCATCTCGCCTTGGCCGGTCAGCACCAGGCCGCGGGCGTGGCGGTGGAACAGCGGCGTCGCTAGGCTCTCCTCAAGCGCAGAAATTTGGCGGCTGACCGCAGATTGACTGAGGTGCAACAGCTCACCGGCACGCGTAAAGCTGCCCGCTTCCGCGACCTGGTGAAAGGTCCGCAATTTGTCCCAGTCCATGGCCATGTTCGATCTCGATGAGGGCGCTTCTTGCTAAGTCGTTATAACTTTTCGATAAAAAAGGCCCGCTTCCCTGGAAGCGAGCCTAGCATAGTCGAAACAATCGTCCAGACTTTTGGTCTGTGATTATTCCACAAATCCATCTGACATGGACTTTACCAACTGATAGAGGCGGCGTCGCACGCTGGGATCGGTGATTTTGTAGTAGGCCCGGACGAGTTCCAGGGTCTCACGGCGGTTGAAGGGATCTTGTGATCCGCCTCCGCCGATCGCCATTTCAAGGTCAACGCCACGCTCGCCGCGCGCTTCGCTATCAGCGATGCCTTCAAAGAAATAAGAGATCTGCACATCTAAGATGCGCGAGATTTCATAAAGACGGCTGGCGGAGATCCGGTTGGTGCCGCGCTCGTACTTTTGGACCTGCTGGAAGCTCAAGTTCAGCTCATCCCCTAGAGCTTCTTGGCTTAGTCCCATAAGTGTGCGCCGTAGACGGACCCGCTCACCCACGTGTGCGTCGATCGCGTGCGGAGAGCGCGCCGATACAGTGGTTGTATGTGGCACAGTGAAAATCCCATTTGAAATTTGTTTTTAAGGTTGAGCCCAACATACACGTTAAGCGGCTCATGTCCATGCTCGCATTCACCTCATGTAAGGCTTTTGCCATATTCGTTGATATCTTGAGTTGTGCTTGGTCGATTTCGTTACTTCAACTATATTACAGATTTCACACCGTTAAATCTTTCATTTGCGCAGTCAATTGTACAGAATATTTTCGTATGCTTGCTTTTTGGTTGTTTAGCTTTGTAATTACTTGAAGTACTCAAAGCTTTATATTTTGTGGATTACATTTGGGGATGATCAACCTCCCCGATTCCCGTTACACGCAACCTAAAATGTTGACAGCCTGTTTGTGCAAAAAAATCGCAATATTTCAGTAGACTATGCGGGAGCCGCGGAATTGCTTCGCCACTCGCGCCCGACAAATTTGCAAAAGTTGTGCCAGAAAAAACGGCCAAAATAGGTGTTCATCCACCGCGTTTGCGCCCAAAAATGGGAAATTGCTACTAGAGCGGGATCATTCCCATTTTTCATCTCTGCAACCTTAGCTAGCAGACCTCGCGCGGGTGAATCGGGCAGGTTTAGTTTTGTGAACAATCGATCCACCGGCCCACAAGGCAGCCCTGCAGACGACGCATGGCTGCCCTGCATCCTGGCCAAAATGCGGGTTTGCGTCGCCGCGAACTGGAGCCTTAGGCTGTGTCGAGGATGCCGGTGTATCTCATCGCGCGATAATTTCGCCCTCATAAGTTCCATAGATCGCGTCTGTAGACACCCAGCCGCGAACATGCTCCGCCTCGATTTGACACCAACCCGGCTGGCATTGGCGAATGCGACCATAGAGGCCCTCAGCCAGATAGGCGCGCACCTGCGCCGTCGGATCGGGGCTGACCAGCAAAGGACTGCCCTCGACCTGAACGCGCACAAAGCGGGTGTTGGTTAGGCGCGGCCGAAAGATCCAGACCTCCGAGCCTTGCCAGTCGCGAACCTTACGATAGTTCTCATACTCCTCAATGACCTCAAGGGGCATGTGCTTGGCGGTGTAGACATAGTGTATGGGGTGGCGCTGATTGGGGCCAGCGCGGCCATTGGCTTTGTCATCCGCCAGAGAAACAAATCGCGGTAACGGCAGCTTGGTGACCGGTCCGGTTTCAAACCGTGGCATTGGCCGAGGCGCTGCTTGCGACGCGCCGCTGGCCACCAAACAAACAAGGCCGACACAGAATAGGCCGATCAATAAACGGACCATCAGGTGCGGCGAGCAGGCAGAACGAATTTGAAAATGCATCGGGGATCAAAAAACAGTATCGCAAAAACGGCCGCGCGACGCGCACCTAACCCGCGCAAGGATTGGGTCCAGGATTGGGGCAAGGGCTGAGTCGAGCAGGAACAATCCGAGAGAACTAGCATCTGCCTGGCACGCGAAGGTGGAGCCTTCTTGTTATTTTGGCCACAGCCAAGGCCTAAACATGGCGGCAAGCATCCTGGGTGTCGGCCCAAATACACACAATATATCGTCAGCGCGGCCTCCTTAGCCCTGCTCAAGGCCGCTAGCCAGTAGACGCGCTGGCGTGCCTTTGCTACCAAAATTGCAAAGCAACGGGGGTGCGGCCTGCGTGTGATGATGTTTGGCTCTTTGGTTGACGTTCAAACGCCGACACCAAAGCCAGCATAAAACGCCCGCAAGGCCTTCAAATCCAAAGGAGCCATGCATGACTGCTGAACGTCTGTCAGTATTTGTAACGCGCAAGCTGCCATCTGTCGTGCAGACCCGCATGACCGAGCTGTTTCGTACCACATTGAACAGCTCTGATGCGCCGTGCACGCGCGAGCAATTGCTGGAGGCGGTAAAGTCCTGCGATGTTCTGGTCCCCACCGTCACTGACACCATCGACGCCGAACTGATTGAGGCCGCCGGACCGCGCCTAAAGCTGATCGCGAACTTTGGGGTTGGCGTGGATCACATCGATCTCAAGGCCGCCCGCGCCAAAAAGATTCTGGTCACAAACACGCCCGACGTGCTGACCGAGGACACCGCCGATATCACCATGGCGCTGCTCTTGTCCGTAGCGCGCCGCTTTGCCGAAGGCGAGCGCCGCGTGCGCAGCGGCGGCTGGCAAGGCTGGTCGCCGACCGCCATGCTGGGCCACCGCGTTTGGGGCAAGCGTTTGGGTATCATCGGCATGGGTCGCATCGGTCAGGCCGTGGCCCGTCGTGCCAATGGCTTTGGCATTGCAGTTCACTACCACAACCGATCACCCGTCGCCGAGGCAATTGAGGACGAGTTGCAGGCCTCATACTGGGCTAACTTGGACGATATGCTGCAGCATATGGACATCATCTCCCTCAACGCACCAGCCACCCAAGAGACGCACTATATTCTGAGCCGCGAGCGCTTGGCCAAACTGCAACCGCATGCGATCGTCATTAACACCGCGCGCGGCGACCTAATTGATGAAGAAGCGCTGGCGGACGCGTTGATCAACGGCAAGATTGCCGGTGCAGGTCTGGATGTCTACGAGCACGAGCCGCGCGTCACCCCGCGTTTGCTTGATCTGAACAACGTCGTCTTGCTGCCGCACCTGGGATCAGCCACCTTTGAAGGCCGGGTGGAGATGGGCGAACGTGTGATTATCAACATCCGCTCGTTTGCTGACGGCCACGCACCACGCGACCGGGTTGTGGGCTCCTTTTAGGGCCAAGGTCGCGCAGCCTATGGGCTGCGATGCGCGACGTTTTCGCGGCTTTATAGTCGTCTGATATTCGCCAGGCCCGCGACCTCCCGCCCAGGCCCCGCCCAGGCCCCTCCCAGGCCATGCCCAGGCCACGCCAGGTCCCGCGCGCGTTGGTCTGGCCGGGTGGGGCCTTCGGCTTTGGTAGAGGGCTTGGTGAAGCTGCGATTCGCAGGACTTGGGCGGACAGTGCCTTCCAGGTGGAAGCGTTTGGCCAAGACCGGCGCCAGTGCCAACTACAAGCAAGCCAAACGTTGGACCGAGATCCTGATCCAAGCGCAGGTCAACGGAGCCCTTATACCAAAGCCAGGTCGCTCCAGGACCTACCGGGCAATGATTTGCCTTGCATTGCTAGGCCAGAACAAACCGACCAGAGCGCTCGCGCAGGCTGGCAGCCTTCGCTGCACTGGCGTACTGGCCCACTGGCGCACCCGCTCGCGAACGATTCGACGAATGCCCAAAACCACCCCGGCAAGCTTTGGCACCGTCTGGTACCGACCGCTGGCGGGGGGGCTTGTGGCGCGCTAGCGACCGCCCGGCACCACGTAGGTGTTGCGGTAGGTCATCAGCTGGTGATAGCGCTGCGTCAGACGCAGGTAGCCATCTTGGATGCGTTGCCGCGACCAGCGGTTCTGATTGGCAATCACGTCCTTATAGTCCGCCTTCCAGGCCTCAACGCTACGCACATAGGTGTTGTAGTTCTCCACCGTCGTTCCAAGCGGCTGATAGCTGTAGTACTCCTGCACCAGCAGATCGCGCAGTCCTTGACAGTAGGAAATCATGGACTTGATCGCATAGCGCGTCGGCACGTCACAGACCTCGATCGGCACGGGCTCGGGAGCCTTCTGCGGACAGCGCGAGACATCGTTGGTAACACCCGTGCTGACAGTCGATTGGAACTGCCCGCTCGCCGACGCCTGGCGCAGATAGCGGCTGAGGCGCGCCAAACGACGCTGGGCCAAGGTCAAGTCACCCGCCGTCGCATGGGTGATGTTCAAGCTGACAGGCGCCCGCTTCATCATATCCACGATCTGGCCGACTTGAGGTCGCCAAGTGTCCAGCACCTGGGTCGATCCGGCCACAAAGACATCGTCACACAAGAAGACAGATACGGTCTTGCCACAACTTGCACCAAAGTTGGCCTTGGTCAGCTTGCCAGGCGTCAGGCGCACCACGCGCGGATTCTCGGTGGTGAGCTGGCAGCCCAGCGGCAAGGTTTGCTCGTGCAGCTTCAAGATGAAGTTCTGTCCGCGCTCGTCGGGCGTTGCACCACAAGGAACGTGATAGCGGCCATAGCGATCCACGGTGATCTTCAATCCGCGGGCGGTGTAGATATTGACGCCCGCCAGACCGCCTTCGCCCTGGTCTTGATAGCCGTTGGCGTTCTTGTCCTCGAACACCGTACCGATGATATCAGAGCAGTCAAAGACGCCGCTGGCTTCAACGGTCACGAAAGCGCGTCCGATGTTGGACAAGGGCAAGCCCCCAGCGGTCAGCGCCTGGTCGCGGTTCTCCAGCGTTGCACCCACGGCCACCGTACCAACGGTGGTCAAGATGCTGATCTGGATCGTGTCACCGGGCGAGCCCGCAGCCTGGAAGTCGTAAGGCGCCCAGGTCAAGACCGAGCCACCGGCAATGGTCGGCTCAGCGGCCAGCGGCGCAGGATCGATGCCAATACGCTGCAAGCGCGCGGAGCCCGCCACATAGGCCACACCAGCGGGCAACCAGTCGCGCAGAGTGACGTTGTTCAAGGGGGCCGCCAGAGTGTTTTCGAACTCCAGCGTCCACTGGATGAAGTCACCCACTTGCACCGTCGTCACATCGGCTGCCTTCCGCGCGATGATCACCTGTGGCAGCACAGCCAGCAAGGCGTGGTCTTCGACCTCACCGACGCCGCCTGGGCCGTTACAGACCACCAAAGCTGGATCAATCGTGCCTGGAACCGTCTCGACCGCTTGGCGCTCGAAGATCCGCAAGCGCAAGGTGTAAGAGCCACTGGCTGGCGTGGTTGCGGGCAAAGCATTGAGGCCCGACCAGCTCAAAGTGGTCGCGATTTGCCCGCCTGCTACAGGGGTGAAGTCAATTTCAGCGGCTTCAAAGCTGCCGTTGTCATTGAAGTCCATACAGCCCACCACGACACCGCCTTGGGCGGGCACCTGTGCCGTGATGATTTCCAAGGAATAGAGATCGCTACCGACACTATAGGGCAGGAAGGTCGCGGCATTGATGCCGTCCTCATCGTCCACGCCGGCCAGGTCGTCACCCGTCAGGCTGCCGTTGGGCTGGGGCGCTGCTTCGCCGTCCGGAGCCACGGCACCCAAATAGAGACCGCCCGGCGTATGCGAGGCTGGCGTGCCACCCTCATAGCTGCTGGCCGCATCACCGAAGTCCGGATCACTGGAGGTGATGTAGTCGTCCTCGACCTCACCACAGCCGCCGAAGTCGATCGGCTGCGGGTTGACTATGGTTCCTTCATAAAGACGCAAGCGCACCGCATAGGCTCCGCCTGCTGGCGCGGTCAGCCCTGGTAGGGTCGGCCAGGACAGGGTTGCCGAACCTGCTGCAATGTTTGCAACAAGGCCAAACAGCTCCGAGCGCTCGTTGGCTTGGAATACACCATCGCTGTTGAAGTCAATCCAGCCGACCAGGGTGAAGGTATTTTGATCGGTACAGGCACCGACCAACGGCGTTGTAACCGTCACGTCCAAGCTGTAGCTGCTGGAGGCCAAGGACAAGGGCACTGCCGGATTGATGGCGTCCTCGTCGTCAACGCCGGTCACGTCATCGCCGGTGCCATCCAAGGGCGCTTGCTTGCCAGCTTCTTCATCGGGAGCGACCGCTCCCATGAACAGACCAGCATCTCGGCGGTGCGCGGCGTCATCGCTCGAGTCCGCAACACCGTCGTAGCTGTCGGGCAAGTCACCGTAATCCAACAAGTTCGGGAAGATGAACAGGGTCAGATCTTCGATGTCCAGGACAGTCAGGCCTGGGTCGTTCAACGATGTTCCTGTTGCAGTAGCAGTGTTAACCAGCACCTCGAACCCGGTCCCGGCTTGGGTGGTGATATCCGTCGCATCAACGGTGTAGGACGCGCTACAGGTGATCGACGCCAAAGGTGCCAAGGTGGTCGGCAACGCTGTGCTACAACTGATGGGCGCGCCTGCCAGCAGGGAGTCAGTCAAGGTGACATTGGTCAGCGTGTCCCCACCGGTGTTGGTTATGGTGAAGCCATAGACCAGAACGTCACCCGCCGAATAGCCTGAGTCGCCGTCACTATCTGTGAAACCGATCAGATACTTGCTGAGGTCGATGGCTGGCGTAATCCCGGCAGGGTCCAGGGATATGACAGCCTGGTCGCTGTCGCTGACCGTGGCGCCGCCCGGGACTTGACCGGTCGCCGTTGCGGTGTTGACCAGGTCGCCAAAGTTGGCGGCGGCGACAGCAAAATCGCCCGCGGTCACGGTATGGCTACCCGTACAGACCATGGTCGCCCCAGACGCAAGACCGGAGCCGACGATCGGGCTACAGCTCAAGCCCGCGATCAGAGAATCGTTGACCTGAA
This sequence comes from Alphaproteobacteria bacterium, assembly GCA_030428255.1. Taxonomy (GTDB): domain Bacteria; phylum Pseudomonadota; class Alphaproteobacteria; order UBA7985; family JAUIBT01; genus JAUIBT01. Next base: position 122,046 of record JAUIBT010000005.1, on the reverse strand, counting down.
CGTTGGTCAATGGAGTGGGACCAGAGTTGACCACGCGGATCTCGTAATCGACTGTCTCGCCCACCTCGACGCGACCATTGGCGGTCACGATATCGTCGAAGCCCGTCACCGACTTGGTAACGCTGATCAGCCCACCCGCACCGGAGGCCTGGGTGGTGACAGTCGCCGAGGCGCCAGCGTTCAGAGTCGCGCCACCGCCGTCAACGGCCGTCGCAGCCGCGGTGTTGGTGATGGATCCTGTGGTCACATCGCCTGCCGTTACGGTATAGACCGCCGTACAGATGACCCGATCACCGATGGCCAAAGCGCCTGAGGTCGAGCTAGCTTGGCTGCCGCTGTAGGTCCAGGTGAAGCCTGTACCACCCAAGGAGGATGCAGCGCAGGACAGATTTGTCACCAAGGGATCGTTCAACGTCAGTGTATCGACCGGTGAACTGGCGTTATTCTCGATCATAAAGGTGTAAGAAACAGTGTCGCCTTGCTGCAAGTTGGCCGTCGGGTTTGCCACTTTGTACAGCGCCAATTCTGACAAGTTGGGACAGGCATCCTCTAGGGTCGGGATACCGTTCACAAACAAGGCCGCCCCATTGTAAAGACCCGTGCCAGGCGTTGGGTTGGAGGGGTTACACAGCGCCACATCAGCTTCAGCATTGCCGCCGGCAGGGTAGGCAACCACTGTTGAAATGGTAAAGGTGTGGGTCGAATTCCCCGCAATGGTCTGAAGGACGGGGTTCGGTGGGCTGGCCCCGTCATGCGCCGTCACGAAGACATCGGTGACACCGTTAAAGCCGCCATTCAGGGTCACGCTGCCCGGTGTGACGCTGACGGTGGTAGAGGTGGTTGCCGAGAAGTCCGTCCCAAAACCAAAGGCGTCGAGCAGATAGTACTGCTGGGACTGGGCGCTCCTATTTTCCACTGTAATTTGATAGACAACATCAACCGAGTCCGTGGCAGACTGGACCGCTGACAAGCCGGTCTTGGTCAGCACCAAGGCTGGCGGACAAGCCTCCACTGTAATGGGCACGCCGTTGGGGCCGGTGACCGTCGCGCCGTTGTAGAGACCCGTAGCGGGCACAGGATCGGCGGGATCACAGGCGACTGCATCGGTGATGGCCGTGGCCTCGAGCCCGCTGGCATGCTGCACCAGGACCTCGACCCGATAGGTATTTGTCGCTCCACTCGCCAAAGAAACGCTGGTATGGGTGAAGCCATTGGCCGTCACGACGGCGGTCGCGGGAAACACAGTCGCATCGACCACATTGATCGCATCAATGCTGAAGTCTCCATCCAGGTCCAAAGCATCAACCAGGTCATAAGTGATCGCGCTCGATCCCGGGTTGTAGACTTGAACGTCGTAAATGACCCGCAGTCTGCCGCCGCCCATATTGGCAATCGCCGAGGCGAGCTTGGTGGCGAAGACCGGCAGATTGATGCCGTCAGGACAGGCTTCGACCGGTGCATAGGGCTGGTCGTCGACGGTGAAGACCGCTGAGTTATAGGCGCCGGTTCCAGCCAAGGGCGAAGAGGGATTACAGGTGGCAAAGGCCGAGAACTGTGCTTGAACCGTCGCCAAGGCTGAGGCGTCAATAATGACCTCTAAATAGTAGGTATCCGTGGCGCCATCTATGAGAGTGACCCCTGTCGCCAGAGTGCTGGGAGTGCCGCTGGTCAGGGCGGCGACCGACGATTGCGGCCCGCCGTTCAAAGACAGGGTGGCCGAGGCGATAACAAGCCCGGTTTCAAAATCGGGTGTATCGGCCAAATCATAGACCACCGATGCGCCGCTGAGATTTTGAACCTGAATTTCATAGCCAACCTTGAAACGGTCATTGCCTTCATAGCCCACGAAGGAGGCTTGCTTGCTAAACCTGAGATCAACGTTGCCCGGGCAGGCCTCATCGCTGACCGGAATGCCGTTGACCGTCAAGACGCCAAGGTTGAATAGGCCTGTGCCAGGCTGCGGATCTGTTGGGTCACAGCCCGCAATCTCCGCGTCAAGATCCGCAAGATTCGGACCGTTGTAATCAACCTGCAGTGAAATGGTGTAGGTGTGCGTATCGCCGCCGGCAATGACTTGACCCGATGCAATTGTCGGGCTTGAGGTCGCGATGCCGTCGAAGCCAGGCGTCAGCAGCAAGCCACCTGGGGCCGTGGAGACATTGATCGAGCCAGGCACAACGGCAAAGTCTGGATCAAAATTAAAGGCGTCAGCGATGTCATAGGTGACGTTGCTGGCCGTGGTATTGCTGACCGTCAGGCTATAAACAACCTCGACCGTATCCGCATCGACGTTGACCAATGACACCACGTCCTTGTCAAAGGATATGGTTCCGCCCACGCCATCACCGGTCGGGCAGGCCATGGCCGTGATCGGCACGTCCGAAGGACCGGGGCCGATGAGGGTCGCCGCGTTGGTCAAGCCGACAAGCGGTTCTGGGCTGGTGGCATCGCAAGCGCCAACGTCCGCCAAGGCCGCCGCCGTGCTGCCAGCATGGCTGACATCAACCTGAACCAGGAATAGGTGCGTATCTGCATCCCCGATGGCGCCGCCGACGGTGAATCCGTCTGGATCCGCGCCGTTGAATGTGGGGGTGATCACCAAACCGCTGGTATTGGCCAGGATCTGCATGTCGGTCACGGTGAAGTTTGCGTCAAACAGGAAATTATCGGTCAACGTATAAGAGGTGGCCAGGCCGGTGTTGTAGACCAACACGCTGTAGACCGCGCGCAGGTCGCCGTTTGGCAAAGCCGATACGACGGCTGAGGCTTGCTTGGTGATAAGCAGACCCCGGTTGTTGCCGGTCGGGCAGGCCTGGGCATTCAGCCCCAGCGCCCCCGCACCGGGAGGAATAGAACCGCCAGGGGCCAAATCGGCGGAGTTGTACAGGCCAGTATTCGCGGTTGGATTGCCAGGATCACAGGCGGTCAGCGCAGCACGATTCGTCGGGGTTGAGGGTATCGTACCCAGATCTACCAGCAGCTCCCAAACCTCTGTCGCGTTGGGCGCGAGCGTCTCTGAGGCCACCAAGACCGTCGCCACGCCGTCGTCCAAGGTGGGCGTCGCAACAACAACGCCGGGATCGCTCTGCCGCACCAAAATGCCGGTTACCGAGGCGGGCAGGCCGGGACCAAAGTCGATGGTATCGACTAAGTCATAGCTCAGTGTCTCGGTACCAGAATTGTTCGAGACCGTAAATTCGTAGCGCACCTTGCCGTAAGTCGCTGCGTCGAGCGCCACGGGCGATACCGCCTTGCTGATCACGATGCCATCAACGGTGATTTGCACGCCATCGCCGTCATCCTCGTCGCCTGGGTCATCGACGACAATGCCGTCATTGTCGGTATCAACGCCGTTGTTTGGCGTGGAATCCACATCGACCTCGTTGGCGGCCGTTACCTCCGCCAAATTGATATAGGCCGTGATCGGCTGTCCAGCGTTGACCCCTGCCTCAAGCGTCAAGGTCGCGCTGGCTGTGGGTGCCAAGGTTCCGACGGTCCACACGCCGTTTCCGGTCGCATAGCTGCCCTGGCTGACCGCTGAACTGAGCAAGGTAAAGCCAGCAGGCAGCAGGTCAGTCACCGCGACGCCAGTGGCATCGAGGCCGCCAGCGTTGGTCACCGTCACGGTGAAATTGACGGTTCCGCCTGGAACAGCGGTCAAAGTGTCGGCGGTTTTCTCAAGCTCAAGGTCGATGAAATTGCCGCTAACACAAGCGCTGGCACTCGTAACGTTCGAGGCGACCTGCGCGGTGACCACCGACATCTCGCCTTCATAGGCTGGGGTAGCATTTGGCATGGCCGATTGGATCGACACGCTGGACTGCGCGCCGTTGGTAAAGAAAGTGTTGGTCGACATACCGCTGGGTTCAGAATCGAATTCCAGCAAACCGAACACACTCAAGGAGTTGGCATTGGCGTTGCCGTCAATATTGGTATAGCCCGCTGGCGTTAGGTAGCCGAAGCTGCCCTGCTCCAAGCCGGCCAGGCTCAGGCCATTGACCAGCACCGCATCGCCTGCGTCAGTTGTTTCGGTGCCAACGGCGAAAGGGCCCGACGCGATAGTGTAATCGCCCGCGACACTGGCCCAAGCCCCGGTCTCTTGAGCCGCCACTTGCAGCCCCGAACCGCCAGCATCGACGTTGTTCATAGCCGTTGCCACGACATAGGTTTCATCGCCCAGAACAAGGTTTGTGTTCGGGAAGCTGAGTGTGATTGCGACGTTTCCGCCGGTGTTCCCGCCCATAAGGGTCGCGATATCCGTTTCGTCAAACACTGCTGTATGCAGCTCCTTGGCCAGGCCAAAGGTCGGGATTCCAAGAAGCGTATTCACCTGACGCGCGAACGAGAAGGTGGTGGGGCGGGCGATCGAGCCACCGGGTCCGGTCACCGTAACGGTCACTTCCGGCACGTTTCCACCGGTGTAAAAGTTGAGCAACAGCGCCAAATTGCCCTCGCGCTCGAAACCCGCGTGAATCACAAGTCCGCGCTCGTTGCCTGCAGGGATGGAGAAGGCCTGTAGGTCCGGATTGCTGGGGAACAAGAGTCCGCCGGTCAGGAAGGTCCGGTCGACGCTAGATGCAACGTTGGTGGCGATCACAGCCTTGTCGGTGAAAGTCAACTCAGCTTGGTTATAAAAGCCGAAGTTGGGCGCGCCGGTACAGGTCAAGTTGGCATAGTTCACCGTAGCCGTATCAATCGCGTACTCGACAACAATGGTAAAGGTATGCGTCTCGTTGGCGTCGATGGTCTGCGGTCCCGCCAACAAAGCCGTATCGCTGCTGCCATCGAATGCGGGGTTGAGATTGAGGGTCGGATCGTTGCTGCCGTTGGTCGCCACGGCCAGCGAGCTCACCTCTGAGACTGTGACCCCTGCGGGCAGCAGATTGGCCGTATCGGTCGCGGTATAGGTGGCCGAACCCGTGCCAGTGTTGGAAATGGTCACGGTAAAGGTGGCCTCAGGCATGAAGTCCCCATCGATGTCGCCCAAAGTCGGGTTAGCAGACTTGGTAATGCTGAGCACACCACCGCTGGGCGGCGGGTTCACAGGCGGCGGACCACCGGCAGGGGTCACCGTGGCCTCTGCATAGTCGTCTTCTGTTGTGACACCGTTGTTCGGCGTCGAGTCAGGGTCGGGCACAACAGACACCGTCACTTCGGCGCGGTTGGTATAGTCGCCAACCGGATCGACTACAGCCTCGATGGTCAAGCTGGTCGAGGCTCCAGATGCCAAGGTGGCAATGGTCCAGTTGTCACCAACAGGATCCCAGACACCCAAAAGATCCGGAGTCACCAGACCGAATGTGAAGCCGGTCGGCTCAGGATCATGCACGACCACGCCCGTCGCCGTCGAGGGGCCGCCGTTGGTCAGCGTCAAGGTGAAGGTCACCGTTGAGCCCACCGCCGCGTTGGGAAAGTTCACCGTCTTGGTCAGGCTGAGATCCGCAGACGGCTGCAGAGTGAGGTTCGCACAGTCGGTGTTATTCAGCGGCGTTCCGTCAACCGGCGACGATGATGTGATGGTCGCACAGTTTTCCACCAGTGTTTGCGCCTGGGCGCCTGTCGCCAGTCCCATGCCAGCTAGAAGAGCAAAGGACAGGGCCGCAGCGGCTTTACGAATAGAGGCCGGTAACATAGACGGTTTTTTCATATCACTCTTGGTTGGCTTGGGCAGTGTCGGGTTGGAAGCGCGGCGCTCATGTGAAAGGCCAAACAGTCCGGCCAGTGCGTAACGCCCAGCGCCGAGCTTGGCAGCCAACTGGGCTGCAGTCGTATGAGCCTGGGGCGTGTCCGTTTCAACTTGATGCATAATGACCTTCACTCAGGAACCGCTCTTAATAAAAAATCCGCACTGCGGATGACCGCCAGATGTCAGTGGCACTGGTTGGTTTTGGCCCGCAAAATCGCAAAGCAAAATGCCACCGGTGCCACCTCTGGCTGGTTATAGAAAAATGTGGTTTATGTTGGCATTGGGCGCGCGGCAAAGCCACCAATTCCTGTTAAAGCGGGTGCTCAAGGCCCAATTTTGCAGGATCGGTTTGTAAATTGCAGTTTTTCGGCGGGCAGCGTCCCAAATCGCGCAGAAATTGTGGAAGCAGAACGCTTAGGGTGAATCCGCGCGAGCGGTCAAAGAACCGATTGGTTCTTGCGATCCGCGAGGCAATTTGCAGCAAACTCCGATCTATAACCGGGTGTTTTTGTGATCACACCGCAGCGCAGCGGGCGGTCTGTAGCCAATGATCGCGCATCGAAATTGTTATAGATGAATTTTGCACCCGATCGCGTAGCGCGAGGAAATCGCCCCAGATGAACGCCCCAGATAATCACCCTGGATAATCACCCTGGATAATCGCACGAAATCAGCGACAGGCGCATGCGGCCACAGCCGCGTGTCGACCAGGGCCACAAAGTATCGCTCAGTGATTGCGCCCTCAAAAGAGCAAAACCCTTAACGTCTACAATCTTAAAAGGAAGAGATGGCTGGGGTACCTGGATTCGAACCAGGGAATGGCGGTACCAAAAACCGCTGCCTTACCACTTGGCTATACCCCAACGAGGGCTTGCTATGTAGCCCCGATCTTTTGCGGATTCAAGCGGAAAAATGAAGGAAAATGCCGATTTTATCGCGCTCTTCGCCCACAGCCCTGCCAACAGGGCCTTGGCCTTAGTCTGAAGCCGACCAGCTTTGCGTCTTGGCCGCAAAGCCACGAAAGAATTGGCCGATTTTGGCAAAAATACCCACAATATTGTCAAGATTTGTTCTTGGTCGCGACCCCAGGGCTCTCCTAGTCTAGTCTTTAAGTCTACTCACTTCGAATGGACCCGCCCCTGGATGGCACCAAGCCTCGCCACCGCAGGAAGGATTATGACAGCAGTAGGAAACGGCATGAGCAGCGATAGCAAACGATACGGCAGCAGCTTTGGGCGCCCCTCTGGATCGGGCGCCGGCTCCTTTGGCTTTGAGCCAGCCGCTGCCAACCCACTGCGCAGCTCAGCAAGCGGCGAGGACGGCCCGAAGGTCTACTCAAGCGATGCTTTCGACGAGGCCCCTGCCCCGCGCGACGAGGTCGCCAGCTTCGATCCAAATTCAGACTACCAGCTGGAAGGCGAGCAAGGCTATGAGCCGGGCGTCGATGCCGCCAGCGACCCCTATGGTCATGACCAAGCATACGAAGAGCCAAGTAGCTTGCGCGAACGCATCGCTTCGCGTTTCAGCGAATCACTATCGTTTTCACGCTCAAAGCCAGAGCCTGCAAACGGCGAGGCTGGCTTTGAGGCCCAGGACTACGACGCTGCAGGCCTAGATGACAGCTATCAAGCGGGCGCAGGTGGCGACTACGGCGACGGATACGGTGACACCGCGTACGGCGAGGCGACCTATGGCGATCAAGCCTATGGCGAACAGAGTTACGATAGCCAGAGCTATTCTGATCAGGGCTATTCTGATCAGGGCTATTCTGATAAGGGCTTTGAGACCTCAGGCTTCGAGAACGCTGGCTATGACTCCCAGAGTTACGACTCCCAGGGTTACGACTCCCAGGGCTACGATTCCCAAGGTTACGACTCCCAGGGTTACGGCACGCCGACAAGCCAAGCTGCCACTGGCGAGGGGCGCCCGGCGTCTGGATGGCGCTCGCGCTTCGCCAACCGGACAGCCGATCTAGCCGGTTCTGATGGCGGCTTCCATGACCCGAGCTTGGGAAGCCAGTCCTATGATACTGGCTACGCGAGCGACTACACTCAGAGCTACGACGATACCCAAAGCTTCGACTCGCAGGCTTACAATTCTCAGGCTTATGACTCTCAGGGCTACGGCGCGCAGGACTATGGGTCACAAGCTTACGCCAGCTCGAATTACGACTCTCAAGGTTATGTCGATGACCTGGGTGATGACACCTACACCGGCCAACCGGGTAGCGGTGCTCTGGGCGCCGGTCAAAGCTTGATATCGCCAGGCCTGAATCGCGGCCCCTTTGCTGGCCTCTCCTTGTCCTCTAAATGGCTCATGCCCGCTGGATCAATCGCGGTCGGCGTGCTTGTGCTGGCGGTCTTGCTCTATTTGTTCAACCCCTTTTCGGGCAACCCTCTGGAGACACCAGAGAGCATCGCAACGGTCGAGACCATGTTGGCGGGCCTGGATATAGACCCAGGACCGCAAGACGGTATTGCTGACGATGCCTACCGCCTGGCGATCGTCGAGTTTCAGGAGATGCACGGCTTGGCGCAGACCGGTGAGCTGACGCCGGAGGTGTTCGAAGAGATGACCGCCATTTACGAGCTGTCGAACCTCTAACGCAAACCCCGAAGGTGGATTTGCAATAGTGTCACAAAAAGCCCGAGCGCAGCCTGCCTGCCTCGGGCTTTTTTCGTCATGTGGGCGCGGTGTGTTCGCTGGACGCCGGGCCTTACTCCGGCGCTTTGGCCAATTGCACCATGGCCGGGCGCAGCAAGCGATCGCGCAGCTTGTAACCCCGCGCAAAACAGACCGCGACCTTTCCGGGCTCGACCTGATCGGTGACCATCTCCCCCATAGCTTGATGCGCGTTGGGGTCAAAGGCCTCACCCAGAGGATCAATGATCTCGATCTGATGCTTGGCAAAGGCGGCCTCAAACTCACGTTGGACCATGGTCAGCCCCTGGACGACCTGTTTCAGCGTTGCGTTGGCCTCGGCCTCACCCGGATCAACCGCGCTGAGCGCACGCTTCAGGTTCTCGCCCACTTCCAGCAGGTCCTTGGCCAGCGGCTCGGCGGCATACTTAGCGGCGTTCTCCCGGTCGCGCTGGGCGATGCGGCGCGTGTTTTCCGCCTCGGCTACAGCCCGCAGAGCCCGGTCTCGGTGCGCGTCCATCTCGGACCTCAGGGCTTCGATTTCGTCCAAAGCCTCAGCCAATTGGTCTTCAATGCTCAGTGCCAGCGCCTCTTCCTCGCCCTCTACCGGCGCGTCTTGCTCGCCCTCTTCGTTCGGGGCGTCTTGATCCATCAGTGCCTCTTCGGCGGCGTCTTGAACTTGGCCGTTTTCAGTATCGGTGTGTGACATAGATTTGCAGCGTTCCATCGTTTGGGAATTCGAAAGTGGCGACTTGTTTGCAGCGCTTCAAGGCTGCTTCAAGTTCAAAGGTGAGGCTGGCTAAGACAAGAGCCGTCCCATGACATCAGCCGTGTAATCCACCATGGGTATGATGCGCCCGTAATTCAAGCGCAAGGGACCAATTACCCCAACCGCGCCAATGATGTGTTGGTCGGCATTGCGGTAGGGTTTGATCACCACCGAGCAGTCGGACAGGCCGAACAGTTCGGTCTCTGAGCCGATGAAGATGCGCACGCCGTCGGCTTGATCGGCGGCCTCCATCAGCTTGAGATAGGTTTGACTGGACTCCAGCGAGCGCATCAGCGCACGCACCGACGCCAAGTCGGCCACCGCCTCCACGCCGTCCAACAAATTGAGATGGCCTTTGACGATCAGCACGCCCGCGTCGTGGCCATCCGCCGAGGGCGTGGCAATCCCCAGCTCGACCAGCTTTTGGATATGGCCATCCAAGGCGGCGCGGTCCTGTTCCATGTCATTTAGGATCTTTGCGCGGGCTTCGGCCAACGTCAGACCGCCAAGCCGCTGGGTTAAATAGTTGCCCGCCGTCACCAGTGCCGAGGTCGGCATGCCCGGCGGCAAGCGCAGCAGGCGATTTTCCACTGTACCATCGGCCAGCACCAAGATGGCCAGCGCCTGCTCGTCGCTCAGCATGGTGAACTGGATCTGCTTGAGGGGCGCGTTGGTCTTGGGCGAGGCTACCAGCCCAGCAAAGCCCGACAGGCCCGACAGCGCGGTTGAGGCACTGTCGATCACATCGCTGGCCCGGCTGCCGCGCTCAGCGCATTGCCGCTCGATGCGCTCGCGGTCCTGGCGACTGACGGTGCCCACCTGCATCAAGCCCTCGACAAACAGCCGCAAACCGGTCTCGGTCGGCAAACGCCCGGCCGAGGTGTGGGGCGAATAGAGCAGCCCCAGCTCCTCCAAGTCGGCCATGACATTGCGGATGGTAGCGGGCGAGGCCTCCAGGTGGCTCAGCTTGGATAAGGTGCGCGAACCCACCGGCTCACCACGCTCGACGTAGGCCAAGGCGATCTCGCGCATCACCTCTTGGGCACGCGGCGAGATGCTGGTCAGAATATCGGCAATGTCTCGATCTTGGGGCATAAGCGGAGTGGGGCCTAGGAACAAACAATCGCTGCGCCGGGCAAAGGGCTTTTCCTGGCATCACTTCCCATGTAAGCAAGCCCCCAATCAACGTCAATTCTTGAAGTGAAAGCCACTCGTCATGTCACGTCCTTCTGGCCGCAAAGTTGACGCTCTGCGCAGCGTCATCATTGAACCCCACGTCAACAAGTACGCCGAGGGCTCCTGCCTGATTAAGATGGGTGACACACATGTGCTCTGCACCGCCAGCGTTGACGAGCGCATCCCGCCTTGGCTGCGTGGCAGTGGCAAGGGCTGGGTGACGGCGGAATACGGCATGCTGCCCCGCTCAACCGACAGCCGCATGGATCGCGAAGCTGCCAAAGGCAAGCAATCGGGCCGCACGCAGGAAATCCAGCGCTTGATTGGCCGCTCTTTGCGCGCCGTGACCGACTTGGTCGCGCTGGGCGAACGTCAGATCAAGGTGGATTGCGATGTCATCCAGGCCGACGGCGGCACCCGCTGCGCGTCGATCACCGGCGGCTATGTAGCGCTGCACCTGGCATGCAGTCACTTGCAGTCGATCAAGGCGCTCGAGACCCTGCCGTTGACCGATCAGGTGGCCGCTGTGTCTTGCGGGCTCTATGAAGGCGCGGCGGTTTTGGACCTGGATTACGCCGAGGACAGCAGCGCCCAGACCGACGCCAACTTTGTGCTGACCGGACGCGGCGGGCTGGTGGAGATCCAGAGCACCGCCGAAGAAGAGCCCTTCCGGCGCGACCAGTTCAACGCCATGATGGACCTGGCAGAAAAGGGCATCAGCGAACTGGTGCGCGCCCAGCATCAAGCGCTGTTCAACTTGGGCTAAGGAGAGGCGAGCATGCGCCGCGTGAGCGAAGACAAGCTGGTGATCGCCAGCCACAACCCCGGCAAAGTGCGGGAAATCGGCGAACTGCTGGCCCCCTATGGCCTCAGCGTCCTATCGGCCGCTGAGCTGGATCTGCCCGAGCCCGAGGAGACCGAGGACAGCTTTATCGGCAATGCCGAGCTGAAGGCACGGGCGGCCGCCAAGGCCTCGGGCCTGTTGGCGCTGGCCGACGACAGCGGCTTTGCGGTCGATGCTCTGGGCGGCGCACCGGGCATCTATTCCGCGCGTTGGGCGGGACCGGGCAAGGACTTCAAGCCCGCCATGCAGCGCGTGCTAGACGAGCTGGCGGCCAGCGGTGACAGCCAGCGGCGCGCGGCCTTTATCTGCGCGCTGACCCTAGCCTGGCCCGACGGCCACTGCGAGAGCTTTGAAGGCCGCGTCAAGGGCCAGGTGGCCACGGAAATGCGCGGCCAGCATGGCTTTGGCTATGATCCGGTGTTCCAGCCCGATGGCTTCACCCAGACCTTCGGCGAGATGGAGCCCGCAGCCAAGCAGGCCATGAGCCACCGCGCCCTTGCCTTTGAGCAATTGATCGCCGCCTGTTTTGCGACTGCTCGGGCCTAGATGGCGGCTATAGCCCCACCAAACTCCGCCTTTGCGGTCTATCTGCACTGGCCCTTTTGCAAGGCCAAGTGCCCTTATTGCGACTTCAATTCCTTTGTCGCCGAGCAGACCCCGGACCCCAAGGCCTGGCTCAAGGCCTACCAAAGTGAGCTGACCCACTTTGCCGCCTTCAGCCCCAACCGGCCCGTGACCTCGGTGTTTTTTGGCGGCGGCACGCCCTCGCTGATGCCCGAAGGGCTGGTGGCGGGCCTGCTGGAGACCATCGACCGGCTCTGGGGCTTTGCCGAGGCCGCCGAAATCACGCTGGAGGCCAACCCTACCTCTGCCGAGGCCGCGCGCTTTGCCGGCTACAAGGCTGCGGGGGTCAACCGCGTGTCGGTGGGCTTGCAGGCGCTCGACGACGCCGACCTGCGCTTTTTGGGCCGCCAACACTCCGCGGCAGAGGGGCTGGCCGCCTGGGAGCTGGCCCGGGGCCTGTTTGACCGCGCATCGCTGGACTTGATCTATGCCCGACCGCAGCAGAGTCTGGCCGCTTGGCTGGCCGAGTTGGATCGCGCGCTGGCTCTGAAGCCCGACCATATCTCGCTCTACCAACTGACCATCGAGCCCAACACGGTCTTTGCCTCGGACGTGCGGCGCGGCCTGTGGCAACCCCTGGATGATGAGATCGCTGCCGACCTGTTTCTTGCCACCCGCCAGCGCCTGGCCGCCGCTGGTCTGCCCGCCTACGAGGTGTCGAACCACGCCAAGCCGGGTCAAGAATCGCGGCACAATCTGTGTTATTGGCGCTACCAGGATTACGTGGGCGTTGGACCAGGCGCGCATGGCCGCCTGACGCTCAACGGCCAGCGCTGGGCCAGCCGCCAGCACAAAGCCCCGCCCGCCTGGCTGGCGCTGTGCAACGACCAGGGCCACGCCACCCGCCATTGGCAGAACTTGGAGCCCGACGACGCCTGGCAGGAGGCGCTGATCATGGGCCTGCGCCTGCGCGAAGGCCTGCCGCTGGCTCGCTTGGAAGCTCTGGCGGGTCGCCCGGTCGCGGCCTTGCTGGACCTGGCCATGATCGAGCGGCTGTGCCAATCGGGCGATCTGTCCTTGCAGGGCACGGAGCAAGCGCGCACTCTGGTTGCCAGTGATAAAGGGATCGAGCGCTTGGACGCCATTCTGGGCGCTCTGGTTCTTTAGCTCGCATTTTCTCATCAGGAGGCCCCATGTCTGGCAAGCTCGGCAGCACTGCTTCAGGCAGCTTTACCATCGTCGGCACGCCGATTGGCAACCTAGGCGACCTGAGCGCGCGCGCGCAAGCTGCCCTGTCCGCCGCAGATGTCATCTATTGCGAGGACACGCGGATAACGGGCAAGCTCTGCAACCACTTTGGCATCAAGACGCCGTGTCGCGCCTACCACGAGCACAACGCCGAAGCCCTGCGTCCACGCATCCTGGAGGCACTAGAGGCCGGTCAAAACCTGGCCCTGGTCAGCGACGCGGGCATGCCCCTGATCTCGGACCCCGGCTATAAGCTGGTGCAGGCGGTGATCGCCGAGGGGCTGGAGCCGCAGGTCGTGCCCGGCCCGACCGCCGCGACCACGGCGCTGGTGCTGGCGGGGCTGCCCAGCGATCGCTTTATGTTTGCGGGCTTTCTGCCGCCCAAGAGCGGTGCGCGGCGCAAGGCGCTGGCCGAACTGGCGCAAGTACCCGGCAGCTTGATTTTCTATGAAGGGCCCTCGCGATTGGCAGCCATGCTGGCCGATGCCGCCGAAGCCCTGGGCGATCGCCCCGCCGCCGTCAGCCGCGAACTCACCAAGCTCTATGAAGAGACCCGACGGGGTCACTTGTCAACGCTGGCTCAGCACTATCAGGAGCAAGGCGCGCCGAAAGGGGAAATCGTGGTGCTGATCGGGCCGCCGTTTGACGACCCTGGACCAAGCGAAGAGAACCTAGATGCGATGTTGCGGCGTGCGCTTGCGGAAAACAGCTTGAAAGATGCGGTGGCCTATGTCACAAACGTAAGTGGAACAAAGAAAAAACTTGTCTACGAACGTGCGCTGAAAATCAAAGATGAAAACCGCTAGCGACAGCATAAATCAGACCAGTTACCAGGCCGGATTGGCGGGTGAAGCCCAAGCGCGCGATCTCTATTGCCGGGGCGGCGGCGAAGTCCTGGCGCAGCGGTGCCGCACCGAGGGCGGGGAAATCGATCTGATTGTCCGCCAGCCGCACGCCCTGTGGGGTCATGTCATCGTGTTCGCCGAAGTCAAACGTCGTAAGACCTTGGCGCTGGCCGCCGAATCCCTGCAAGCGCGCCAGCAGGCTCGCATCGCACGGGCCGCCGAACTCTGGCTGGCTGAACGCCCCGAATGGCAGGCCGCTGTCTGCCGCTTTGACGCTGTCCTGCTGGATGAAAACAACCAAACCCAGGTGATCGAAAACGCCTGGATGGCCTGAGATTCTCGCCGCAGGAAGCGCTCTGACACGTCGGTGCGATGGGAGTCGAATCAAGGCCTAGAGCGGCTAGGAGCGACGCGACTACGCTGGTGTTTCTGGCTCTCGCCGGCCTCGCTTGTGTCGCTCCGGTTTTGTTTTCCAGGCGCGCCAATCACGCGGCTAGAATATCCGTTATGATCAAGGCCTGAATTTGCGGTTTTGTGCGACGATGGAGTTTGACTGTGGAGTTTGACTGTGGAGTTTGCGATGGTCAGCCGTTTTGTCATAGCGGCTGTGATGGCAACGTTTTCGCGGTCGGCTCCAGTGCAAAGACCCGCACCCGCGCTGCCATGAGGTCCAGCATCAACAGACGACCGGTTAGGCCTTGGCCCTCACTCCGTGCAAGGCCCTCACTCCGTGCAAGGCTCTCACTCCGTGCAAGGCCCTCACTCCGTGCAAGGCCCTCACCCCGCGCAAGACCCGGACTCTGTGCAAGGCTTAAGCGCTCCTTGATGACCTCGCTGGCCATCCACGCGCCCAGCAAAGGGCAGAGCGGGGCAAAAACGCCGACCTCGGCGCAGGACTGACCTGGACGCGGGCTGGCGAGGTCGGGGAAAAAGTCAAGCAGGCGCGGCATGCCAGGCTCATAGGGCTTGAGCGTCGTCATTTGCCCTTCGCACTGAAAGATGGCGCCCGTCACCAGCGGTAGGCGAAGCGCCTCGGCAGCATCGGCCACCGCCAGGCGGGTCGGAGCATTGTCGCAGCCGTCCACGATCACATCAAAACCGGCGAGCTGCGCGCGCGCGGCCTCGGCGGTCACCGCGATTTGGCGGGCTTCAAGCGTCACATCTGGGTTGAGCGCCGCCACCGCCGCGCGGATCGAGGCCACCTTGGGCTGACCGATGTCGGCAGTGGTGTGCAAGACTTGGCGCTGCAGGTTGGACAGCTCCACAACATCGGGGTCAAAGACCGTGATGTGGCCCAGGCCCGCCGCCGCCAGGCTCTGCACCACCGCGCAGCCCAGCCCACCGCCACCCACCACCGCAACCCGGCTGTTGAGCAGGGTCAGCTGGCCGTCTTCGTCGATCTGGGGCAGCACCAAATGGCGCGCATAGCGCTCGATCTGGGCGTCGCTTAGCTCTTGCAGATGAGGTGCGGCCGTGTCGGTCATTGGCCCGAAGTTCCGATACCCGTCGAGCCAAAGCCACCCGCCCCTCTTTGCGTGTCATCCAGGGCTTCGGTCACGTGCCAGCGGGCTTGTTCGACTGGCGCAATCACCATCTGGGCAATGCGCATGCCGCGCGTAATTTCCACCGGCTCTTGGCCCAGATTGATCAGCGGCACGCAGATTTCGCCGCGATAGTCGCTGTCCACCGTGCCAGGCGCGTTCAGCACAGTCAGCCCTTGGCGCACCGCCAGGCCCGAGCGGGGCCGCACCTGCGCCTCATAGCCGCTCGGCAGCGCCATGGCAAAGCCGCAGGGCAGCAGCGCGCGTGCACCGGGCTCCAAGGTCAGCGTCTGGCTCACGGCGGCCATCAGGTCCATGCCGGCCGAGCCTGCGGTTTCGTATTTGGGCAACGGCAAGTCGCGGCCGTGCTCTAAAGGCATAAAGTCGATTTGCATAGAAAGTCTCACTTAGGGGCCAAGCTGGTGAACCCGGCCAACTTAGGTCGCGCTAAGCGCGGCTGCAACCCGCTCGGCCAGGCGCGCGGCCACCTCGGTCTTACTGAGTTGCGGCCAGGTTTCAACGCCTTCGCCGTCGATCAGATGCACCTGGTTGGCATCACCGCCGAACACACCACGCTCGGCGCTGACATCGTTGGCCAAAATCCAGTCGCAGCCTTTGCGCGCGCGCTTGGCTTGGGCGTGCGCGATCACGGTCTGGGTCTCTGCAGCAAAGCCCACCACCAGGCCCGGACGCTGCGCGCCCTGGCTCAAGGTCGCAAGGATATCCGGGTTTTGCTGCCAGGTGATGACCGGCAAGCCGTCGCCGCTCTTCTTCATTTTTTGCGGTGCGATCTCGGCCTTCCAGTCGGCCACCGCCGCCGCGCAAATCGCAGCATCGACCGGCAACGCCGCTCGGCAGGCCGCCAGCATATCATCGGCACTCTCGATATCGACGCGATCAACGCCGGGCGGGGTGGCCAGGTTGACTGGTCCAGCCACCAAAGCCACCTGCGCACCCAAGGTCGCCAAGGCCTCGGCAATGGCGAAGCCCTGCTTGCCCGACGAGTGGTTCGAGACATAGCGCACCGGGTCCAGGGCTTCGCGTGTTGGGCCAGCGGTGACCAAAATGCGCTTGCCAGCGAGGGGCATGGCGGTCGGAGCGAGCCGCTCCACGATCGCCGCCAGGATGGCCTCAGGCTCGGCCAAGCGCCCCAGCGAGACCTCACCGCAGGCCAAATCGCCCGCATCGGGGCCAACGATCTGCGCGCCGCGTTCGGCCAGCTGCGCCACGTTGGCCTGGGTCGCTGGATGCGCCCACATATAGCCGTTCATTGCCGGGGCCAGCATCAGGGGCGCAGAGCTGGCCAGCAGGCAAGTGGTGGCCAAATCGTCTGCCAAGCCTTGAGCCGCGCGCGCCATAAGGTTGGCCGTGGCCGGAGCCACCACCACCAGGTCGGCTTCACGCGACAGGCGAATGTGGCCCATCTCTGCCTCGTCGGTCAGCGAGAACAGCTCTTGATAAACCGGCTGCTCGCTCAAGGCCGATACCGACAGCGGCGTGACGAACTCCGCGCCGCTCTTGGTCAGGATGCAGCGCACAGTCGCTCCTGAATCGCGCAAGCGTCGAATGAGGATCAACACCTTGTAAGCGGCAATTCCGCCACCGATGATCAAGAGAATGCGTTTGCCGGTCAGCACCATCAGCTCGTCCTTTCGCGCTCTGGCAGTGGGTGCCAAGAGCAAGAGGCTCATGTAGGACTGCCAGCCGCACCGGGTCAAGGTCTGCTGGGTTCAGCGCTAGAGCAGCGCAGCCGCCACCAGCACCAGCGCCAGGCCTGCGGCTGATCCCAAGCCAAGCCCAACAAACAGGGGCAGCCCGCGTGCCCAGCGAGCGGGCGCAGCGCTGGCCGCCTGGCGGCGATCCAAATCAGCCTCCAGCTTGTCGGCCAGATCCGGCAGGCGGCGCAGACTGGCAAGACCGCGCTCCAGCTCTTCTTTGACGCGCGCTCTGGGGCCGCGATGCTCCAGCATCCAGGATTCGATCAAGGGCTGGGCCAAGGTCCAGATATTGACCCCGGGCGCGACCCGCCGGGCAATGCCCTCGGCCATGATCATATTCTTTTGCAAGATGAACAATTCGGGCTGCACCACGAAGTTAAAGGCGCGCCCCATGCCCAGCAGTTGGCCCACCAAGCGCCCGAACGACACCCGTTCCAGCGGTTGGCCAATGATGGGCTCGCAGACCGCGCGCAACGACAAGGCGAAGAAATCCAAGTCGTCGGCCCGGCGCAAATAGCCCTCGTCCAAAAAACGCTGGGCAATGGCGCGGTAGTCGCGCTGCAATAAGGCCATCAGCACGTCGGCCAAAAAGACCCGCAGCGGCCAAGCCACCGCGCCCATAATGCCGTAATCGACCAGCGCCACCTGGCCTTGGTCGGTGATCGACAGATTGCCGCCGTGTTGGTCGCCGTGGAAATAGCCATCGCGGAAGATCGACAAGAACAGCAGCTCGGCGGCCTGGCCAAAGATCTGCTCAAGATCGTGCCCAGCGGCGATCAGCCCCTCGCGGTCGTTCATGGACACGCCTTCAACGCGGCTCATGGTCAGCACCGTGCGGGCGGTCAAATCCCAACGCGCACGCGGGATAACGATCCGCGGCTCGTGTTCATTGTAGGCGAAGAAAGTCTCCATGGCCGCAGCTTCCAGCCGCAGATCGGTCTCGGTGGCCAACTGGCGCTCATAGACGGCCAGCAGACCCGGAGCGTTGAGCGAGCGGGTACCCGGCAGCCAGGCCGTAAGCTGTGCCAGCCAGCGGAACAGCTTGAGATCGCGGGCAAAGGCGCGGCGAATGCCGGGACGCAAGACCTTGACCGCTACCGGTGCGCCGTCCTTGGTGACCGCAAAATGCACCTGCGCCACTGATGCCGCCGACAAGGCTTCTTCTTCAAACGAGGCAAACAGGCTCTCAAGTGGGGCTTCAAACTGACGCTCGATCTCTTGGCACACGATGGCGAAGTCAAAACCCGGTAAACGGTCCTGCAAGGCGGTCAGGTCCATGACGCCCTGCTCGCCGATCAGGTCCACGCGGGTCGCCAGAAGTTGCCCCGCCTTGATGTAGGACGGGCCCAGCTCAACCAAGGCGGCCGCGAGTCGCTGGCCCGGGCGCAGACCCAGCTCAGGCTTGCGCACCCGTCCACGCAGCAGACCAAAGGCCAGCGCCCCCAGGCCCGCTTCAGGCGCGAGCGGTTGAAAGATCTCCAGCGCGTCGTGGCGGCGCAAGACCCGCAGCAAACGCCAGAGCTGCGCAAAGGGGGGCAAGATCGACATAGGGCCCTAGAGTCGCCAGCCGGTGTGGATGGCCGCAATGCCGCCCGACAGGTTGGTGTGCGACACGCGCTCAAAGCCCGCCTGGCGCATCATGTCCTCCAGCGCGTCTTGCTTGGCGAACTTGCGGATAGACTCGACCAGGTACTGATAGGACTCGCGGTCGCCCGCCACCAACTGACCCATGCGCGGAATGACGTTAAAAGAATAGGCGTCATAGAGCTTGTCGAAGCCCGGCAGCACGACCTGCGAGAACTCCAGGCAGAAGAAGCGCCCGCCGGGCTTCAGCACCCGATAGGCTTCGTTCAGCGCCTTTTGCGGCTCGTCCACGTTCCGCAGGCCAAATGAGATCGTATAGCAATCGAATTGCCGATCCGGCAGCGCCAGCCCCGTCGCCGTGCCGCAGAGCCAGGAGTAGCGCGTCTGATATTGCGGGTAGGGCACATCAAGGCGCTGGGCGCGCGCTTGGCCCTCGACCAGCATGGATTCGGTCAGATCGCAAACGGTGACATCCGCGCGGGTGTCGATGGGCAAACGGCGACGGCGCGCCTCTTGTTCGGCAGCGCGGCCAATCGCAAAAGCAATATCGCCCGTGCCGCCCGCTACGTCCAAAAAACGCTCGCTGGCGCGCGGACGTATGCAGTTGATCAGATGGGCTTTCCACAAGCGATGCACGCCGAACGACATGACATCGTTCATGCGGTCATAGGAGCTGGCGACCGAGGTGAAGACGCCGTGCACCATGCTTGCTTTTTCCTCCAAGGGCACGTCCTTGAAGCCAAAGTGGGTGGTGGCTTGGCTATGATCTGCTGGGCTCGGATCTGCTGGGCTCGGATCTGCTGGGCTCGGATCTGCTGGGCTTTGGGTGTCTGCGCGGGGGTCTGACATAGCAAAGGCTCTTGTGGCTGGCTCGATTGGCGGTGGCTCGATTGGCGGTGGCTCGAGGGTTCGGCGGCGCTATAGTGCTTGCGCGCTGTGCCGCCCGAGTGCCACCCTAGTGCCAATGCTGTGTCTTGCCCAAGGCCATTTTGTCCTAGCCCTGAGAGTCTTGCATGCCCGAATTGCCCGAAGTCGAAACCACCTTGCGCGGGCTAGAGCCCTTTATCGCGGGCCAGCGGCTGGCCTTGGTGCGGGCCTTTCGCCCCAACCTGCGCTTTGACATCCCCGCCGACCTGCAACAAGCCATGCAGGGCCAACGCGTCGAGCGGTTGGAGCGGCGCGCAAAATACATGCTGTGGCACCTGACTTCCGGGCGCATCATGCTGATGCATCTGGGCATGTCGGGGCGGCTGCGCATCAACCCCAACGAGCCCATCGCCAAGCATGACCATATCCAGTGGCAGACCGAGGACGGGGCCGACATCCGCTTTTATGACCCGCGCCGCTTTGGTTTTGTCGACCTGCTGGACGCCCAGAACCGCGACCAACACAAGTCGCTTGCGGCACTTGGCCCTGAGCCGCTGGGTGAGGGCTTCACGCCCGAGGGCTTGTTCGCGGCCATTAAGAGCCGCCGCGCGCCAATCAAGGGCTTGTTGTTGGATCAGCGCCTGGTGGCGGGCCTAGGCAATATCTATGTCTGCGAGGCGTTGTTTACCGCTGCGATCCACCCGACGCGGCCCGGTGCCAGCCTCAGCCTGAAGGACTGCCAACGCCTGCACGCGGCTCTGGTCGCAGTACTTGAACAAGCCATCGCCGCTGGGGGCTCGTCCTTGCGTGACTTTAAGCAGGTGGACGGCAGCCTGGGGTATTTTTCGCACCAGTGGCAGGTCTATGGCCGCGAAGGAGACGCCTGCCCGCGCTGCGACGCGCGACTCCAACGCTTGCAACAGGCCGGTCGCAGCTCCTTCCTTTGCCCAGAGTGTCAATCTTAATAGCGGGCACCAAAGGTCAAGTGACCGCCTTGACCGGCCAAGAGCCGCGCCAAAAGCAGCTCGCAGCCCGATCTTTCGCTGTTTCTGGGGCGGTGAGCCCATCGCCCCGCTTGACGAGGTATCCACAGCTATCTTATAGACCGCGGTAACGTGAAAGAACTCGTACCATAAGGAACATGTCTCCATGGCAAATTCGCCACAGGCCCGTAAGCGCATTCGCACAGCCGAGCGCCGGACCTCTATCAACCGCGCCCGCCGTTCGCGCGTGCGTACCTTCATCAAGAAAGTCGAAGCTGCGATTGCGGCTGGCGACAAGGATGCAGCTGCCGAAGCTTTCAAAAACGCTCAACCCGAAATGCAACGCGGCGTGACCAAGGGCGTTTTCCATAAGAACATGGTGTCACGCAAACTGTCGCGCCTATCCTCTCGGATCAAATCCATGGGCTGACGCGCGGACTCGCGCCAAGCGTGCAGCTTTGCACGACCTATGCAAAGGAGAGGCTCCGCCTCTCCTTTTTTTGTGCCTAGTTTTCCCCAGGCACAACAACCTCGACGCGATCGTTTGGCTGTCAAGCGCTCTTTTCGATTGATATGCCAGGTCTGCTTCACTAGGTTCGGAACCTAGCCGCACGGTTGTCTTGCAATCGTGGTGGAGGGCAGTGTGCGAGCATAATCCGCCGAAGAGCGGGTGCGTATTGCGGAGCGATTTGATCAATATGAAAAAGCCGTACCGGGTGCCAGGGAAGCCCCGGAAGCAAGCGGTAATCTTTTGAGTGCATGGGATTTCGAACGGAATGACCGACGAGTTAGACCGAGCTTGGTTAGAAGAGGGATGGCAGACCGTCACTGCTTCTCTTCGAAAAGAGCTTGGCGACACCAACTATCGATCGTGGATTACCCCGATCTCGCTGGGCGAGTTTGAGGCCGGTAAACTGACGCTCGTGGCGACCAGCCGCTTTATCCGCGACTGGGTACGCAGCAATTACAGCGACAAAATCTTGGCGCAGTGTAAGCGCGAGATGCCAAAAGTGCTCGCTATTGATGTGATCGTCAAGCCCAAGTCTGCAACTAGTCGACCGCCGCGCGCCCCTGGCGACGCTGAAGCGCTGGCTGGGAACCCCGATTTCAAGGCGCCTGGCTTGGCAGACAGCGCTGGTGCGCCGTCCCTCAGCGGGGCCGAAGGCGCTGCTTCGCTGAGCGGCGGATTGTTCGCCAGCGGCGATATCTCCGCCCAATTGGACCAACGCCTGACCTTTGAAACCTTCGTCGTCGATGGCACCAACGAGCTGGCCTATACCGCCTCGCGTCGTGTAGCTGAAAACGCGCAGGTCGGCTTCAATCCGCTGTTCCTTTATTCTGGCGTTGGCCTGGGTAAAACCCACCTGATGAACGCCATCGCTTGGCACATCCGCACCCACCAGCCTGAGCGCAAAGTGGTCTATCTGACCGCCGAACAGTTCATGTTCCAGTTCATTCGCTCGATTCGCGAGCGCAGCACGGTGGCCTTTAAAGAATCCTTCCGCAACGTCGATGTTTTGATGATCGATGACATTCAGTTCATCGGCAATCGTCAATCCACGCAGGAAGAATTTTTCCATACCTTCAACGCCTTGGTCGACCGCAATCGTCAGGTGGTAATCTCGGCGGATAAGAGCCCGACTGAGCTAACAGGCATGGAAGATCGCCTGCGCTCGCGTTTGGGCTGGGGCTTGGTGGCAGACATCCACCCCACCTCCTACGAGCTGCGCCTGGGCATTTTGCAGCAAAAGACCGCGTCGCGGGGCGTTGACGTGCCGACTTCCGTTCTGGAGTTCTTGGCACAATCTATTACCTCTAACGTGCGCGAGCTTGAGGGCGCCTTGAACCGCCTGGTGGCACATGCCTCCTTGATGGGCCGTCAAATCACCATCGACACTGCACGCGAGCTGTTGGCGGATTTGCTCAAGGCCAACGATCGCCGCGTGACCATCGACGATATTCAAAAGCGGGTCGCAACCCACTTCAACATGCGCTTGTCTGACATGACGTCAGCCCGCCGCGCCCGCTCTGTCGCGCGCCCCCGCCAGATCGCCATGTATCTGTCCAAGGTGCTGACCAACCGCTCGTTGCCGGACATCGGCCGGAAATTCGGCGGACGCGACCATACGACCGTGATGCACGCCGTGCGCCGCGTCGAAGAGCTGTGCAAGATGGACCGTGCCTTCCGCGAGGATGTCGAGCTGCTGGAGCGCTCTCTGCGCGAATAAGGGGGCTCTGCGCTTCCCGACAAGGCAAGCGCAGGCTTCAAGACTTTGAGAGTTTAAAGGTGGGGTCCGTTCGTTCTACCTTTAGTCTAGGCGGTCACTGTTTGCGCAGGGCCGCCTTTTTTTTGCGCCCTCGCGCATCCGTCCTGAGGCTGCAAAACAGATAGAGTCGTCGCTTGGCGCGGCTTGGCATGGTCAGGAGCGGCGCGGCTTTAGGAAGGGCCCAGGCGCTTTGCCGACGACCGGGCTTTGGTGCTTGCTTTAACCGCCGTTTTCGGGCTCTGATCCCCGGTGCGTGCTGCTTCTGGGCGCTGCTTCTGGGCGCTGCGCCCGCCGTCACGCCTTCCGCCACCTACAACCGTGCCCTTGTCCCATGCCTCGTCCTCCTCGCCCCGACCCCTCAGGCACCGCGCCGCGCGCGTCCAGGCCCTGGCAGACCTGGTGGCGCGACCTGGCTTGGTCCAGTTTGTTGATGGGGATGATGGTGGCGCTGGTCGGCACCGCCTCCTCCTTCTCGGTCATCATGCAGGGCCTGGCCGCCGTCGGCGCCAGCCCTGAGCAAGTGGCCTCCGGGCTCATGGCGCTTTCGATCACCAAGGGCGTCTTTGCCATCGTCCTCAGCCTTGCCTTCCGCCGCCCCTATTCGCTGGCCTGGTCCACCAGTGGTGCCGCCCTATTGGTCGCCACCGGACCCATTGAGGGTGGCTTTGCAGCGGCGGTGGGGGCCTTCATCATCGCCTCGATCCTGCTGGCCCTGACCGGCATGATTCGCCCGCTGGCCCGCGCCGTGGCCGCCATTCCCGCGCCCCTGGCCCACGCCATGCTGGCCGGTGTGCTGCTGCCGCTCTGTTTGGCCCCCTTCAAGACCCTGAGCCTCTACCCGCTTTGGGGGGTGATCTTGCTGGCCGCCTGGTTGCTGGCCCGCCAAATCCACAGTCTGCTGGCGGTCCCGGCGGCGTTGCTGGCTTTTGCCGGCATTCTCAGCTTTGGCATTCGGCCCGATTGGACCGGGCTGCTGCACGATCAAGCCGGGCTATGGACGCCACTGGTTTGGGTCTGGCCGCAGTTCAGCTTGACCGCCGCCGCCAGCCTCGCGCTGCCGCTCTATCTGGTGACCATGGCGGGCCAAAACTTGCCCGGCCAGGCCGCGCTGCGGCTCAATGGCTTCCCACAAGGCCACGCGACGGCCTTGGGCGCGTCGGGCGTCGCGGGGCTGCTGTCCGCGCCCTTTGGCGGGCATGCCAACAACCTGGCGGCCATCACAGCCGCGCTCTGCTCGGGCAGTGACGCGCACCGCGATCCCAAGCGGCGCTATTGGGCCTCGGTCTGGGCGGGCCTCATGTTCATCCCCTTGGGGCTGTTTGCCGGGCTGTGCGTGCGCTTCATCGCCCTGGCACCCGTGCTGTTGATCCAAACCGTTGCGGGCTTGGCTCTGTTGGGCACCTTCAGCGGCGCACTGTTGTCAGCCTTCCAGCACCAAAGCAGCCGCGTGCCTGCCGCCATCACCTTCCTGCTCACCGCCTCGGGCGTGTCGATCCTGGGCATCGCTGGCGCCTTTTGGGGCCTGGTGTTGGGCGGCCTGGTCTTGGCGCTTCAGAGCCGAACTCGGCGCAGCAACCCCAGCCAAAATGCACGCTAAGCCGATGTGGTTGAACATGGCGCGTGAAGGCAGGGGATAAGGCGGCGCAAATCCTAGCATCGTGGGGTCAGCGTGCTATGGTGTTGGGCCGTTTGGCCTGCGGAATTTTCGCGGGTTGAGCCCCTCGTTTTGCCCTCTCAAATCGCGCCGTCGTGCCTGCCTATCTTGCGCGCCGCCGCGCCACCAAACAAGAGCCCGTCATGCATCTGACAATCGAACGTGCCACGCTGCTTTCCGTCTTGAACCACGTGCATTCTGTGGTCGAGAAGCGCAATACGGTGCCGATTCTCTCCAACGTGTTGATCGAGGCCCAAGGCCAGCATCTGACCTTTACCGCCACCGACATGGATCTGACCGTCGAAGAGCAGGTCGAGGCTGCCATCAGCCAAGAGGGCAGCACAACGCTGTCCGCGCACATGCTGTACGACATCGTGCGCAAGCTGCCCGACGGTGCGCAGGTCGAGATGCGTTTGGATCCCGCCAGCCAGCAGTGCAGCATCGCTGCGGGCCGTTCCAGCTTTGAGCTGCCGACCCTGGCCAAGGAAGGCTTCCCATCGATCCCACACGACGATCTGCCCGAAGCCTTGGGCGTCACCGGTCAACACCTGAAGCAGTTGATCGAGCGCACGCGCTTTGCCATCTCGACCGAAGAGACCCGCTATTACCTGAATGGCATCTATTTGGAGTCCTTCCAGCAAGACGGCACGCAGGGACTGCGCGCGGTTGCCACCGATGGCCACCGCCTGGCCAAGTGCGAGATCGCCATGGAGCTGCACGGGCTGACCATTCCCGGCGTAATCGTGCCCCGCAAAACCGTCGGCGAGATCTTTAAGATGATCGAGGACGACGAAGAGACCGTTGAGCTGTCGGTTAGCGAGACCAAAATTCGCCTCAAGCACGGCCAATTGACCCTAACGTCCAAGCTGATCGACGGCAATTTCCCCGACTATCAGCGGGTCATTCCCAGCCAGAACGACAAGGTGTTGAACTTCGATCCGCGCGCGCTGGCCAAAGCGGTCGATCGTGTCTCGGTGGTGTCTACAGACCGCTCACGCGGCGTCAAGTTTGGCTTGGACACGGGCTCCATGAGCCTGCAATCCAACTCGGCTGGCGTCGGCAGCGCCTTTGAGGAGCTGGAGGTCAGCTTTAGCGGTGAGGCCATGTCCGTTGGTTTCAATGCGCGCTACCTATCTGACATCTTGAGCCAACTGCAAGGCGAAGTGGCTGAGTTTCGCTTGAACGATTCAGCCTCGCCGGTCGTGGCTTGCGATCCTGAGGACTCAACGGCCTTGTTCGTGCTTATGCCCATGCGGGTCTAAGCCGCAACCATGTCGGTTGCCGCCCCACTTCGCGTGGCCCCAGAGCAGGAAGCGCCCCTTGGAGACGTGGTGCCAGATCAGGTGGTGCCAGATCAGGTGATCCCAAACCAGGCGGCCACAAAGGAGCCGTCCGTGTTCCGCACTCCGCCGCTGTGGGTCTCGCGCCTGGTGCTGCAAGCCTTTCGCTCCTACGACAGCTTAACGCTGGATCTGGACGCGCGCTTTGTCGTGCTGACCGGCCAGAATGGTGCCGGCAAGACCAACGTGCTGGAAGCCTTGTCCTTGCTGTCGCCGGGTCGGGGCCTGCGGGGCGCCCAACTCAGCGAGCTGCAAAAGCTGGATCAAGCCCTGCCCTGGTCGGTCTTCTCGACCTGGCAGACGCCGCTGGGCGAACGCCGCCTGCACTCCTACCGCGAGGCAGGTGGTGACAAGCGCTTGCACCGCTTGGACGGCGCGCTGCTCAAGTCCTTACAGGGCTTTGCCGACCTGGTGGCGCTGACCTGGTTGACCCCGCAGCAAGACGGCCTGTTCCGTGGCCCCTCCAGCGAGCGGCGCGCCTTCTTTGACCAATTGGTGCTGGCGCTCTTCCCGCAGCATGCTCGCCACCTCAACGCCTATTCGGTCAGCCAGCGCCAGCGCTCAAAGATCCTGCGCGATGCCGCCCAGCGCCGCCAGCCCGCCGACCCGGCCTGGTTGGCGGCGACCGAAGATGCCATGGCCCGTCACGGGGTGGCGATCGCCGAAGCGCGCCTGTCTGCCCTTGAGCACCTGTCGGGCCGCTTGGCCCAAGACTTCGGCCCCTTCCCCGGCGCCGAGCTGGCTCTGCAGGGTGACTTCGAGGCGGCCTTGCAGGAACGCTCCGCTGTCGATGTAGAAGACTGGGCGCAATCGACCTGGGCGCGTAGTCGCGAGCAGGATCAGGCCACCGGTCGCACCCAATTTGGGCCCCATCGCAGCGATTTGCTGGTCTTTCACAAGGCCAAGGGCCTGCCCGCGCAAACTTGTTCCACTGGCGAGCAAAAATCACTCGTTATCGCCCTGATTCTGGGCCACATTTACATGATTGCAAGCCTGCGCGCCATGCCAGCCGTGCTGCTGTTGGACGAGGTGGCAGCCCACCTTGACGCAGGCAAACGCGACGCCTTGTTCGAGGCTCTCGAGGCCCTGGGCGCTCAGGTTTGGATGACCGGCACTGAGCCGGGCTCCTTTGCCAGCCTGGGGGCGCGAGCTCAGGCTTTTGAGGTCTCAGAGGGCAGTTTGCAGGCCTACGACCTGCCGCCGCCCTAGGTCGCTTGCAACAGATATGAGACAGCGCCGCAGATGGCGCGCTGAAAAGTGCCGCGGCCCTTGGGGCCAAGGTCAACAGAAAGTACGACGATGAGCAACACGACGCCTGAACCACAGGCTTACGATTCCGGTTCGATCAAGGTCTTGAAGGGCCTGGATGCCGTGCGCAAACGCCCCGGCATGTATATCGGCGACACCGACGACGGATCAGGCCTGCACCACATGGTCTACGAGGCCGTGGACAACGCCATCGACGAAGCTTTGGCGGGTCACTGTGACCTGGTTGAAGTGCAACTGAACGCCGACGGCTCAGCGACCGTGCGCGACAACGGGCGCGGCATTCCCACCGACATTCACGCCGAAGAGGGCGTGTCGGCGGCCGAGGTCATCATGACCCAACTGCACGCTGGCGGTAAGTTCGACCAGAACTCCTACAAGGTCTCAGGCGGCCTGCACGGCGTGGGCGTGTCCGTGGTCAACGCTCTGTCGGACTTTCTGGACCTGCGCATCTGGCGCGAGGGCAAGGCGCACTACGTCCGCTTTGAGCGCGGCGTTACGGTCTCACCGCTGACCGTCGTTGGCGACGCTGAGGGCAAGAAAGGCACCGAGGTCACTTTCCTGCCCTCGACCGACACCTTCACAATGACCGATTTTGATTTCGACACCCTAGAGCGACGCCTGCGCGAGCTGGCCTTTTTGAACTCTGGCGTGCGCATTCAGTTGGCCGATCATCGCGGCCAAGAGCCGCGGGTGGTCGAGCTGTTCTATGAAGGCGGGCTGGCGGCTTTCGTCTCCTACCTGGATCGCAAAAAGCACCCGCTGATCGAAGCACCGATACTCATCGGTTCCGAAAAAGACGGCATCACCGTTGAGGTGGCTTTGCAGTGGAACGACAGCTTCAACGAAACGGTGCTCTGTTTTACCAACAACATTCCTCAGCGCGACGGCGGCACCCACTTGGCAGGCTTCAGAGCCGCGCTGACCCGTCAGATCAACGCTTATGCTAACTCCAGCGGCATCTTGAAAAAGGAAAAGGTCACGCTGTCGGGTGAAGACAGCCGCGAAGGCCTGACCTGCGTGCTGTCGGTCAAGGTGCCGGACCCCAAATTCTCCTCGCAGACCAAGGACAAGTTGGTCTCCTCTGAGGTGCGCCCGGTGGTCGAAAACGTGGTCAATGAAAAGCTGTCCGAGTGGCTGGATGAAAACCCGGCCCTGGCGCGCCAAGTTGTTGGCAAGGTCGTCGAGGCAGCCCTGGCCCGCGAGGCAGCCCGCAAAGCCCGTGAGATGACCCGCAAAAAGTCGGCGCACGACATCGCCACCCTGCCCGGCAAGCTGGCCGACTGCCAGTCCAAGGACCCGGCGCTGTCCGAGATTTTCTTGGTCGAGGGCGATTCGGCCGGCGGCTCTGCCAAGGGTGCGCGCGACCGCCACTTCCAGGCCATTTTGCCCCTGCGCGGCAAGATCTTGAACGTCGAACGTGCGCGCTTTGACAAGATGCTGGCCAGCCAAGAGGTAGGCACCCTAATCGCAGCCCTGGGTACCGGCATTGGCCGCGAAGAATTCAACATCGACAAGTGCCGCTATCACAAGATTATCATTATGACCGATGCGGACGTGGATGGCGCGCATATCCGCACCCTGCTGCTCACGTTCTTCTATCGGCAAATGCCCGAAATCATTGAGCGAGGCTATCTCTATATCGCCCAGCCGCCGCTGTTCCGCATCCGCAAGGGCTCGTCGGAGACCTACCTGAAGGACCAGCGCGCTCTGGATCAGCACTTGATCAACGAGGGCACCAAAGACGCGGTGTTCCAGCAAGGCAGTGGCGCGCAGATTGCCGGACCTGACCTGATCGCCCTGGCTCAGCAAGCCGTGGCCGCGCGCGATCTGATCGCCACGCTTGGCCGCCGCCTGGGCTCGCCAAAGGTGGTGGAGCAAGCGCTGATCGCCGGATTCTTCTCACTGCGCGCTGACCAAGACGAGGCCCTGGCCGAGCTGGCTCCGCGCCTGGCCGCTCGCCTGGATCGCGGCGAGGACGAATGGGCGCGCGGCTGGAGCGTTAAGCCGCTCGACTCCGCCTTTGGCCTGCGCATTGCCCGCCGCCTGCGCGGGGTGAGCGAGACCTACATCTTGGAGCCAACGCTTGCGATTGGATCGGAACAGCGCCGCTTGCACGAATTCGCGCCCATGATGGAAGAGGCCTTTGCCGAGCCCGGCAACCTGACCGCCAAGGACCAGACCCACGAGCTGTTTGGCCCCTCGGCGCTGGCCGAACTCATCACCGACTTGGGCCGCAAGGGTCAGACCATCTCGCGCTATAAGGGCTTGGGTGAAATGAACCCTGAGCAGCTTTGGGAGACCACTTTGGACCCCAATGCGCGCTCCTTGTTGCAGGTGCGGGTCGAGCATGCCGAGAAGGCGGACGATGTTTTCACAACGCTGATGGGCGATGTGGTGGAGCCGCGCCGCGACTTCATCCAGGCCAACGCGCTGGAAGTGGCCAACCTGGACGTATAAAAGGAAGGCCGCGCAAATCTGGTTGCAATGCCTGGTACGCCTTAGGCGCGCAGCGGGAACAGGCGACGCGTCGCAAAGATGACCGCCGCCAACAAGGCCAGCAAGACCAGGATAGCCCAGCCCGTATAGCCACGGGCTTCGGGCAAAAAATAGCCTTGGGAATCGCGTTGCAGGCCTTCTGCCAGCGAATAGACAAAGGGCTTGTGGTCGATCAGCCGCAGACCATAGTCTTTGTGATACGAGGTGGCCATACCGGAGCAGATCACACCCAGCGTGACCACAACAGGACAGGGATAGTCATAGCCGAAGGGCAACGGCGTGACATAAGCCTGCCCTTCACGTCTGTGAAACAGGTAGGACGGGTAGAACTCATTGCGAAAGTAAATTTCATAGTGATTGTCGCCCTCTAGGATGCGTTCGTAGTTGGGAGTCATAGGGGCGTCCCGCAGGCGCTCAAATTCACCGGGTGCAAGCGCGATGGCGTTCTGCTCAATTACGCGATGCTCCGGATTCTTGATATCGCTCGCAGGCACAATGAAAACGGTGCCGATGAACAGCGTTGTCGCCAGCAAGGCGAACAGGAACCCCAAGAGCGCCAGCAGGACAGTCGCGACCATGCGAAAAGCAAACAGGAAAACCCACGCAAGCCAACTCATAAGTCCAAGTTCCAGGGTTGGATCAATCGCGCCCGTTCGGCGTCGCGATCTTGCAGACTAAACAGCCGTTGCTTTTGTTGCTCATCGAACTGCAAGTTATGCCGTTTGGCGAAGCGATCAAAGGATGTCGTCAGATTGGCGTGAAAGTAGGCGCCACGAAAGACCCCGCCCAGCGCAGCGACCAGCACTCCAGCCAAGATGGCGGTATAGATGATGCTTCGGAAGATTATCATGGTTCTTTCGACCTACATCCCTTGTGCAACTCGTTCACGAATCGCAGCAATTTCCCGGCCACGTTTAACCGTATTAGAGCGTCTGTTATCTACCCAACCAGAATTATTCAAATCAAATGCATGATTACGATTTGCTGGAATAAATAATTCACGTAGATAACCTTGACCGTTGGCATCAATATCTACCGTTTTTCCTAGCTCTCGAGAAAATTTATTATAGATACCAGCGATCCAATTATTCGAACTATAATCAAAATCGTCAAGTGTTAATTTTTGATATGATCTAATATAGATACCATCATCTCCTTTATAAATAAAAGAATCTGTCGGTAGATAACTTCTATAACTACCAATTGCACCCATTAGACCCCTATTCGAAGACCATGCCGGAGCAAAGATTGTACTCGTGTACAAATCGCCCGCTTTGGCGGTGTCATTGCGCGCAATAATACTTGTCCTACGGTCATGATCTCCAATTATTTTCATTTTTCCCTTAAGAGGGCCGCTGGCCAAACTTTCAAAGGTATGCGTACCATTGGGAATTAGCCCCCTATGCTCCACTAGACGTTTCACGGCATCGTAATCATTCGGATTTCTTTTGGCGATCCCCGTTCTGCGCTGCAGGTCAGCCGAGTCCATATAGACAGTCGCCCCGCGAGCCCTGCTCCGTATCCATGTTTTTTGGGCTACATCCCGTATATCCTCGCCTGGTTTCAAGCGATAAGGAAGCGTATCCCACATTTCAGCCGGATAACCGGTCGCGTAGATATCACGCATCATCTGATACTTAAATCGACCTGGTTTACTCAGCCGGTAGCGGCTCTGACCCAAGTGCGTGAATGTTGGTTTCTTTGGTGCATTTCCTCCAAAGAACTGCGCAAAGAAGTGTTTTTTTCCATTTTGTCCCATTTGACGTCTCCGTAAGGTCTGAACACACAGAATGTTCGTTGTTTGTTCCTATATCATCGCTGAATGTCCATTCGCAAGTGTATTTTTATAATTTGCAATTGCTGTGGAGACGCGCAACAAAAAACCCCTCAGAGCCGGGCTCCGAGGGGCTTTTCTATCCAAAAAGGGCAATTCGACTTAGTTGTCGATCAGCTTGTCCTTTTGCAGCCAAGGCATCATGGCGCGCAGCTTGGCGCCCACAACCTCGATCTCGTGCTCTGAGTTTCTGCGACGCGTGGTCTTCAGGCGCGGCTGGCCGGCTTTGTGG
The DNA here is from genome assembly GCA_030428255.1 of Alphaproteobacteria bacterium. Taxonomy (GTDB): domain Bacteria; phylum Pseudomonadota; class Alphaproteobacteria; order UBA7985; family JAUIBT01; genus JAUIBT01. Next base: position 90,489 of record JAUIBT010000005.1, on the reverse strand, counting down.
TCGGTCATCCAAACGTTGGCGAAAGTGCCGTTCTGGATCTCGGTCAAAACGCGCTTCATCTCAGCCTTGGTGTCGGCGGTGATGATGCGTGGGCCGATCATGTAGTCGCCAAACTCAGCGGTGTTTGAGATGGAGTAGCGCATGTCGGACATGCCGCCCTCGTACATCAGGTCAACGATCAGCTTGGTCTCGTGCAGACACTCGAAATAGGCCATCTCAGGCGCGTAGCCTGCTTCGACCAGGGTCTCAAAGCCCGCCTTGATCAGCTCAGACAGACCGCCACACAGCACGACCTGCTCGCCGAACAGGTCGGTTTCGGTCTCTTCTTTAAAGCTGGTCTCGATGACGCCGGCGCGACCACCACCGTTGGCAGAGGCGTATGACAGCGCCAGGTCCAGCGCGTTGCCAGAGGCGTCTTGGTAGATGGCAACCAGCGTCGGAACGCCCGCGCCCTTTTGGTACTCAGAGCGCACCAGGTGGCCAGGGCCCTTAGGCGCAACCATGAACACGTCCATGTCCTTGCGGGGCTCGATCAGGCCGAAGTGGATGTTGAAGCCGTGTGCGAAGACCAGGGCAGAGCCCTCTTTCATGTTGTCTTTCAACTGGCCGTTATAGATTTCAGCTTGCAGCTCGTCGGGGGTCAGCATCATGACCACATCCGCCCAAGCAGCGCCGTCAGCCGGGGCCATAACGGTGATGCCAGCCGCTTCTGCTTTGGCAGCAGAGGCAGAGCCCGGACGCAGAGCAACACGGATGTTGGCGACGCCTGAGTCTTTCAGGTTGTTGGCGTGGGCATGGCCCTGTGAGCCGTAGCCCACGATCAGGACGTTCTTGCCCTTGATCAGATTGATGTCAGCATCAGCATCGTAATAGACGCGCATGGAACTTCTCTCTTTACGTTAGATGTGAGTGTTGTTGATTTTGGAACAAAATGCTTCGCGCTGCTTGAAGCGGGTTTAGAGCGCGCGGTCAATAGCCCAAGGCAAGATTCCGCGCTACTTTTGGGCCACTTTCCGGTCAAATCGGACTCTAGAGCCGCCAGCGTGACGATTTGCGAGCGCTCACAAGCTGCCTAGAAGGCAGCCAGGCTGTATGGGTTACTTCAGCGCCACCTCGGCACCTCTAGAGATGGCAGCAACCCCGGTGCGGGAAATATCGACCATGCCAAGCTGACGCATCAGCTCGACAAAGCGATCGATTTCTTCCGGCTCGCCGCTGATTTGGAAGATGAAGTGCTCCATCCCCGCATCCACGACTTCGGCTTTAAAGATGTCAGCGATGCGCAGGCTTTCGACTCGCTGCTTGTCAACGCCACAGACCTTGATCAGCGCCATCTCGCGGCGTACCGCAGGACCGTAGGAGGTCAAATCGGCGACGCTATGCACCGGCACCAAGCGATAAAGCAGGTTTTTGACGTGCTCCAACACCACCGGCGTACCTGAAGTCTCCAGCGTAATACGCGACAGGCCTTGCGCGTGATCGACTTCGGTTACGGTCAGCGAGGAGATGTTGTAGCCACGGCCAGCAAACAGGCCGACCACGCGCGCCAAAACGCCAGGCTCGTTGTCAACCAAGACGGCAAAGGTTCGTTGTTCAGTTGTCATGATCGCGCCCCTTACACCATGTTACGGCCAGAGCCCTCGATGGGCTTGGCGCGCTTGTCTTCGTCGTTGAGGATCATGTCGTAGTGCGGCTTGCCCGATGGGATCATGGGGAAGCAGTTCTCGTTGCGCACCACACAGCAATCCACCACCACCGGACCGTCATAGGCGATCATATCGGCGATGGCCTGATCCAGCTCGCTTTCCTTGGTGACGCGAATGCCCTTGCCGCCAAAAGCTTCGGCCAGCTTGACGAAATCGGGCAGCGAGTCGGTGTAGGATTCCGAGTAGCGCTCGCCGTGCAACAGCTCTTGCCACTGGCGAACCATGCCCATCCACTGGTTGTTGAGGATGAAGACCTTGACCGGCAGGCGGTATTGCATGACCGTAGACAGCTCTTGGATGTTCATCAGGATCGAGGCTTCACCGGCCACGTCGATGCACAGGCTGTCCGGGTGCGCCACTTGGGCGCCTACGGCTGCGGGCAGGCCATAGCCCATGGTGCCCAGACCGCCCGAAGTCAGCCAACGGTTCGGCTCCTCGAACTCCAGGTATTGAGCGGCCCACATTTGATGCTGCCCCACCTCAGTCGAGATGTAGACATCCTTGCCCTTCACCGCTGCGTTCAAGCGCGCGATCGCGTGCTGGGGGCGGATCTCCGCATCGCCTGAGTCTTGGTTGAAGGCCAAGCAGTCGCGCGAGCGCCAGGCGTCGATCTGCGCCCACCACTTCTTTTGCGCTCCAGCGTCCAGCGCATGGCCGCCCGACTTCCAGGCTGCGATCAAGGCATTCAGAATTTCGCCTGCGTCGCCGATCACCGGAATATCGACCATGACCGACTTGTTGATCGACGAGGGGTCGATGTCGCAGTGGATCTTGATCGAGTTGGGCGAGAACTCGTCCAGCTTGCCGGTGATGCGGTCGTCAAAGCGCGCGCCGATGTTCAGCATGACATCGCAGTTGTACATCGCCAGGTTGGCTTCATAGGTGCCGTGCATTCCCAGCATGCCCAAGAAGCTCTTGTGGCTGGCCGGGAAGGCGCCCAGCGCCATCAGCGTTTGGGTCACCGGCATGCCGGTCATGTCCGCAAACTGGCGCAGCGCCATGGCCGCTTGCGGGCCCGAATTGATCACACCGCCGCCCGCGTAAATGATCGGTCGCTTCGCGGTAGACAGCGCGGCGATGGCTGCTTCAATGCCCTCAACGGCTGGCTGGGTGACTACTTGGAACGAGCGTCGCTTGACCTGATCCTTGGTCTTATAGACCCGGGTTTCGGCCATCTGCACGTCTTTGGGCAGGTCGATGACCACCGGGCCAGGACGACCGTTGCGCGCGACATCAAAGGCCTCGTGCATCTTCTCGCTCAATTGATCGACTTGATCGACCAAGTAGTTGTGCTTGCTACAGGGGCGCGTGATTCCGGTCGTGTCGGCCTCCTGAAAGGCATCATTGCCAATCATGTAGGAGGGCACCTGGCCGGTCAGGCACACGACAGGGATCGAGTCCATCAGGGCATCGGTCAAGCCGGTCACTGCGTTGGTCGCTCCGGGGCCAGAGGTCACCAAGACCACGCCCACACGCCCAGTTGAGCGCGCATAGCCTTCGGCCGCATGGACCGCAGCTTGCTCATGGCGCACCAAAACGTGGCGAATTTCGTTTTGCTTGAAAATCTCGTCGTACAGGGGCAACACCGCACCGCCGGGGTAGCCGAAGATCACGTCCACCCCTTGTTCCTGCAAACAGTCAATAATGATACGGGCGCCGCATCGCGGCTCGTCCAGTAGCTTTTGCTCGCTCTTGTCTGCTTGTGCGCTTTGCACAGCCACTCTCCAATAATTCTGTCGCAATAGCTCCGCTCGCTGCTAGATGGCAGCTCAGCAGAGCGCGACATTCGCATGACATGAAAATAGGTCTGAACACTAGGCAGGCTGTCCTGTCTAGCATTCAGACCTCTTATGATTTGGTTAGTATCGCGAGTCTCCGGGCAGGTCAAGCCTCAATCTGTAAGATTTGCCATTACGATATCACATATATTTTCCAAATATTGCGCATCATTGTAAGAAAACGCAATATTTCTCGCCTCGTGGTGCTGATTGCGCAGCCAGGTGAGCTGTCGCTTGGCATAATTGCGGGTCTTCTGCTGCGCGAGTTGCAGCGCTTGGTCGCAGTCAAGCTCCCCTGCCAGATAGCTGGCAATCTGCGGCACACCGATGGCTTTGGTCAGCGGCCAGTCGGGATGCGGGTTTTGGGCCAGGTAGGCCTCGACCTCGCGCAGCGCCTCGGGCCACATCAGCGCCAGCCGCTGATCGCAGCGCGCATAGAGCGCCGCGCGTTCGGGCAGCAGCTTAAAAAGGCGAAACTCGCGCGCCAGGCCCTGGGCCGTACCGGTTTGAAAGCTGGCCAAAGAGCGCCCGGTTTGCCGCAAGACCTCCAGCGCGCGGCGCACCCGCTGCCCGTCGTTCGGCGCCAACCGCGCGGCCATGATAGCGTCATCTTGCGCTAGGGCCTGGTAGGCGGCCTCGGCCTCCAGGGACCGCACTGCGGCGCGAACAGCATCAGAGATCGGCGGGATGGTGTCCAGGCCCTCGGTCAGGGCGCGGATGTAAAAGCCCGTACCGCCGACGATCAAAGGCCGCCGTCCGCGTGCTTCGATCTCGGCCATGCAAGCGCAGGCCAGCTCAACCCATCGCTGGGCACTGCAAACCTCGCGGGCGGGCAGCAGGCCGAACAGATGGTGGCGGGCTTGGGCTTCCTCAGCGGGATCAGGGCGCGCGGTGATGGTGCGCAGATCGGCGTAGATCTGCATGCTGTCGGCGTTGATGATCTCCGCGCCCAGCGCTTGGGCCAGGCGGATCGAGACCGCGGTTTTGCCGCTGGCCGTTGGGCCCATGAGGATCGGGATGGGAAGCTGTGACATGGGGCCCAGACTAGCGGCTATCCGGCCAAGCCGAAAGCCCTACCTCAAAGCCGCGCACGAGACGGAGCGACGCGCGCGGCCCGCCGCTCAAGCCGCCTCGATGCAATAGCCGACACCGCGCACCGTGCGGATGTAGTCGGGCATGCTAAGCCCCCCCTCACCGTTCAAGGCCTTACGCAAGCGGCGCACATGCACATCGACTGTCCGCGCTTCAACGTCGCTATCCAGGCCCCAGACCTGGCTCAGCAGGCTATCGCGGGACAGCACCCGGCCCGGCGTCAGCATCAGCGCTTGAAGCAGGCGAAATTCGGTCGGTGCCAGATGCAGGCGCTTACCCGCACGGCTGACGGTCAGTGCTTCGGAGTCCAGCACCAGATCGCCGACCTCCAGCAGGTGAGCTTGGTGGGTCACTCGCGTGCGGCGCAAAGCGGCGTCCACCCGCGCGTTCAGCTCGTTAAGGCTGAAGGGCTTGCGCATATAGTCATCAGCGCCTTCGCGAAAACCGCGCAACATGTCGGCTTCTTCGCTTCGGGCGGTGACCATGATAATCGGTACACTGCGGGTTTGGGGACGCGCGCGCAGGCGCCGACAGACCTCGATTCCCGAGACCTCGGGCAGCATCCAATCAAGAATAATCAGATCAGGGGCCAGCTCTTCAACCGCCAGCAAAGCTTCTTCGCCATCCTCAGCCACTTGGCACTGGTAGCCATTCTTGTTCAAGTTATAGCGGATCAGCTCGGCAATCGCCCGTTCATCCTCGACGATCAGCACCCGTGGTGGGCGGCTCCAGCGGTTGCGCTCCAAACTGGCCTCGGCTGGGGTCTTGCGGCTCTGGTCTTGCTCGCTCATGGCACGGCCTCTTGCCGACAGAATCAGCCAAAGGCCCCTTCGACGTATTGGCGGGTCCGCTCGTCGATGGGATTATTGAACACTTGGTCCGTGTCGCCGTACTCAATCAGGTTTGAGTCGTCGTCTTCGGTCAGGCTAGCGGCGTAAAAGAAGGCGGTCTTGTCCGACACCCGCTGGGCCTGGGCCATGGAGTGGGTGACAATAACGATGGTGTAGTTCTCCGCCAGCGACTTAATCAAGCTTTCGATCTTGCGGGTCGCGATGGGGTCCAGGGCCGAGGCGGGCTCGTCCATCAAAATCACCTCTGGATTAACCGCAATGGCGCGCGCGATGCAGAGGCGCTGCTGCTGGCCGCCTGACAACCCGGTGCCAGGATTGCGCAGGCGGTCCTTGACCTCATCCCACAGGCCAGCGCCCATCAAGGACTGCTCGACAATATCGTCCAGCTCAGACTTGGTGCGAAACAAGCCGTGGATACGCGGCCCATAGGCCACATTCTCATAAATCGACTTGGGGAAGGGGTTGGGCTTTTGAAACACCATGCCGACCCACTGGCGCAAAAAGACGGTGTCCATGCCTTTGGCGTAGATATCGTTGCCGTCCAGCTTGATCTCACCCGTGACTTGACAGCCATCGATGGTATCGTTCATACGGTTCAGCGCGCGCAGGAAGGTGGACTTGCCGCAACCCGAGGGACCGATAAAGGCAGTGACCTTCTTGGACAGTATATCCATCGAGACATTCTTGATCGCCAACTCGCCCCAATAGGCGACATCGACGCCTTTGCATGACATGCGGATTTCGTCGTCAGACATGGATCGCGGCTTCCTTTATTGACGCTTTTCAGAGCGATAGCGCAGATAGGCCGCTGTGCCGTTCAACAGCATCAGCAAGACCAACAGCACGATAATGGTCGAATTGGAGAGTTGGTTCTTCAGCTCGTCGAACTGCGAGCCAAAGGCGTTGTAGATGCCAACGGCCAGCGTTGGCGTGCCATCCACCGGCGTCAGTGGTATGCCCGATTGAAAGCCCACCATGCCGATAAACAGCAGCGGAGCGGTCTCGCCCAGCGCGCCCGCCAAGCCGATGATCGTTCCGGTAATAATCCCGGGCATCGCGGAGGGTAAAACAAAGCTCCACATGGCTTGCTGGCGCGAGGCCCCAAGCCCCAGCGCGGCCTCGCGGTAGGAGCCTGGCACCGCGCGGATTGCAGCGCGCGCCGCAACGATGATGGTCGGCAGCGTCAGCAAGGAAAGCACCAGACCGCCGACCAGCGCCGTGCCGCCCGGCATGCCAAAAACGAAGATGAAGACGAAGGCCCCCATCAGTCCGAAAACGATTGAAGGAACAGCGGCCAAGTTGTTGATATTGACCTCGATAAAGTCGGTAATCAGGTTACGCGGCGCGAACTCCTCCAGATAGACCGCTGTCAGCACCGCCACTGGGAAAGAGGCCAAGAAGCAAACCAACAGGGTCCAGAAGCTGCCAACCAGCGCATCCAAAATGCCGTAATAGCCAGGGTCGTTGGAATTCACACCGGTGAAGAAGTCACCGTTAAAGCGGGTGTGCAGCATGCCCAGGTCGCGCAAGGTCTGGGTATAGGGGTTGGCCGAGGTGGATAGGGCCGTCAGCTCGACCATAACGGTGTCGCCCAATTGCGTGCCGCCCGAGACCAAGATGGCCTCATCGCTGATCGGATCACGCCCCACCTCACGCACCACCATCTCACGCAGTTGGTTGGAGGCACCCAGGCCGATGAGCTGTTTGACTTTGCGCCGCTTGTCGCGATCACTGCGCCCCTTTGCCTTGATCCCCAGTGCCTCATACAGGGTCGGATAGACCAGCGTGTCGTAGTTGAACTTGCGCATAACCGACAGCTCACCCGTGCCCTTGGGGTCGATCTTCGCGGGATCAAAATAGACTTCGACCGCGATACGATCTTCCATCAGGCCACGTGCGCCGTTGGAAACAATGGAATAGAGAAGAGCCGCCAACATGAGGCCCGCCACCGCCAGCGCGGCGATTCCCAAGGCCTGAAAGCGCTTGCCCTTTTGACGTCGCCGCGCGGTGACTTGGCGCTGATAGTCGGCGTCTTTGTACTTGGGGTCGATAATCTGAACCATGGCGCGCCTCAGTCGTATTCTTCACGAAAGCGCCGCACGATGGCCAGCGCCAGGGTGTTCAGAGCCAAAGTGATGAAGAACAAGAAAATGCCGATGGCAAAGGCCGCCTGCACTTTGGTACCGCCGAAATCCAAATCTCCGGTCAGCAGAGCATTGATTTGCACCGTGAAGGTCGAAACCGAGTCCAGCGGATTGAAAGTCAGGTAGGCAAAGGAGCCCGCAGCCATGACCACGATCATGGTCTCACCAATCGCGCGTGAGACGGCCAGCAAAACCCCGCCGGCAATGCCGGGCAGAGCGGCGGGCAAGATCACCCGCAACATCATCTCTGAGCGGGTCGAGCCCAGCCCCAAGGCGCCGTCGCGCAAGCTGTCTGGCACCGCGCGAATGGCATCATCGGACAAAGAGGCGACGAAGGGAATGATCATCGTGCCCATGACCACGCCAGCGGCTAAGGCGATATCCGAGCCCGTTTGCAACTGGACCTGAGTAAAATAGCTCATGAATTGGGTCTCGCTGCCAGATAACAGACCGGACAACAGGCCAGCGATCCACACGAAGATATTGCCAAGCCCTACGAAAACATTGGCCACAAACAGCACGGCAGGACGAATAACTGGCAGATTGAGTACCGAATTTAGGGCCTCAACGCCCGCTGCCAGCCAAGGGGTAAAGGTCAGCGCCGCGAACAGGCCATAGACCACCGTGGGAATACCAGCCAAGATCTCCAGCAAGGGCTTGGCAAAACTGCGCACGCGGTTGGTGGCGTATTCACCCAGATAGATCGCCGACATGAGGCCCACCGGCACCGCGACCGCCATGGCGATGATCACAATCAACAAGGTGCCCGTCATCAAGGGCACCACGCCAAACACGCCGCCGCTGGCTTCCTCGCCATATCCGCGCTGGAAGGCACCACCGGGCGACCAGCGCGTGCCGGTCAAGAAATCGAACCAGTTGTAGGCTTGAAAGAAGGACAGCGCTTGGAACAACAGCGACATGACAATGCCGACGGTGATCAAGATGGCCACGCTGGCGGCTATAAACATGACCCAACGGTTCCAGCCCTCAACCGCCCGCCGGGCGCGCAACTCGGGCCTAGAGGTTGCCAGGCCCAGGATCAGCAGGCTCAACAGCAGCAGGCTCAACAGCAGGTAAACGCCGGTCGTGGAGACCCAAGTCAGCGTTTGCAGGGCCTCGACGGCGGCGCGATAGTCTGCTGAGGGCAGTGCAATCTTGCCCGCTGCTGCCTCGCGAATGCTGGAAATGATGCCAACCAAGTCGCCTTTGGAGGCCCCTGCCATCGACTCTGGCAAGTTCCAAGAAATCAGAGCGTCAGCCAGGCGGGGCTCAACCAGCCACCAAACCAACAGCAAGACAAAGGGCGGGATGAAGACCAGGTAGGCCAGACGCTGGCCATAGAAACTGGGCAGCGCGGCTAGACCAAAATTGTTGGTGCTGAGCGTGCGACCAACCGAATGCCCGCGTACCGCTGACAAGGCCCGTTTCTGGCCCGCAAAATAGGCAAAGACGGTGACAAGCAGCAGCGCGGCAAGAAAAAGCAACAAAAGCATGGTTGGCCCGATGTGGTCAGCAAGAAGGGTCAGCAGCCTGCAAAGAGGTCTGTCTTCGGCCTAACGAAGGTTTGTTACAGGTATGTTACAGCCCTGGGGGGCCATGCAAGGCCTAGTCCTTTCGGCACTGCGGCCCCGCACACCCGGTCTGGCTAGCAGCGACCCGAGGCAATCCAAAGACTGACCAAGGACTGGTTTTCAAAACTTCGTTTATTTATCAATCGATTACCCTGGCTTCCTTGGCTCTTCACCACATGGCCTTGTCCAGCAAGGATGGCAATTCAACCCCGAGGCAGCCGCAACAGGCGCGGCACTGCGTCCCGTCCTGCGGTCAACTTGTCCCCAAAAAATTGCCCAAGCCGTAACTCGGCTGTAACATTCGCAGGCTAGCAGGAGGTCAGCGGAGCCCGACGGCCTCGCACCTGACACAGCACAATTGGACACAAGCTATGCAAAAAGCTCTCATCCTTGGCGCCGCGGTTTTTGCGGTTGCGACTTCAGCTTCTGCGCGCGATCTGCGCATCGTTGGCTCTTCGACCGTCTTCCCCTTCGCCTCTGCCGTGATCGAGCAGTTCTCGAACAAGACCGGCCTGGGCGCGACTATCGAATCAACCGGTTCTGGCGGTGGCATGAAGCTGTTTTGCGCTGGCGTCGGCGAAGACACGCCCGACATTACCAACGCCTCACGCCGCGTAAAGGACAAAGAGGTCAAGCTGTGCGCCGATAACGGCGTGACCAACGTCACCGAGGTCAAGATCGGTTTTGACGGCATCTCGATCTTGTCGTCCATCGACGCCGAGCCCCTGGATCTGACCAAAGAAGACCTGTTCAACGCCTTGAACGCCACCCTTGTCGTGAACGGCGAAAAGGTTGCCAACCCCAACAAAACTTGGGCTGACGTCAACCCCGGTCTGCCAAACATGGCCATCAAAGTTATGGGCCCCCCGCCTTCATCTGGCACCCGTGACGCCTTTGAAGAAATCGTGATGGAAAAGCTGGCCGAGCACGCGGGCGTTGCGCTGGAGCTGCGCGAAGATGGCGCCTACATCGAAGCGGGCGAAAACGACAACTTGATCGTTGAAAAGCTGTCCACCGACACGGCCTTGCTGGGCATCGCTGGCTTCTCTTTCTTGGATCAGAACTCTGACCGCGTTCAAGGCGCGCTGATCGACGGCGTTGAGCCTTCTTTCGACAACATCGCCGATGGTCTTTACCCCATCGCGCGCTCCTTGTGGTTCTATGTCAAAAATGACCACCGTGGCGTCATCCGGGGCATCGAGGATTACGTGGCCGAGTTCACAAATGAAGACACTTGGGGCCCAGACGGGTATTTGGCCGACCTGGGCATGATCAACCTGCCCGACGAAGAGCGCCAAGCGCCCAGCCTGGATGGGCCCAGCGGCAAGTTCGCTCAATAAGGCCTGCTCCAGGTCCCACCGGCCAGCCAACAGGTCCCACCGACCAGCCAATCAGCTAGCCGTCAAATCAGGGCTCCCCTTGCAGGGAGCCCTTTTTTCGTGTCCAAAGCCCGCCGTTTCCTCTAGGTGTTGCCAGCAAGGCCCAGATCCCCAGGCCTCCGCTTGCCCCTTTTTCTTGAGCTTGTTCGACACGTGAAACTTGGCGACCTTCAATCCGTTTTGGCCCACCTGCCCGATCCCTTGATCCATACCGACGCCAAGGGCCGCGTCTTGTGGCACAATCCCAGCGCCGCCGAGGTCTTTGGCAATCTGGGGCGCGAGGCCAACGCGCTGGCGCTGGTGGATTTGCCGGAGGTTCACAGCGCCTTTGCCGAAGCCATCGAGGAGCAAGGCCAGACCGAGGTCGATATCAAATGGGGCGGGCTCAAGCGCCGCTATCTGAATATTCGCTTTGTTTGCTTTCGCGATGACAAAGCCGAAGAGGCGGGCAAACCCTCGCGCCGTCAGGTGCTGTGGAGCGTCCACGACATGACCGCCCAGCGCCAATTGGACAAGACCCGCACCGATTTTGTTGCCGCCGCCAGCCACGAGCTGCGCACACCACTGGCCAGCCTGATGGGGTTCGTTGAAACCTTGCAGGGCCCTGCCAAAGACGACGAGGTCGCCCGCGAGCAGTTCTTGGGCATCATGGCCGAGCAGGCTCGGCGGATGTCGCGCTTGATCGACGACCTGCTGTCCTTGTCGAAAATCGAAATGGAGGAAGGCGATTCGCCCTCTACCGTGGTGCGGCTTGAGGATGTTGCCTACCCGGTGACCGATTCTCTGGCGCTGGCAGCCAAGGAGCGGGGCATTCGCTTTGTCTTTGAAGGCGATTGGAAAGCCCCGGTCGTCGCCGACAAGGACCAGTTGGGTCAGGTGCTGTCGAACCTGGTCGAAAACGCCATCAAGTACGGCCACGCCAATTCGACCATCACCTTGAAATCTCGCCCGCACGAGGAGGGCTCCGGCTTGCACTCCATCGCGGTGTGCGATCAGTCGCCCGGCATTGCGCCCAAGCACATCCACCGCTTGACCGAGCGCTTCTATCGCGTGGACAAAGCGCGCTCGCGCCAGATTGGCGGCACCGGGCTGGGTTTGGCGATCGTCAAGCACATCCTCTACCGCCACGGCGGACGCCTGGTCGTGACCAGCGAACAAGATGTGGGATCGGTATTTGAAGTCTTGTTGCCTCACCCCCCTAGCACGGATACAAAGGGCGCCTAAAACGACCCGATCAAATCTTGGCAAAAGGACGGGCTTGCTTTGACGAACGAGCCGCCACACCCGCGCGACAACGCCACTGCGGGCAATAGTGCCGCCGCGAGCGATGCCGCAAACGGCAAGCGCAGCCTGGCGCGCATCATGGTGGTGGAAGATGAGCCCGCCATTGTCACGCTGCTGCGCTATAATTTGACCAACGAAGGTTATGAGGTGGTGGTCTGCGAAGACGGCGACAGCGCCCTAACCCAAGCCCTGGAACGGGCTCCCGATCTGATTTTGCTGGACTGGATGCTACCGGGGCGCTCGGGCATCAACGTATGCAAGACCTTGCGCGCCCATCCGACCCTCAAGCGCGTACCGATTCTGATGGTGACCGCGCGCAGCGACGGAGAGGATGTGGTCTTAGGCCTCAAAGCAGGCGCGGACGCCTATGTGCGCAAGCCCTTTGCCATGCGCGAACTCTTGCACCTAATCCGCCAGCACCTGCGCATCTTGGACCCAAGGCGCTCGCGCGGAACCTTGGTCTTGGACGATCTGGTAATCAAGCCCGACAGTAGCGAAGCGCGGCGCGGTGAGCGCGAGCTGGACTTGCAGCCCGCTGAACGGCGGTTGCTGCAAACGCTTGTCGAACGCCCCGGCCGCATCTTTCAACGCCAAGTGCTCTACGCCAAGGTCTTTGCCGACGGCGATGAAAGTGCGGTGGGCGAGGAGCTTGACGGCCCCGCGCAGCGCAAGTTGGACGCACTGGTGCGCAGCTTGCGCAAAGAGCTGACCCGCGCAGGCGAGAGCGATTTGATCCGAACCGTGCGCGGCATCGGCTACGCGGCCGAGAGCCAAAGCTAGCCCGGCAGCCCGCTTGTGTGTCAAGCAGTCCCCTGCCTCTGTGGCCTGGCCTTTACGAATGATCTAATGGCATGACCTGGCGCTTTCCTCTTTTCACCGCCCCCCCTCACCCTGCTTGGCGCGCCCTGGCAAGCCGCGCGCTGCGCGATTGCACCCGCCTGGCCCTGACGCTCGGGCTTGCCTTGGCGACGGGCTGGCTCTTCCAGCGCCTTGGCCTGCCCGCGCCCTACATCCTGGGCGCTGTGTTTGGCGTCTGGCTGTTCGGCAGCCTGGCCCCCGCCCTTCGCCCAAAGCTTGGCGTCGCGCGCTGGTTTCACGTGCCCGTGGTCTTGGGGCTGGGCACCATGATTGGCGCTGCTTTTTCATCGGGCTTGCTTGGCCACGCGCTGGACTGGTGGCCGACGTTGATCGCTATGGCGCTGGCCACTACGCTCGCCACGGCGGCGGGCTATAGCTACCTAACGCGCCTGCGGGGCTATGACCCACGTTTGGCGCTGCTCTGTAGTTTGCCCGGCGGCCAAGCCGAGATGATCTTGCTCGCCAAGACCTACACCGACAAGGATTACGTGGTGGCTTTGTGTCACCTGACCCGCGTCGCTTTGGTGGTCGGGCTGGCACCGCTCTTGTTGATGCTCGTGACCGGCTTCGAGGGCGTGGCCTCCTCCTACCGCGTTCAGGCAGCCCTACCCCACATCTGGAGTCTGGACGGACAGACCTGGCTGGCGTTCGTGCTCTGTGCAGGCTTGGGCTATGGGATCGCGCGCTTGGTGCGCCTGCCCATGCCGCATCTTCTGGGACCGCTGCTGCTTTCGGCGGCTGGGCATACCTTTGACATCATCGACATACCACGTATCCGCGAATTTGTTATCCTCGCACAGCTTGCGGTGGGGGGCGGTATCGGCGGGCGCCTGGCCCGCGTCCCCTTTGCCGAGCTGGCGGGCTATCTGTGCGATGGGCTGGTGAATGCGGCGCTGATTTTGGCCAGCTACGCGGCCCTTGCTGGGTTCGTCAGCCTGGCGTTTGGCCTGGCCTTCATGCAGGCAATCTTGGCATTTTTGCCCGGCGGCCTGTATGAAGTGACCTTGCTGGCTTTGATCTTTGGCTTTGATTTGGCTTTTGTTTCCTTCCATCACACCCTGCGAATACTGATCATTTTCTTCAGTTTGCCTTGGCTGGCGAGCAAACTTGCCCCCAAATCTTGACCCACTCGGCTCCGTGCAAGAAAAACGCCTCGCAGAGCGCCAAACCTGTGCGGATCATTTCGAAAATCGCTGCCTCAAATTGCAAAACACCACAGCTTCAATTTGCCAGGCTCGCGAAACATGTTAGGCTCCAGGTCTCATCCTACAGGAGCTAAACATATGAAGAAGATTATCCTGGCCGCGGCCCTGGCAACCGGTCTTGCAGCAGCCCCCGTTGCAGCATCGGCCTCCGTTACTCTGACCACTTTGCAGTTGGTTGGTATCGTTTTGGGTGCTGGTATCGTCGGTCACGCAGCCACCGGCCACGCGCACGGTCACTATGGCCACAGCGGCCACCACGGTCTGGTCGGCCACTCGCACACTTTGAGCAAGTGGCAGGTCATGCGCCTGCAACGCGATCTGCGCAACATGGGCTGTAACCCCGGCCCGATCGATGGCGTTCTGGGTCCGCGTACCCGCGCTGCCATCAACCGCTGCTACTAATACCGACGCCGCGCCGCTGATCTCCGGTTGGCCAGGTTCCGTTCGGCCAGATTCCAGTTAGCCAGAGTCCGGTTAGCCAGGCGCTGAACGAAGGACAACAGCGTTTCAGACCCCGAGCAAAGTTCGGGCGCCTGAAGCGCTGTTTTGTTTTTGCGGTCTTTGCTCTAAGCCTCGGGCGCACCGCGAGGCAACTCGGGAGAAAGCGTCATCGCTGTCGGGCGAAGAATCGCGGTCAAGACCAACAGGCCAAACCGTTTCATTTTCAGTGTGACGCTTATCGCGCAGCTTTGCAGTCGGGCCAGCATTCCTGTCGCTCGACCGTGGGGCCCATGCCGACCAAGGCCGCTTAGAGCCGGTCGAAACCCAGCGCTCTGGTTTCGTGCAGACGAGTTCCAATCGCGTCGACAAACTCAAGCCGCTCTGGTTTTGCGCGCATAGAGCGAAGGCGACAGCGCCTCCAGCAAGGCAGCCTGGAGTTGGGTCGGCCACGCGATGAGCGAACCGCCGTAGGGCGCCACTTTGCTGGTTGCGGCTTCTTGGCCCTTCGCACGCGCCCAATTCCTCTGTTGGCCTGCAAACGATCGCGCGTGCCGCTCACCCCAAGCCCGGCCAGCCAATCTGGCGCATGGCTTCAGCAGCCAGAATGCCTGCAGACATGGCAACATTCAAAGAGCGTTGGTCGGCACGCATGGGGATGCGCAGGCGCTGGTCTGCGGCCTCGGCCACTTCGTCGGGGACTCCAGCCGACTCGCGCCCCATGAGGATCACGTCACCGGTCAAAAAGCGCACCTGGTTCAGCGGTTGGCTGGCCTTGGTGGTGGCCAAGACCAAACGGCCCGGCTTGGCCTGCATGAAGGCCTGCCAAGAGGCATGGCGCTGGTAGTCCAGCCCTTGGCTGTAGTCCAATCCGGCCTTTCGAATGCGCCGATCATCCAGCAAGAATCCGCAGGGCTCGATAATGTGCAAATCGAGACCAAAGCAGGCGCAAAGCCGCATAATGGCCCCGGTATTCTGTGGAATATCGGGTTGATAGAGGGCAATGGCCAGGGACTTGGGAACGGTTTTCATTCGTACTTTTGAATATTATGAGGCAGCCCGTCGCAGTTGAGCGGGCGAAAAGGTCTTGTCATTACCATTTCATGGCTTGCAAGTGGTTCCTTGGGTTCTTTGCGTCACTATGTCTCCCAATTGGCCTTGCGGCAACCGCCTGACATAGGGTTATAGAGGAGCGAAGTCATAAACCTGAAGCAGCCTCCAAGCGCCTGAGCGTCCAGCTCGGGCTTTGGTCTAGAGGAAGAAAAGATGGCCGAACAAGTACAAGACGATTCAAAACGCGATTTTCTCGCGCTTAGCGCCTATGTGACCCTGGGCGTGGGCACCGTGGCCGGCACCCTGGGCATCCTGAGCTCTTTGACCCCTTCCGCCGACGTGCTGGCGCTGGCTTCGATTGAAGTCGATGTGGCCGCCCTTGAGCCGGGTCAGGCCGTGACCGTAATGTGGCGCGGCAAGCCGGTCTTTATTCGCCGCCGCACCGCAGCACAAATCGATGAAGCGCGCGGCGTCGCGCTGGGCGCTTTGAAAGATCCGCAGACTGACGCGGACCGGACCATCGAAGGCAAAGAAGAATACCTGGTGGTCGTTGGCGTTTGTACGCACCTGGGTTGCGTGCCCAAGGGGCAAAAAGACTCGGACGTTCGCGGCGACTTCAATGGCTGGTACTGCCCTTGTCACGGCTCGCACTACGACATCTCTGGCCGTATCCGCAAAGGCCCGGCACCCAAGAACTTGGAAGTTCCTGAGTACGCCTTCCTGTCAGATACCAACATCAAGATCGGCTAAAGGAAAAATAACCCATGTCTCAAGGCAACCAATACAAGGGCTTTGCAGGCTGGCTGGAAAAGCGCCTGCCCATCATTTCGCCCGCTGATCACTTTTTCAATCACTACCCCACCCCGCGCAACCTGAACTACTTCTGGAACTTTGGTGCAATTGCGGGCTTGCTGATGGGTCTGATGATCCTGACCGGCCTGGTGCTGGCCATGCAGTACAACCCATCAACGCTGCACGCTTTTGATTCGGTCGAGCGGATCATGCGCGATGTAAACTACGGCTGGCTGCTGCGCTATCTGCACATGAACGGCGCCTCCTTCTTCTTCATCGCGGTCTATATCCACATCTTCCGTGGCATCTACTACGGCTCCTACAAGGGCCAGCGCGAGGTTCTGTGGATTTTGGGCGTTGTCATCTTGCTGCTGATGATGGCGATTGCTTTCATGGGCTACTCGCTGGTTTGGGGCAACATGTCCTTCTGGGGTGTGACCGTGATCACCAACCTGTTTGGCGCCATTCCGGTGGTCGGCGATACCCTGGTGACCTGGCTGTGGGGTGGCTTCTCGGTTGATAACCCGACCCTGAACCGCTTCTTTGTGCTGCACTTCTTGCTGCCCTTCGTGCTGCTGGCGGTTGTTGGCCTGCACGTTCTGGCGCTGCACCAGGTTGGCTCGAACAACCCGCTGGGCATCGACATGAAGGGTCCGCAGGACAGCATCAGCTTCCACCCTTACTTCACCATGGAAAAGCTGTTCTTCATCGGTGCCTTCTTCACCATCTATTTCTTGGTGGTCTTCTTTGCCCCCAACATGATGGGCGAAGCCATCAACTACGAGCCAGCCAACCCGCTGTCGACGCCCGAGCACATCGTGCCCGAGTGGTACTTCTTGCCCTTCTACGCAATTCTGCGCTCGATCCCAGATAAGCTGGGCGGCGTGATCGCTATGGGCGGCGCGATTGTCATTCTGGCTCTGCTGCCTTGGCTGGATCGCTCACCGATCCGCGCGGCGCGTTTCCGTCCGATCTTCCAGGTTATGGTCTTCATCTTCGTGATCGCCTGCATCATTTTGGGCTTCGTGGGTGCGCAGGTTCCCGCAGATCCCTTTACCATCTACGGTGTTGAAGTCTTCTTTGGCTGGAGCGTTCTGACCGTCGGTCAAATCTTCACAGCTGCTTACTTTGGCTTCTTTGTGCTGTTGCCCTTCGTGCCTCTGTTCGAGCGTCCTCGCAAGATGCCGCGCTCGATTGCAGAAGCCATCGACGGTCACGCTTGAGCGCAACCCTGCAGACATAAGGAAAACACACCATGCGATTGATGAAAATCATCCCTGCAGCGTTGCTTGGCCTCACTCTGGCCACCGGCGCGAGCACCTCGGCCCTCGCTTCTGGCGAGGGTGTCGAGCTGAAGCACCAGCACTGGCACTTCCAAGGCTTCTTTGGCCAGTACGATAAGGCGGCAGCTCTGCGCGGCTTCCAGATCTTTGAAGAGGTCTGTTCTGCTTGCCACGCGGCCAAGTACTTCCGCTTTCGTGACCTGGAGGCCCTGGGCCTGTCCAAAGACCAGGTGAAGGCGATTGCTGCCAACCACGAAGTGGACGCCGAGCCCAATGAAGAGGGCTTGACCCACGACGACAATGGCGAGCGCCTGAAACGCACCGCTTTGCAGTCTGACGTCTTCCCCGCGCCTTTCCCGAACGAAAAGGCCGCCGCTTCGATCCACGGAAAGGCTCCGCCGGATCTGTCCTTGTTGGCCAAATCTCGTGAAGGTGGCGCGGATTATATTTATTCGCTGCTGACCTCCTACATCGACGCTGACCACCTGAGCGAAGAGCAGCAGGCCAAAGCTGGTGATCTGTACTACAACGCGGCCTTCCCGGGCAACGTCATCGCTATGGGCCCGCCTTTGAGCGACGAGAGCGTTGAATACGTTGACGGCACCGAGGCGACTTTGGATCAACACGCCAAAGACGTTGCGGAATTCTTGATGTGGGTCGCCGAGCCGAACTTGGACAATCGCAAGCGTCTGGGCTGGGCCGTGCTGCTGTTCATGATCGCCTTCACCATCATGGCCTATTTGGCTTACCGTCGCGTTCATGCCCGCGTGCACAATGAGCCTGCCAACGGCCCCTGGCCGCTGCACTAAGCTGGAACGGAGTGTGAGGCCGCGCGCCTAACATCCCAAGCGATTGAAAGCCCCGAGCCGCCCGGTTCGGGGTTTTTTGTTGCTCTCCTTGCGGATCCTGAGCAGCAAATCGACCAATTGCGCCCTGGCAATGTCTGTTTTGTGTGAGTGATGCCAGAATGAATTGCGTAAGCAAAACGCCTGTCTTTGCTTGGAGCTGCTCATGACCCAGATGCTGTCGTCTCAAGATCGTTGTGCCGCGCTGACCCAGGTGGTTGGCGACGTTGATGTTGCCCTTGGCCTGCCGAACGAGGCCTACCTGAGCGCCGACTATTTCGAAGAAGAAAAGCGCAAAGTCTTCGCCGCCTCTTGGGCGGGGATCGGCTTTGCCAAAGACCTGCCCGAACCCTTGTGGGTCAAACCCATCGAGTTCTTGGGCGAGCCCCTGTTGCTGGCGCGTGATCGCGAAGGCCAGGTGCGGGTCTTCTACAACGTCTGCCGCCACCGCGGCATGAAGCTGGTTTTCGAGGCAGGCAAGCAAAACGTCATCCGCTGCCCCTATCACTCTTGGTCCTACGACCATGGCGGTACGCTGAAAATCACCCCGCACGCAGGCGGCCCCGGCAACAACATTTGCAGCCGCCTAGAAAAAGATGTCACCGGCCTGATCGAGATCCGCAGCCATGTGTTCATGGGCGTTATTTTCATCAACTTGGACGGCAAGGCGCCCGCCTTTGAGGAGGCCAACGCGGGCCTGTTGCAGCGCTGGCACGAATACGCCGACAAGCCGCTGACCCACACCGGCAGCGATTCCGGCTTTACCCTCAGCCTGGATACCAACTGGAAGCTGGCGGTCGAAAACTACTGCGAATCCTATCACCTGCCCTGGGTCCATCCCTCGCTGAACTCCTATTCGCGGCTCGAGGACCACTATCACATCATGCAGGCCGGTGAAGAGCTGCGCCCTGGCGTGACCTCTGAGGCCTTCGCGGGCCAGGGGACGCTGGTTTACAGCCCCATGCTGGCCGACGACGGCCGCCGCTTCCCCGCCTTCGACGGCCTGGACCCCAAGTGGGACAAACAAGCCGAGTACACCGCCCTGTTCCCCAACGTGCTGTTGGGCGTTCACAAAGACCACAGCTTTGCCATCGTCATTGAGCCCAAGGGCCCGACGCAGTCGGTCGAGCATGTCGAGATTTTTTATGCCCAACCTCATGTGGCCGAAGCCGAATGGCAGGCCATGCGCGACAAGAACGCGACCATGTGGAAGCAGGTGTTTGAAGAAGACATCTTCGTGGTTGAGGGCATGCAGAAGGGCCGCTCTGCCTCGGGGTTCGACGGCGGCGTTTTCGCGCCTGCCATGGACGCACCGACCCACGTCTTTCACCAGTGGGCAGCTTCAAAGATGCTCGCCGAGGCGCAATGAGCGACAAAGCATTGCTGGCCGCTTTGGCCGCTGGCGACCACGCGCTGGCGGCCCGGCTCTATATGGAAACGGCCGAGGCCAGCTCTGGCGATGATGCCAGCGCATTTTATGCCACCCACGCCTATGTCCATGCGTTACAAGCGGGCCAAGCTGCGATAGAAGAACGGGCGGGCGCACTGTTGCGTCGCCTGGGTCGTTTGCGCTAAAGCCAGCCGGCACCCAGTTGTAAGGGATCGGCAGCAGGGCAGCCCTGGCGAATGCCCGGCCTGCGGTTGCCAAGCGGCCAGGGGATGCCAGCGGCCAGGGGATGCCAAAAGGAGTGAGCATGACCAAAATCGTGATCGTGGGAGCCGGACAAGCGGGCTCGCAGTGCGCCATGAGCCTGCGCCAAGGTGGCTTTGAGGGCAGCATTACCATGCTGGGCGACGAGAGCCACTTGCCCTATGACCGTCCGCCCCTGTCCAAAGCTGTGCTTAAGTCCGACATGGAGATCGAGCGCACAATCTACCGCTCGGCTGAAGCCTATAGCGATCAGGGCATCGAGCTGCGGGTGTCTACGCCGGTTCAGAGCCTGGACCAGGCCGCCAAGCGCCTGACTTTGGCCGACGGCAGCAGCCTGGACTATGACATCTTGATCGTCGCCACCGGAGCTCGGGCGCGCAGTTTGCCCTTGCCCGAGGCCGCGCAGCCCTACGCGCACCTGGTGCGCTCTTGGGACGAGAGCCTGGCGTTGAAAGCCAAGCTGGAAGGCGGCACGAAGGACAAGCCCTTGGTCGTGATCGGCGGCGGCTTTATCGGTCTGGAAGTGGCGGCCTCAGCGCGCATCATGGGGTGGCCGGTGATCATCGTTGAAGCCGACAGCCGCCTGATGGGCCGCGCAGTCCACCCGCGCATCTCTGAACTCTGCCTGGCCAAGCACCGCGCCGAGGGCGCGCGCGTTGAGCTGAACACCATGACCCGAGATATCGAGGCGACGGGCGACGGCCTGGCGCTGACCATCGGTGACGAGCGCATCGAAGCGGCCGGTCTGGTGATCGGTATCGGCGCCCTGGTCAACACCGAATTCCTGCAAGGCAGCAGCATCTATTCCGAGCGCGGGATCTTGACCGACGCCAACCAGCGCAGCGCCGATCCCAGCATCTACGCCATTGGCGACGTAGCAATCTGCGAAGACCGCTACCTAGCTTCGGGCGTGCGGCTGGAGAGCGTACAGAACGCCATCTACGGCGCCAAGCTCTGTGCAGCGGCGATCCTGGGAAAAGAGGCACCGCGTCAGGAAGCGCCCTGGTTCTGGACCGATCAATACGATTACGGCCTGCAAATGGTGGGCCTCTACTCGCCCGAGCTGACCTGGATCGAGCGCAACAACGGCGACGACAGTGTTACGCTGATCGGCCTCGACGGCGACCAGATCAAAGCGGGGCAAGTCATCAATGCGTCGCAGGATTTCGCGGTCATGCGCCGCGCCGTGGATACGCAACTGCCGGTCGATCCGGCCAGCCTCAGCGACACAAGCACCAAGCTTAAAGCGCTGATTTTGAAGAAATAGACGGGCTCGCCCGCCGCAACTCCAAGGACCTAGCACCCGTTTTGACCCGCCTGCACCCCAACCTGCAAGACGCCCTCGTTGATGGCCTCGACCGCTGCCTCAATCAAGGCTACCACGCCGCCAAAGTGGTGGAATGGAACCTGAAGAACCACAAAAAGTGGGGCGCGCGCGACCGGCGGCAGTTTGCCCAAACGCTCTATGAGGTGGTGCGGTGGCGCTCACGGCTGGCCTATGCTGCGCTGGTGGATGCGCAGCAGGCGCGCGGGCTGCTGTCGGCCTGGCTGGCGCTGCAAGACGGCTCGGCGGATGCCGATCTGCGCGCGCGCTGGGACCAACCGCTGGATGCGCAGACCCGCAACGCCATGCCCGATTGGCTGCAAACCGCAGGGCAGGCCGACTTTGGCGCAGATTGGGACGCTCTGGCGGCGGTGCTCAACAGCCAAGCGCCGCTGTTCTTGCGCGCCAATACGCTCAAAACCAGCCCTGAAGCCCTGCAAGAGCGCCTGGACTACGAAGATATTGAGACCCGCTTGTGTGGTGATGCGGCCCTAGAAGTCGTCAAGCGCCAGAACGTTTTCACCTCGCAGTGCTTCCAAGAAGGCCTGTTTGAAGTCCAAGACCTAGGCAGCCAAGACATCGCGCCCTTCTTGCAGGTTGAGCCCGGACAGCGGGTGGTAGATGCCTGTGCCGGCGGCGGCGGTAAGGCGCTGCACGCGGCAGCTCTGATGGGCAACCGCGGCAAACTGATGGCGCTGGACATTCACGCTTGGAAGCTGGATGCGCTGCGCAAGCGGGCCAATCGAGCCGGGGTGCACTGCATCGAATCGCGGCTGATCGAGAGTTCTAAGACCATCAAACGCTTGGACGGCAATGCCGATCGTGTCTTGCTGGACGTGCCCTGCTCGGGCTCGGGCGTGCTGCGCCGTAAGCCTGATACCAAGTGGAAGGTGACGCCCGAGGGCCTGGAGGAGACCAAGGCCCTGCAAGCCGATATTCTAGCGCGCTACAGCCGCATGACCCGTGTGGGCGGCAAGCTGGTCTACGCCACCTGCTCGATCTTGCAGGCCGAGAACCAGGCGCAGGTCGCGGCCTTTCTGGCGTCCAACCCTGGCTGGAGCCTGGAAGTTGAGGAGCAGCGCTTGCCCGAAGTGGGCGGCTCGGACGGCTTCTATATGGCGCGGATGCTGCGCGAGGGTTAGCGCGCCTCGATCAAAGTGTCGATGCCCTGGCAGTTTCGTCTCATGGCTGCTTCCTCTCAAGGCCGTTTGGTCCTTGTTGGGTTTACCCCTCTCAGGTGTGGAGCGCTGACAAGAGCCGAACGTGTCACGAGTAGCCGACTGTCCGCAACTGCCGAAGATCTCGAGCGCGTGTCACTGAAGTGCATTCAGCCTACGCCTTCTATCTCTTTGATATTGCCCCAGATGCACCCCAAGCAGATTTGGCGCAATCGAGCGCGATTGCTCTGGATTTGCTCTCGCGCCGAAGGACGCGCCATGGGTTCCTGCGCCAACGCGCCTTTAAGACGAAAACAGAGGGTCGCCCCCTGATGGGATGGCGATCTGGATGTCAGAGCAGCGCGGCAAACCCAACCCAGGCCGCTAGCTTCGCAGGTAGCGTCCGACAGTACTATCAGGTTTGGTTCGAACGGCTAGCCGATCGCCTCAAGAAGCTTGGCATTCCGCCTGCAATTCAAAACACCCGCAAGGGCATGGCAGAACGCCGGGACTATTGCTTGCAAGCACGCGAGCAAGCCGCCAATCTTGCAAGAGACCTGCAAGCCGTACAGCAAAGTTGCCAGTGGCCATAGCTCGGCGAAACGGGCGCTCGCCTGTGGTAGACGACAAGCAAACCCCGCCCTTTTGTAGCGTTCTCGGGCATTGAGAAGCACCTGACTATGGATTTCGAGACCATTTCCGCCGCCGACTTTGGGGCTAGCCTTCGTGGCCAGGGCCTCAATTTGCTGGTGCGCGATGTCGAGCGCACGGCGGGCTTTTTGCAGACCGTCTTTGGCATGGGCATCCACCGCCTGAGCGCTGACTTTGCCATCCTGACCTATGGCGCGAGCGATCAGCGGCAGCTCTTCCAGCTCCATGGCGATCAGACCTACGCCGCCAATCCTTTGCTGGGACTGCTGCCCGAAGCCGGACCGCGCGGTGCTGGCCTGGAGATCAGGCTCTATGACAGCGACCCCGAGGCGGCGGTGGTGGCGCTCGAAGCCCTGCCCGATGACCAACGCCAGGCTTTGACCCTGCTGCAAGAGCCGACCGACAAGCCCCACGGCCTGCGTGAGGCCTATATTTTGGATTTCGATGGCTACGCCTGGGTGCCCTCGCGGCCGCTCTGAGGTCTGGCCTGGCCGTCCGCAAGGCAGCGACATTAGGGCGCGTAGCCTATAGCATGCTGATTTATAACGCTAATTCTTGCATCGTGGGCCCGCGTCGTTGCCCCTGGGACCTCTACACTGGCCTTGGCCCGCGTTTTGCAGTCCAATGCGCGCCAGTTCGCCCAACACAGCCCGCAAGGAGACGCTCATGGATCTGCACGCAGACCCCGTTTGGCAAGACCGCAAGGCCCGCGCCGCCGCCTGGTTCGAGGCCCTGCGCGACGATATCTGCACCGCGTTTGAGGCCATCGAACGCGACTTGGAGGCCCCGCAGACCGACCCCGGACCGACCAGCCAGGCCGCCGGGCAATTCCAGCGCAAGACCTGGCGACGCCCCACCAAAGACGGCAGCAAAGGTGGCGGCGGCACCATGTCGATCATGGAGGGCCGGGTATTTGAAAAGGTGGGCGTCAACATCTCTGTGGTCGAAGGCAAATTCTCGCCCGAGTTCGCCAAGTCGATCCCTGGCGCCAGCGAAAATCCAAACTTCTGGGCCTCAGGCGTCTCGCTGGTGGCACACATGCAGTCGCCCTTGGTACCCGCCGTGCACATGAACACCCGCATGATCGTCACCACCCAGGGCTGGTTCGGCGGCGGCGCAGACCTGACGCCCATGCGCCGACGCGACGAGGACAGCCAAGCCTTCCATGCCGGGCTGCAAGCCGCCTGCGACCGCCATGACCCGGACTATTATCCCAAATTCAAGAAGTGGTGCGACGACTATTTCTATCTGCACCACCGCAAAGAGCCGCGCGGCATCGGCGGCATTTTCTTTGACCAGCACAATACCGGCGACTGGGAGGCTGACTTCGCCTTTACTCAAGACGTGGGCCGCGCCTTCTTGACCAGCTATGAACCCATCGTGCGCGCGCACATGCACAAGCCCTGGAGCGAGGCGGATCGCGAGCACCAGTTGGTGCGCCGTGGCCGCTATGTCGAGTACAACCTGCTGCACGACCGCGGCACGCTGTTTGGCCTTAAGACCGGTGGCAACATCGACGCCATTCTCATGTCCATGCCGCCGGTGGTGAAATGGCCCTCGCCCCTGTCCGACATCAGCGGCGAACTGGAGTGAGTTGAGGCCAGATCCCAGCAGCATACAAAAAAAGGCGAGCCCGAAAGCTCGCCTTTTTCGCGTTTTGGAAGCCGTAAGAAGCGACGCAGCATTGTTCCTGCGCAGCCGCGCCAGCGCTACATGGGAAGCGGAACTTCGTTGACGGTGACACCAACAGCCGGGTCCAACACGATATCATAGACCAGCATATCGCCTTCGGGACGCGCCATGCCGCGCGCCATCCCCAGACCCAACAAGGCCCCTGAGATTCCGCCCTGGATTTCAGGGTTTTCGGTCTCGCCGATCAACTGCTGCAAGCGGGTCATCAGGCCATCGAAGCCGGTGACTTCGATGTGCGCCGTCGCCCTTGCCGGGAAGATCGCAAAGTTCGGATCATCTTCGGACAAGACCTCGACCTGCATGCTGCCACTCAGCTTGACATCATAGTCAGGACTCTTGATGGCCAGGTCCAGATTGACGCCGCCGGGCTTTTGGCGATAGACCGACAGCAGCTCTGGGAACAACAGCTCCATGGCCTCGTCGCCATCATCGCTAGACAGAGAGACTTGCACCACTCGATCCATGCCAATGCTGGTGGCAAACATGGCCAAGGCTGGATAGTCCATACTAAATTCGATGCTGGCGTCGCTTGGCACAATACCCTCTGGCAGCCCAGTCATGGCCGCTACGATAGGGGTCTGGAAGCCCTCAATCGCCAGCGACAGGCCGCTGCGGGTCAGCTCATCCTGGCTGGTGCCCAGAGCAATGCCATAGCGAAGGGCATCGAGGCTGCCCAAGGGGCCCATCGCGTTGCTGGTAACTTCTACGCTTTCGATCGAGCCATAGGCTACCAAGCTGCCAAGCGCTGCGATCACGTCCTCAAAGGCCTTAAAATCGACCGCCATGGGGTTATCATAGCCGGTGTCAACGATGCGCAACAGCGCCGCTTCCAGCAAGGCCACGTCCATATTTTCCAGATCAACGCCAGCAAGAGCGCGCTCAATGATCGCCTCGCCATTCAGCAGCGCTTCTTTGTCAGAACTGATGGTATAGCGCATTTCGCCGGCAGTCGATTTTGAGATGACCGATACCATGCCATCTTCGTTCTGGCCTTCAAAGCTCACCGACTGGCTGCCTTGGGAAACGTCCATATTAAACTCTGGGCTGCGCAGGGTTTGGGTCATCTCCCCACCCTTGGCCACGCCCTCAAAGCTGCGATATTCGACGAATAATGCCGAGATCAGATCCAACAGCCAGGCCCGGCGCACGTCGGCGTCGTCGCCGATTTGCTTATTGAACACCATGGCATCAGCAATGACCTGGAACGGAGCAAAGCTGCCCAGGGGCTGATCAAGATCGGTGGTGTAGCGATAGGTTATGGCCGACATATCCATGGTCTGCGCCATATCGGCTGGCATGTCCGAGCCTTCTGCATTGCCATCCATTAAGAAGTGTATGGGCTTGAGCACCATTTCACCGCTTTGGGTCTTCGTCACCGCGTCATAGGGCTCGTTGATGATCTCCAAACCGCCGAAGTCGAACTCCACGGCTGAGCCGACCCGCAGTCCAAAGCCGCCGATCACAAAGTTGCCGTCGATATAATCCTGGCGGCTGCGCGACCAGGTGCCATCCCACTTGCTGCCGCGAATGCGCAAGGGCACGCCGTCGATGTCAATCTCGATCGGCGCGTCAAAAGAAGCGTTGGCGATGCGCCACACGTCGTCGCTGACTTCGGTCACGTCATAGGTCAAAGTCGGCAGCCTGGTTGTACCAATCCTGCCGCCTTGGATCGTAACTTCAAAGGGGGCCTCTTTGGTGACCAGCACCTCAGCGCCTTCAACGCCACCGACCATGGACAAGCCGAAGGGTAGTTTGAGCGAGGCCAAGACCTCCTCGCGCAGCTCCTCAGAGGTCAAGGCCCAAGCTGACGTTGGGGCCAAACCCAGCGCCGAGACGCCCAGGCAAAGGCCAGCTATCGCGCCAAAGCTCACGCCCACCCGTCTTGGCCGGATTGATCGAGATTTGGGGGACAGCGGTAATTGATGATCGCGCACGGGCAAGCTCCTTATTATCCTTATTTCGGCGATGATTTGAGCCCTAGTGCGAAATCATGGCAATAGCATGCTGTTGGTGTTTCGCTTTGGTTTCAAACCGCGCTTATTACACGTTTTCGGACAAGAAGCGCTGCATGGCCTCTAAGGTTGCTTGGCTGCAATGATGTTCGATCCCTTCAGCGTCCAAGCGCGCCACCTCATCCGGCACGCCCAGCGACAGCAAGAAGGCAACCACCACATCGTGGCGCAGCGCACAGGCCTCGGCAAGCGCACGTCCCTTGTCTGTTAGGAATATGGAACGGTAAGGCTCGGAATTGACCAGGCCGTCGCGTTGAAGGCGTTGAACCGTGTTATTGACCGTCGCCGGAGTGACCCCGAAACGCGCCGAAAGGTCGGCGGCTCGCGCTTCACCCGTCTCTTCGATCAACTGGGCGATCATCTCCACATAGTCTTCGGTCAGCTCGGTCTTGTGGTCCGAGCGTGTCCGATCAAAGCGCGCAGCGATATCGCCCGGGGCTTCTGGAGCGCTCAGGTCGTCAGAATCGTTGGAGGCTTGATCGGCAGGGTCGGGAAGCATAGCGGTCGGCGCGGCAATTTGGTCACAGGATTGGGTTAAGGGCGAGTGGCACGGCTTCGACTCAGTGTGCCAAAGGCCAGCACGAGGGTAAAGACCAGACCGCCAGCAAAGGCAATAGCCCCTGAGGCGGGCAAGGTGTCGCTCAACCAGCCCAAAGCCAAGGGCGCTTGGGCGAGATACCAGCCCAGCAGCGCCATCACCAAGGCCAAAACCAGCGAGGCCAGCAACTGCCTGGAAAAGCGCCGGGCGAATAAATGTGCCGTTGCGGCGGGTGCGACCAGCAATGCCACCACCAGCACCGCGCCCACCGCTTCAAAGGCGGCCATGGCGACAAACGCCACCAGCAGGCCGCTGGTCATCTCCATACCGCGCAGGGTCAAGCCGCTGGTCTGGCTATAGTCTGGATCAAACAGCCAAGCCATGAGGCGGCGATAGTTGACCGCAAAATAGACCAGCGCCACCAGCAAAGCCAGGCTGAGGCTCACCAGAGCGCTGGGCATGGTGGCATAGGCAGCCGGACGCAACAGGTCGCGCCAGGACATTAGGTCGATCCAGATCAAGGTTTCCAGTGACCCGAACAGCGCGTGCTCGACATCCAGGTGCTGATTGGTTTGCCCGGTCACTTCCAGCAATACGACCCCCAAAGCAAAAAAGGCCGTGAAGATAAAGCCCATGGCGGCACGCGGTTCCAAGCCTTGACGACGCTCAAGCCAGCGCAGCAAAGCCACGCCCGCCACGGCCGCCACGCAGGCGCCGAAAAAATTGAGCGGTCGCCACATGTCGCCCAACAGCAGGCCGCCAAACCACGCTGCGATCACCAGCCCCGGCAGCACCATGTGAGAGATGGCATCGCCCAGCATAGCCTCGCGCCGCAAAACCAGCAGATTGCCGATCAAGCCACAGGCGCTAGCCGCCAGCAGAGCCGCCAATAAAGCGGGAAATTGGATCGGCCAAAAGCTCATATCCGCGCAGCCTTTGCCGTGACACTCAAGGTGCGGGGACGCAATGCGCGCCAAACCAGCACCAGTGTCAACAAAGCAGCGGCCACCAAGATGATCGCCGGGCCAGTGGGAACGTGGGTGCCGACCAGGCTCAAGCCGCCGCCCAGCAGGCAGGATAGAGCCCCAGCGGCCGCCGCCAGACCCAAGGCTTGCGGCATACGCCGCGCGCCCGCCAGACCGGTCAGCGCCGGGCCAGCCACCAGACCCAACAGCATGATCGCCCCGACCGAGCGCAAACCCACCGCCAGCAGCACGGTCGCCAATGCCATCAACAGCAAGTCCAATTTGAGTAAGGGCCAGCCGGTCGCCGCCGCATAATCGGCGTCAAACACCAGCAGGCTGAGCCCGCGATAGGCCGCGATCACCACCCCCAGCACCAGCAGGGCCACAATGAGCAAACTCCAAGCCTCGCCGCCGCTCATGGTCGCGACCTGGCCGAGCGCAAAGCTGGTAATGCCCAGCGTTTGGCTGGCGTCCAGCAGTTGCAGCCAGCCGAACAGCACCACGCCGAGGCCAAAGAAACTTGAGAGGATCAGGGCCATAGCCGAATCCTCGCTGATGCGGGCATGACGGCGCAGAACCAGTACCAACACCGCCGCCAGTGCCGCAAACACCAGCGCGCCCAACACCAGGGCAAAGCCGCTGCGCGTGATCAAGCCAAAGCCCGCCGCCAAGCCGACCAAGGCGATTCCGGGCAGCGCCGCATGGCTCATGGCATCCACCACCAGCGTGCGCCCGCGCAGGGTCAAGAAGACACCCAACAGACCGCAAGCCGCACCAAAGACCGCTAGGGCGGTCAGCAAGAAGACATCGATTAGGGTCATAGCATCCCGTCGCGGCCTAGAGGCGCTCTAGCGCAGGTTTCGTTGTCTTGCATTCAATCAACGCGCTCTAACTATTTGATTTTGAGGCAAATATACCCCAAGTCACTTTGGCACAATCAAGGGCGATTGCTCGGGCTTTGCGCTAGGCAGGCCTGCAAGCTGCCTAAGCCGCTGGGCGAACCAGCGCCTCCATGGGCAGGCCATAAGCGCGCGCCAGGGCCTGAGGATGGGCGACATCGCTGATCAAACCGCTGGCCACCAGACCGCGATTGAGCAAAGCCCCGTGGCTGAAGATCTCACCGGCGGTGCGCAAATCGTGATGCACCGCAACCACGGTCTTGCCCTGGGCATTGAGGCTGTGGAGCTGGTCGATAATGATCTGTTGCGACGGCGCATCAATGCCGGTCAGCGGCTCGTCGAGCAGGAAGATCTGAGCATCCTGGGCAATGGCGCGCGCCAGAAAGACTCGCTGCGCCTGGCCGCCAGACAAAGAGCCCAAGGCGTGCTTGGCAAAGGCCGTTAGGCCGACGGCTTCCAGAGCTGCCGCCGCACGGGCTTTGTCCTGCGCCGACAAACGCTGGTACCAGCGCCGCGCGCCAAAGCGGCCCATGGTCACCACATCCAGCGCGGTGGCTGGAAAGTGCCAATCCACGCTGGCGCGCTGGGGCACATAGGCCACCAGGCCGTTAGCTTTGGCGCTGTCCGCGCTGCCCTGGGGCGCTTGGGGAAAACGAACCTTTCCCGCTTGGCTGGGGACTAGGCCCAGCATAGCCTTGAGCAAGGTCGATTTGCCAGCTCCGTTCGGCCCCAAAATGGCAAAGCGCGAGCCCAGCGGAATTTGCAGATCAATGCCAGGCAGGATTTCGTCTTCGCCATAGCAGACCCTCAGACCCCTAAGGTCGATCGCCGCTTGGCTCAGGTCCTGGGTCAGCAGGGTTTTGTCACTTGAGCGCATCAACATGCAGTCTCTCCTTAAGCCGCGCCGGAAAGTCGGGCGCGGTCACGTCCAAATCGTACAGCGCTTTTTGGGCCGCGCTGCCCTGGCCGATTTCTTGCTCGCCAATTTTTTGCTCGCCAATTTTTTGCTCGCCGACTTCAGGCGCGCCGTTCTCTTGCAGGCCAAAGCCTCGCACGATGGCGCGCACATTATGAGCAAACATGCCGATGTAGGTCTCAGCCGGGCTGCCTGCTGGGCCCATGGCATCGGAAAAGAGCGCGTCGCCCAAGGCCACGGATCCGCCGCGCGCCGCCGCACGCGTCAACAGCGTTTCGATGCTCTTGGGGTCGATGCTGCTTTCGACAAAAGCCACCGGCACCTGGCGCGTCACCAACAGCTCGGCCAGGTCGTTCATGCGCTTGAGGCTGGCTTGGCTGTCGGTGGATAGGCCCTGAATGCCCTCGACTTGAAAATCATAGCGTTGGCCAAAATAACCAAAGGCGTCGTGCGCGCTGACCAGCACGCGCCGCTCGCGGGGCAGGTTCGAAAACAGCGCCTGGGTCCAAGCGTCCAGAGCCAGCAGTCGGGCTTCATAGTCTTGCGCGCCGGCCTGCAAACGCTCAGCACAGCCTGGGTCCAGCATGGCGCTGGCCTGTTCATGGCCGACCAAATCTTCGATCAAGCGGCTCAGCAGGCGCGCCCACAGCGCAGGGTTCATCCAAAAGTGCGGGTCGGTGACCTGCTCACTGTCGCGCATCAAGCCCGCGTTGGGCACCGCCAGCGCCAATTCAAACACCGGCTTACGTTTAGCAAACTGGTCCAGCGGCTTGGCGAACTGCGCCTCCAGATGGGCGCCGTTGTGGACCAGGATATCAGCGGTCAACAAAGCCGTCATGTCCGAGCGCGTCGGGCGATAGAGGTGGGGGTCGCTACCAGGGCCAAGCAAACTGCGCACCTGCAAGCAGTCACCCGCAATCACGCTCAGCGGCTGCCCGATCTGCGCGATGGTGGTCACCACCTGCGGCGCTGCCGACGCCTGGCCGAGGGGCAGGCCAACCGCCAGACAGGCCAAAGCTGCACCCAAAACCGATGCGGCTTTGCTGCGGCTGCCCGGATGTTTGGCCAGGCAGAATTTTCTTAGCATGGGTGTCAAGGTTCGCATCATGAAAAGAAAGTTAGCACTGACTAACTTCATGTCAAGGTGCATAAACTTTCAGCGCAACATTTGTGCGCAATTGCAACACTTTGGGGGCTCGAAGCGGCACCTTTGCCATCTGGCGGCATGACAGTAACTTGAGACAGAAGCCAAACTATGCCCTAGTGCTGGCTTCAGGATTCGCATTGAGCACCGCGCAAGGAGGCATAGCATCATGGCAAACGTCGCATTCCTCGGACTGGGAGTCATGGGCTTCCCCATGGCCGGACACCTGGCCGCCAAAGGCCACAGTGTGAGGGTCTATAATCGCAGCGAGGCCAAGCGCCAGGCCTGGACCCAACAGCACGCTGGCACCGCTCATGCCAGCCCCAAAGAGGCCGCTGAGGGTGCGGATGTTATCTTCTGCTGCGTTGGCAACGACGATGATTTGCGCCAAGTGGTGCTGGGCGAAGACGGAGCCTTTGCCGGCATGAAGGCGGGCGCGCTGTTCGTCGATCACACCACCGCGTCGGCCAACGTAGCGCGCGAGCTTTACGCCGTCGCCAAAGACCAGGGCCTGGGCTTTATTGATGCCCCTGTGTCGGGCGGCCAAGCGGGCGCGGAAAACGGCGTGCTGACGGTCATGTGCGGCGGCGATCAAGCTGACTTTGACCGCGCCGAGCCACTGATAGACGCCTTCGCCCGCTCCTGTCGCCTGTTGGGGCCGATTGGCTCGGGCCAACTAACCAAGATGGTCAACCAAATCGCGATTGCGGGCCTGGTGCAAGGCCTGTCGGAAGCCATGAATTTTGGCCAGAAAGCAGGCTTGGACATGAGCGCCGTTCTGGATGTCATCACCAAGGGCGCGGCGGGCTCCTGGCAGATGGAAAATCGCGGCACCACCATGTGCGCCGACGAGTTCGAATTTGGCTTTGCGGTCGATTGGATGCGCAAAGACCTGGGCATTGTCTTGGAGGAGGCCAAGGCCAACGGTGCGCTGCTGCCGGTCACGGCCCTGGTCGATCAGTTCTATGCCGAAGTGCAACAGATGGGCGGCAATCGCTGGGACACCTCCAGCTTGATGCGCCGCCTCAATCGCTACTAGGCCTCGGCTTTGAGCGCCAAGCAGGACAGCGGAAAACGCTATCACCGACTGCCGCCGCAAGCAGCGGCGGGCTGCTATCTGGCCCATGCGCTCAGGGTGCCAGCCGAAGCGGACACGCGCGCGCAGCATTGGCCCAAGGGCCACCTGTTGCAGGACCAGGATTGCCGCCTGCTGGCTCAGCGCGGCATCACCAGCCTGGCGGTCATTCGCCCCGAGGCCGGGGATTTGCCCGAAGCCGAGGCCGCCCAGCGCCTGGGTCGCGCTTTGGATCACGCCAGCTTGGAGGCGCGCTTGGCTCCCGGTGGGCGGGTCAATATCTATGCACGCGACCGGGGGCTGTTGTTGATCCAGGCCGCGCCCTTGCTGGCCTTCAACCGCATCAGCGAGGCTCTGGGCCTGGCCACCTTGCCGCCCGAACGTCTGGTGGATGCCGAAACACTTGTCGCTAGCCTGAAAGTGGTGCCCTTCGTAGTGCCGCAAAACCAGGTTGAGGCCGGTGAAGACCTCTTGAATCTGGCCGCCCCCTTACTGCGCGTTGCTCCTTTGGTCCCGCGTCCGGTGACGCTGATCCAAACCCGCTTGCCCCAGACCAAAGCCAGCGTCCTGACCAAGACCGAGGCCGTCATGCGCCAACGCTTGGCCCGGCTCGACTGCCAGGCGCTGGACTGCCAACGAATTGACCACCTGGAGGCATGGGTGCTGCAAGCCTTGGCCGCCTGCCGTGCGCCCTTGTTGCTGTTGATGGGGGCATCAGCGGTCTGCGACCGTGGCGACCTGCTGCCCGCCTGCATCGAGGCTGCGGGCGGCCAAATCGAGCATTTCGGCATGCCTGTGGACCCCGGCAATCTGCTGGTGCTGGCGCGCCGCCGCCTGGCCGATGGCGGCGACCAAAGCATCATCGTTCTGCCCGGATGCGCCCGCTCGCCCCAAGACAACGGCACCGATATTGTCTTACAACGCGCGGTGGCCGACGCGCCTTTGACCCGCGATTTCGTGACCAGCTTGGGGCTGGGCGGCCTGTTGAAAGAGACCAGCGAGCGGGGTCAAGCCCGCGAGTCGGCCATGGATGTCTAGCCCAACTTGCACCCGCTTGCCTGCCGAACCAGGCCCATTCTACCCCGGCAGCCCCGGCGCCAACGTCGTTGCGGGCCACGATCAGGCCCAAGTCGAACCTGGAGGCTCAGAATTTGAACCCCGTGGCTTGCCAGTGTGAAGCCAGCGCGAAGTCTGCACATGTGGCAGGCGCTTCGAGCACGACTCTGGCTAGCCAGAACTTGCTTCACGTGTTAATCATTAAAGGCTTGCAGGACGCCCGCCTTGCCTCTAGGTAGGCCGGAGCTATCTGCCCCACCGATTGTAAGGAAAGGCCCCGCTGATATGGCGCAAATCTTTGTCACCGACCGCAACGGCGTCGAGCACACTTTGGAAGCTAAAGAAGGCTGGCGCGTGATGGAAATCATCCGCGACGCGGGCCTGCCGATCGAGGCCGCTTGCGGTGGCTCTTGTGCCTGCGCCACCTGCCATGTCTACGTGGACCCAGAATGGTTCGGCAAGCTGCCCGGCCAAGAGGAAGAAGAAGAAGACATGCTGGATCTGGCGATTGATCCGCAGGAAAATTCTCGCTTGTCATGCCAGCTCAAGTTTGATGCCGCCCTGGACGGCCTCAAGGTGACTTTGGCGCCGGAATGATGCCTGCTCGCGCGCCGCGAAGATAGGAGCCCAGCCGTGAAGCTTGGCTTTATATCGGACGCTCACGGCAATCTGGAGGCCTTTGAACAGGGCCTTGGGCTGCTGGAAGCAGCGGGCGCGCAAGAGCTGTTTTTTCTGGGAGATGCCGTCGGCTATCTGCCTGGATTGGCCGTGCTGGATGCGCTGATCGCCCTGGACTGCCCCTGCATTCTTGGCAACCACGAGGCCATGTTGCTGGAACAAGACCCCAGCCTGCAAGCCAAGCAAAGCCCGCTTTATGGCCTGCCTGCTCTGCGCGCCGCCTTGACACCCAAGCAGGCCGCCGCCCTTGCCCGATGGCCGCAACGCCTGTCAATCGAGCGCGACGGGCGACGCTTGGAACTGCTGCACGGCAGCCCGCTCGATCCCATCAACGGCTATCTCTACCCCGACAGCCCGCTGGCAGAGGCGGCCGCAGCCTTGCCAAGCCCTGCCCCGGACCTGGTGGTGTGCGGCCACAGCCACCGCGCCATGGATCGCAGCTTCGCCCAAACCCGCTTCATCAACCCCGGAAGCTGTGGCATGCCGCGCGGAACCGGGCCTGAGCGCTTTCTGGCCTCGGTCGCAATCTTGGATCTCTCGCGCGCGCCGCAAGACCCGCAGGCGCTGCGCCATCTAAGCTATGACATAAGCGATGCAATCCGCAGCGCCGCGCTGGACGCGGCAGGGCGCGCGCGGGTTCCCAAAGCGCTGCTGGACTACTGGTCTTTGGCGGAGGGCGGACCTTAAGCCTCGCGCTAAGAGGCGCGATCCGCCGCACAGCGCTGCTCCACAGTTTGCCGCTAAGACCATTGATTTCTCACCACCACAGGATTAAGCATAGCCGCGATCCCGCCGCCTAAGGTGGGGCAATCGCTAGCCAAGGCTGCGCCAAGGAGCAGACCGACAGGCGGTCCAGTTTCAAGCGCCCTTGAGCCCCCTCTCCTGCCCCAAAAGGCCCTCACACGTCTCATGAGTTTCATCGATATCATCCGCAAGGAGCTTTGGTTCGGCTTTAAGAACGTCTCGGGTTGGTGGGCCCTCAGTCGCCGTAACCTGGCCTCGCTGAACCGCCGATCTTCGATTGGCCTGCTGTGGCAAATGCTATCGACCATCATCTTCATCGGCATGTTGTCGCTGGTCTACTCCATGGTCTTTAGCATCAAATTGGCCGACTACATGC
The DNA here is from genome assembly GCA_030428255.1 of Alphaproteobacteria bacterium. Lineage (GTDB taxonomy): Bacteria > Pseudomonadota > Alphaproteobacteria > UBA7985 > JAUIBT01 > JAUIBT01. Next base: position 55,332 of record JAUIBT010000005.1, on the reverse strand, counting down.
CCTACATCGCGCTGGGCTATGTCAATTGGATGTACATTTCAAACGCCATCGCCTCGGCACCCGACATCATGCTGACCAACAAGGAATACGTCCTCAACAAGACCTATCCCTTTGGCATGTATTTCATCGCAAATATTGTCTCCAAGGCCTCGGTCTATGGCTTGCAAATGCTGGTGGCTTTGTTTGTGGCGCTGATTTTCGGTTTCGGTTTCGGCTGGGCCAGTCTGATTTTGCCGCTGTCGGTAATGGCTTTGACTCTGTTTAACTTTGGCCTGTCCATGCTGATCGGCGTCGTCGCCGTGCGCTTTCGTGATTTGGGGCCGCTGATCAATGCTGGGCTTTTGATCGTATTCCTTTCGACGCCCATCCTATGGAACGCCGATCTTCTGAAGGGTCGTGCGGCGATCGTTGCCGTCAATCCCTTCTACCACGCCATCGAGATCGTGCGCGCGCCCATCATGAAGAACGCGATTCCTTGGGGCTCGCTGGCCTTCGTGGTGGTCGTGGGCGCTGTGCTGCTGCTGATGGCCATCGAGGTACTGCGCCGCTCGCGGCGAAGCCTCGTCTACTATTTATAGGACCGAGCGCGTGACCCAAGTCATCGTTAAAGACCTGCACCTACGCTACCCCTTGATCTTGAGCACCCGCTCACTGCGCAAGGAGCTGCTCAAGACCTTGAGCCTGGGGCTGCTGCACCGCCACGAGGAAAAGCGGGTCAATCACATTCACTCGCTCAAGGGCATTTCCTTTGAAGCCCACGAGGGCGATCGTATCGGCATCGTCGGCCGCAATGGGGCGGGCAAATCGACTCTGCTGAAGATTTTGTCGGGCATCTATTTCCCCTCTGAGGGGGAGCTGACCGTCGAAGGCAGCGTCGAAGCGCTCTTAAACCCCAGCCTTGGCATTGAGCCGGAAGAAACCGGTGTAGAGAATATCCACTTCGCGCTGGACATGGCTCAGGTTCAAAAGACCGAAAAGGCCGGCATCGAGCAAGACGTTCGCGACTTTACCGAGCTGGGCGACTTTCTCGATCACGCTGTGCGCACCTATTCGACTGGTATGCGCACCCGCCTGGGCTTCGCTCTGGCCACCATCCACGCGCCAGAAATTCTCATTATGGATGAGGTTATTGGTGCTGGCGACGCCGCCTTTTACAAGAAGGCGGACCGGCGTTTGCGCGATCTTGCCGACAAGACCAAGATCATCTTTTTGGCTTCGCATTCCGGCGAGCTTATTCGCGACTGGTGCAACAAGGTCATGTGGATCGACCACGGCAAGATTAAGGATTTTGGTCCTGTAAATCGGGTTTTAGACGCCTATTTGGACGACCGCGGCGCGGACTAGCGCGTCTTCACGGGCGCTGTACGGCTACTGCGCATTGCTCTCGTCCCCTGCCTCGGGGTCACTTTGATGCTTTGCCGCCTGGCCTTTGGCCCCTCACACATTGTGGCCCCTAACACATTATGGCCTGGCACAAGTCCTGCCGATCAGCAGCGGGACCGCATGGCAAACCGGCAAGACTGCCCGCCATAGTGCAGTTTTTTTGTCGCTTCTATTCGCGATGTTCTTGTCTGGTTCCTTCGGGCTTCCTACATCGCAGGTGTCACGCAAGATCGCGTGATCCTTAGCGCCGTATCGGGCTAAGGGGTTCTTAATGGCTCTGATTTCGCTGCCAAGCGGGGGATCTGAGCGTGTGGAGACGCCCATATGAATATCGAAATGATGACAGGCAAGGTACGCCAAGCGTTGCAAGCCTGCCAAACCCTGGCGGTCCGTTTTGACCACCAGACCATCAGCGACCTGCACCTGCTAGCTGCCGTGCTGGACGATGAGCAAAAGTTTTCCCAAACCCTAATCCGCAATGCAGGCGCCGACCCTGAAGCTCTGGCGCGCGCGGTTGAGGCAGCTCTGCGGGCGCTGCCCCAGGTCACCGGTTCCGGCGTTGGCCAAGCCCAGATCGACCGCAGCATGGTCAAAGTGCTGGATCAAGCCGAAACCCTGGCCAAAAAGGCGGGCGACAAGGTCGTTACGCTGGAGCGCGTCTTGCAGGCTCTGTCCATGAGCCAAGACAAGGCGGGCGCGGTTCTCAAGCAAGCGGGCCTGACCCCGCAAGCGCTTGAGAGCGCCATTCAGGACATGCGCAAGGGCCGCACCGCCGACAGTGACAGCGCCGAAGATGGCTTTGAAGCGCTGAAGAAGTACGCCCGCGATCTGACCGAGGTTGCGGCCTCGGGCAAGCTGGACCCTGTGATTGGCCGCGATGAAGAAATCCGCCGCGCGCTGCAAGTCCTTTCGCGCCGCACCAAAAACAACCCCGTGCTGATCGGTGAGCCCGGTGTCGGTAAGACCGCCATCGCCGAAGGCATTGCGCTGCGCGTGGTGCAAGGCGATGTGCCCGAAAGTATGGCCGGCAAGCGCATCTTGTCGCTGGATCTGGGCTCTATGGTTGCGGGCTCGAAGTATCGCGGCGAGTTCGAAGAGCGCTTGAAGGCCGTGTTGCAAGAAATCGCCGCCGCTGAGGGTGAAATCATCCTGTTCATCGACGAGCTGCACACCCTGGTGGGCGCGGGCAAGACCGATGGTGCCATGGATGCCTCGAACATGCTAAAGCCCGCCTTGGCGCGCGGTGATCTGCACTGCGTGGGCGCGACCACGCTGGACGAGTACCGCAAATATATCGAAAAGGACGCCGCCCTGGCGCGACGCTTCCAGCCGGTCTTTATCAATGAGCCCAGCGTCGAAGACACCGTTTCGATCCTGCGCGGTCTGAAGGAAAAGTACGAGCTGCACCACGGTGTGCGCATTGCCGATAACGCTCTGGTGTCGGCGGCGACGCTGTCAAATCGCTATATCTCGGACCGCTTCTTGCCCGATAAGGCCATTGACCTGATGGACGAAGCCGCTGCCCAACTGCGCATGGAGGTGGACTCCAAGCCCGCCGAACTGGACGAGCTGGACCGCCGCATTGTGCAGTTGAAGATCGAGCGCGAGGCACTGCAAAAAGAAAGCGATGTCGCCTCGAAACAGCGCCTTGAGGCCCTGAATGAGGAGCTGAACCAGCTTGAAAAGCGCAGTGGTGATTTGACCTCGGTCTGGCAGGCCGAAAAGCAAAGCCTGGTGCAGGCCCAGCAGGTCAAAGAGGCGCTGGATAAGGCCCGCTCTGAGGCCGAGATCGCCCGCCGCGAAGGCCAACTCGACCGCGCGGGCCAGTTGCTCTATGGCGAGATTCCGCAGCTCGAAGCCCGCTTGGCGGCGCTGGAGACCGAGGAAAACGCCCGCAGCTCGATGGCCTCTGACACCGTGACCAGCAGCAATATCGCCGCTGTGGTGTCGCGCTGGACCGGCGTTCCGGTCGATAAGATGCTGGAATCCGAACGCGAAAAGCTGATGGAGATGGAGGCGCTGTTGGCCGCGCGGGTCGTGGGCCAAGATGCGGCGGTGACTGCGGTGGCCAATGCGGTGCGAAGGGCGCGCGCGGGCCTGCAGGACCCCAACCGGCCGCTGGGCTCCTTCCTCTTCTTGGGGCCAACCGGTGTTGGCAAGACCGAGCTGACCAAGGCTCTGGCGGGCTTCCTGTTCGACGACGACAGCGCGATCTTGCGCATTGATATGTCGGAGTTCATGGAAAAGCACGCCGTGGCGCGGCTGATCGGTGCGCCTCCGGGCTACGTTGGCTATGAGGAAGGCGGCGTGCTGACCGAGGCGCTGCGTCGTCGGCCCTACCAAGTCATCTTGTTTGACGAGGTGGAAAAGGCCCACCCCGATGTCTTTAACTTGCTGCTGCAAATGCTGGACGAGGGCCGCCTGACCGACAGCCACGGACGCACGGTGGACGCGCGCAACGCGCTGATCATTCTGACCTCGAACCTGGGCTCAGATTTGATGGTCGATCGCGAGCTGGCCGCCGATCCGGATATGCTGGAGGCGCAGGTTATGGAGCGCGTGCGCGGGCACTTTAGGCCCGAGTTTCTCAACCGCCTGGATGAGATGCTGATGTTCAAGGCGTTGAGCCGACAGAACATGACCGCCATCGTCGAGATCCAGTTGGCTCGTCTGCGTCAGCGCTTGGCTGATCGCCGCATCACGCTGGAGCTGAGCGAAGAGGCGCTGACCTGGTTGGCCGACGCGGGCTTTGATCCCAGCTATGGCGCGCGGCCGTTGAAGCGCGTGATCCAGCGCAGTCTGGAAAACCCGCTGGCCGAGGCTCTGTTGGCGGGCACGCTGGCGGATGGCGACACCGCCCGCATCGCACTGGCCGACGGCAAGCTGGTGCTGGAGGAGCCGGGGGCGCTGCGCGCGGTGGCCTAACTTGGCTCCGACTGCGCGACCAGCGCTTGGCCAGCCCTGGCCTCTCAAAACCGCGGCTACAAAACAAAACCCCCGCTCGGGCACACCGGGCGGGGGATTGTGTTTGGCTGAATTGAGAAGGCAGTGCAGGGTACTTAGGACCGCCAAAACCCGGCCTTCGCGCGCGATCAGTCTCGCAACACCAGCACCGAGGCCTTGGCGTGGCGCACCACCCGCGACGTGTTGGGGCCCAGCAAGAAGTCTTGGAACTCGGGCTTGTGGGCGCCCATGACGATCAAGCCCGCACCCAGTGTGTCGGCCGTGGCCAAAATTTGCTCGTAGGCGCTGCCCTGCGCGATGATGTGCTGTACGCCGCTGTCGCTGCCAAGCGCGGCCTCGACCAGGCTGTGCAGCGTCTGGCGGGCGTGGTCCAGGGCCTCGGCCTGCGAGCCATCCTTAAAATAGCTGCCGACGATGCTCATGCCAAAATCGGGCACAACCGACATGACCGCCAAGGGCGCAGCGTCCAGCTTGGCCAGTTGAGCGGCGCGGGTCAACAAGGCCGCGCTGTGCTCGGGGTGGGCCAAGTCAATCGCAACAAGAACGGGCTGGCTCTGGGTTTGGCTCATTGAACGGCCTCCTGTCGAACGGGGCGGCTGGGCTGGGAGGGCATGCGCCGCCGTTGCAAAAAGATGATCAGCGCCAACAGCGCCAAAGCAGGGATGTACATCAGCTCTTTGGGCAGGCGGTCGGCGGGCTTTTCGATTGCCACCAACTGCCAGTCGAAATCGACCCCGGCTTGTTCGGCGGGGCCGCCGAAGCTCAGCGAGTCGACAACGATCTTGCCGTCCGCCTCCAGCAACTCCAAACCGGCACCGCTGACAAGGCGATCGAAGCCCGGCGCCCCTTTGTCGCCCAGCGGCAGCACGAAGGTTGAGGAGATAAAGTCGCCGTCGATGTTCTCGCCCTCGAATTTCAGGCGCAAGCTCTCGCCGCTGGGGGCGGCCTCAGCCAGGGCGAAGACCTGCGCGGGTTTGGCGGTCACAAAGGGCGGCTGGATATAGTCAAGCGCAAAGCCTGGGCGGAACAACAGCAAGGCCACCAACACCAACGCCAGGCTCTCCCACCAGCGATTGCGGGTGAAGAAATAGCCCATGGTGCCCGCTGCAAACACCAGCATGGCCGCCAGCGCGACAAAGAAAACAAAGATGGCTTTGACCGGCCCCACGTCGATCAGCAACAGGTCGGTGTTGAAGATAAACAAGAAGGGCAACAGCGCTGTGCGCAAGGAGTAAAAGAAGGCCGTAAAGCCGGTCTTGAGCGGATCGGCGCCCGATATGGCCGCCGCAGCAAAGGAGGCCAGCCCCACCGGCGGCGTCACATCGGCCATGATGCCGTAGTAGAAGACGAACATGTGCACCGCCACCAAGGGCACGATCAGGCCCGCTTGCGCCCCCAGCTCGACCACCACGCCCGCCATCAAAGAAGACACCACGATATAGTTGGCGGTGGTCGGCAGGCCCATGCCCAAAATGATCGAGATCACGGCGACAAAGAACAGCATGGCCAACAGGTTGCCGCCCGACAAGAACTCGACGAACTCGGCCATGACCTGGCCAATGCCGGTCAGGGTCACAGCGCCAACGATGATACCCGCAACGCCCATGGCGGCGGCCAGGCCAATCATGTTGCGCGCACCGATGATCAGGCCGTCGGCCAGGTCCTTAATGCCATCGCCGCAGGCCTTGATGAAGCCGATGGCTTGTCCACGGAACAGGGCCTTGAGTGGCTTTTGCGTCAACAGCACGATGATCAAAAAACAGGTCGCCCAGAAGGCCGAGAAGGCAGGCGACTTCCACTCGATAATCAAGAACCAGATCAGCACGATAATCGGCACGACATAGTGCAGACCGGTGCCCGCAACATCGCCGAAGCGTGGCAGCTTGACCACGGGTTGATTGGGGTCGTCCAGCTCTAGGTCGGGCTTGCGAGCGGACAAAAAGACCAAGAACGTGTAACCGCCAAACAGCAGAGCCATAATCGGCCAACCCGAAGTGTCACCAAACCAAACCTTGAAGCCTTGAATCAGCCAATAGACCCCATAGGACAGGATGATTAGCGAGCAAATGGTGATACCTGTACGAATCAAGCGCACTTTGGCCGGCGCCATAGGCTCGGGCTTGTCCAGACCGCGCATGTCGTGCTTCAGCGCCTCAAGGTGGACGATATAGATCAGCGCCAGATAGGAGATCAGCGCCGGAACGATGGCGGTCTTGACCACCTCGACATAGGAGATGCCGACGTATTCGGTCATCAAAAAGGCCACCGCGCCCATGACCGGCGGGGTCAAGACGCCGTTAACAGACGAGGAAACCTCGACCGCGCCCGCCTTTTCAGGGCTAAAGCCGACCCGTTTCATCAAGGGAATGGTGAAGGTGCCGGTGGTGACCACGTTGGCGATCGACGAGCCCGAAATCAGGCCGGTCATGGCAGAAGAGACCACCGCCGCCTTGGCTGGTCCGCCGCGCATGTGCCCCAGTAAGGAGAAGGCGATTTGCACGAAATAGTTGCCCGCGCCCGCCTGATTGAGCAGCGCGCCGAACAGCACGAACAAGAAGACGAAGCCAGACGAGACCCCCAGGGCGACGCCAAACACGCCCTCGGTGGTCAACCACATATGGCTCATGGCTTTTTCGAGTGAAGCGCCTTTCCAGCGGATCATATCCGGCAGGCCCGCCCAAGCGCCGAAGAAAACGTAGGCCAAGAAGACCAGCGCGACCGCCATCAACGGGAAGCCCAGCGAGCGACGCGCGGCCTCCAGCAGCAGCACGATGCCGACCGCCGCTACGGCAACGTCAACCGTGTTGGGCGCACCAGATCGCGCCGCAACGCCCGCATAGAACAGCCAGATATAGGCCGCCGCGCCCGCGCCGATCAGCGCCAAGGCCCAGTCTTGCAGCGGGATATAATTGCGCGGGCTGGATTTCAGCGTTGGGTAGGCGGTAAAGGCCAGGAAGACGGCAAAGGCCAGGTGAATGGCGCGGGTTTGGGTGTCGTTCCAAACCGCAATGCCCCACTCGAAGGGCAGGGGCGAGGCAATCCAGAGCTGAAACAAAGACCAGACCAAGGGGACGACCCACAGGACGGCAAAGGGCAGCGCGCCAGTGGGGGCGCGAGCACCGGTATCGGCCTCGGCGATAAGGTCTTCGGGATTGTCCACCAAAGACTTGGGTGTCTCGCTCATGCTGCCTCTCCTGCGTGTCGTATGAATATTATTGTTGTTATTTCTGCGGGCTTTGCCCTGAACCCAGTTTTCCGTGGGCCCAGTTTTCCGTGAGCCCAGTTTTCCGTGCGCCCAGTTTTCCGTGCGCCCAGTGGTTCCGTGGGACCTTTGCTGAACCCTGTCGCTAGACCCGGGCTGCGCGACCGCCTTGCATGTGATGCGCAGCTTGCCTTCGATCATAGACCGAATGTCTCACGGCGAGCAATGCTCAAAGCCAGACACGGCTCAAAGCACAACAAGGCTTAAAGCAAGGGCATCTTTGGCTTTGGTGATGTACTGCCTTCGTCTCAAGACCCTGACTTGGCCACCGCAAAGCGCCTAGGCTAGCTTATCTGCCCCGGAATCAAAAATGGCCGCCCCCTGATTAGGAAGCGGCCATTTTGGTTGCGTGGATTACATAATCCAGCCGCGTTCTTTGTAGTAACGAACCGCACCGTCATGCAGTGGTGCAGACAGACCGTCTTTGATCATCTCGGTCTCAACCAAACGTGAGAAGGCAGGGTGCAGCTTCTTGAAGTCATCGAAGTTGTCGAACACAGCCTTCACGAGCTGGTAGACGACCTCATCATCGGTGTTGGCCGAGGTGACGAACGTTGCCTTGGGGCCCCAGCTTGCTACGTCGTTGTCGTTGCCAGGGTACATGCCACCAGGGATGGTCGCCGCTGCGTAAGCAGGGTTGCTGGCCAGAACGGCGTCGGTGCCAGAGGTGGTCAAATCCAACAGTTGGATGTCACACGTTGAGGTGGCTTCCATAGATGAGCCGTTGGGCAGACCCGCCGCCCAGATGGCAGCATCCAGCTTGCCGTCGCACAAAGCAGCGGACTGCTCAGACGACTTCAGCTCGGCGGCCAAGGCGAAGTCACCGGGCGCAACGCCCGCGGCAGCCATCAGCACTTCAGCCAAGACGCGGGTACCAGAACCGGGGTTGCCGATGTTCACGCGCTTGCCTTTGAAGTCTGCCACGGACGAGATGCCCGCATCAGCGCGCACCATGACGTGCAGCGGCTCAGGGTGAACTGAGAAGATGGCACGCAGCTCGCCATACGCGCCGTCGTCCGCAAACTTGCCGGTACCAGCCAGAGCTGCAGCTTGTACGTCAGACTGAACCACGCCGAAGTCCAGCTCGCCAGCGCGAATTGTGCGGGTGTTGTAGACTGAGCCACCCGTGGACTCGACCGAGCAGCGAATGCCGTGCTCTTTGCGGCCCTTGTTCATAAGACGGCAGATCGCGCCGCCGGTTGGGTAGTAAACGCCGGTCACGCCGCCGGTACCAATGGTCACGAATTGGTCGGCTGCAAAGGCTGCTGAGCCCAGGCTGACGGCGGAAGCGGCCGCCAGGCCGATTAGAGATGTTGTAAGTTTCACATGCTTCTCCCTTGGTTATGGGTGCCTCGAGCGCGGAGGCGCTCGCAATACACGCGACTAAGGTCGCTAAAGTTTTTTTTCCTGTCACCAAAAAACTTATGTTTTTTTCCGAACCCAGTAGGCATTATTTTGTTGGCGCAAGGTTTCATAGCGCTGGATGCGCTTGCTGGCGGCTGTACCGCCACGGCGAACGAGGCCCGCGAGCAAGACCTCCAGAACCGCCATGACGCCTGTATAAGCCCCAAAATGGTGGGTCGAGATGACCGACGCAATCAGCGCGACCTCGGGCTCAAATTCGCTGGAAATGACATCAAAGTCTGAGACCAAGACAATCTTGGTTCCGCGCCGGGCTGCGAACTTACAAGCCTCGATAACCTCGCGAGAATAGGGGGTAAAGGTCAGCGCCATCAGCACATCTTGCTCGTCGGCGTCTGATAAATCATCGATGGCCGAATTCATGTGGCGCGGGATCAGCTCCAGACTGGGCAGCGCCATGCGGCCGACATAGTGGAAGTAATAGGCCAGCGCATAAGTCGAGCGCACGGCTGTCAAATAGACCTTGCGTGCGCCCAGCATGAGCGCGACGGCGCGCTCCAAATCCTCGGGCGCCAAGCGCTCCAAGCTGCGCTGCACGATTCCCATGGCATTCAGCGATGCTTCGGCCTGGATTGGTCCCAACTCGCCCGAATGGCGGACCGAGTCGATCCAAGCCGGACGCTCGGAAAGCTGGGTCGAGGAGACCAGGGCATGGCGGAAGGGCTCGCGCAGCTCTTCATAGCCGGAAAAGCCGAGCTGCTCGGCCAATCGCACGAGCGAATAGGTGGAGACCCCGCACTTTCGGGCGGTTTCGCGGATCGAATCCAGCCCGAAATCCAACGGATGATCAACGATATACTTGGCCACCAACTTAAGGCGTGGCGGCATGGTGGCCGCTTCCCGTTTCAGGGCTTCAATTGTCTTGGTCTTCAGCGTCGGATCCATGCGGTCAGGCTAGCTGGATGTTGGGATCTGCGTCAATAACAATCGTTATGTTTTTGATTGATTGACTAATCCTGTTTTTCATTCATGATTTTTCGTCACACCTACCGCCTTTTCGGCGCTATCACCACTGGGTAACAGCCCCTATGTCCGCATCGTCTGACCTTCCCTCACAGGCTTCCGTTGTCGTTATCGGCGGCGGAATTATGGGGTGTTCAACGCTCTATCACTTGGCCGCGATGGGCGTAAGTGACGCCATACTGCTGGAGCGCAACAAGCTGACCTCTGGCACCACCTGGCACTCGGCGGCGCAAGTGCGCGCGCTGCGCAGCTCGCAGAACCTAACCCGCATGATCCAGTATTCGGTCGATCTCTACAGCCGCCTGGAACAGGAAACCGGCCAAGCCGTGGGCTGGATTCAGAAGGGCTCGCTGTCCATCGCCACCAATCCTGGCCGCCTGGACCATATTCTGCGCCAGGAAGCGCTGGCCAAAGCCTATGGCGTGCGCGCTGAGGCCATCAGCGCGGGTGAGGCCAAGGAGCGCTGGCCGCTGATGAACGCTGACGATGTGATCGGCGCGGTATGGTCGCCCGACGATGGCCGCGTCTCGCCTAGCGATGTTTGCGCGGCGCTGGTCAAGGCCGCCAAGACGCGCGGTACGCGCATCTTCGAAGATACCGGCGTCACCGGCATTCTGACCGAGGGCGGGCGCGTGCGCGGGGTCGAGACTGCGCGCGGCACCATCCGTTGCGACGCCATCGCGCTCTGCACCGGCCTCTGGTCGCGCGAGGCGGGGGCCATGGCGGGCGCGGAGGTGCCCTTGCTGGCCTGCGAGCACTTCTACCTATTGACCAAGCCCATTGCGGGCATCAACGGCAACCTGCCCTCGCTCAGCGATCACGACAGCCATCTCTATATTCGCGACGACAGCGGCGGCCTGCTGGTCGGCTGTTTCGAGCCCATGGGCAAGCCGATTGCGCCCGGCGTCTTGGGCTCGGATTTCCAATTCGGCCTGCTGCCCGAGGACTGGGACCACTTCGAGCCCATGATGGAAGGCGCACTGCACCGCCTGCCAGGCCTGGCCGAAGCGGAGGTTAAAATGCTGCTCAATGGTCCGGAAAGCTTCACCCCCGACGGCATGTTCATGCTGGGCGAGACCGCCGAGACGCGCGGCTTGTTTTTGGGCTGTGGCATGAATTCGGTCGGGCTGGCCTCGGGCGGGGGCGCGGGCATGAACCTGGCACACTGCATTGTCCATGGCCGCAGCGCCTACGATCTGAGCGAGGCCGACGCGCAGCGCTTTGCACCGGTCTTCAATTCGGTCGAGCACCTGATGGCCCGGGCGCCAGAAATCCTTGGTACGCATTACGAAATCACCTACCCAGGCCGCCAGCTCAAGAGCGCGCGCGGCCTGCGCAAGCTGGCGCTGCACGACGCCTATGAGGCCGCCGGCGCGGCCTTTGGTCAATTCTATGGCTGGGAGCGGCCGCTGTATTTCAACAAGACCAGCGTGGGCGATGAGGGCGCACCGCACCTGCGCTTTGGCCGCCCCGATTGGTTCGAGCAAGTGGGCCGCGAGGTCGAGGCCGCCCACCAGCGCGCCGCCATCTTTGACGCCTCGTGCTTTGGCAAGATTGAGGTGCAGGGGCCCGAGGCTCTGACCTTCTTGCAATGGGTCTGTGCGGCCAACATGGATAAGCCCGCGGGTTCAGCCATCTATACCGCACTATTGACCGAGCAAGGCACCTACGCCAGCGACATCACGGCCCAGCGCATCGCGGACGATCACTATCGCCTGTTCGTCGGCACGGCGGCCATCAAGCGCGATCTGGCCTGGCTGCGCCGCCACGGCGAGGGCTACGATGTTCGCCTGACCGATAGCACAGAGGACTACGCGGTGCTGGGCCTCATGGGGCCGCAAGCGGCGCAGATCTTGCGCGACTGCGGCGCGCCCGAGCTGTGCGAGCTGGGCTATTTCAAGGTCGGTCCGGCGCATATCGCGGGCAAACATGTGCGCGCCGTGCGTCTGTCCTACGTCGGTGAGGCCGGGTTCGAACTCACCTGTAAGTGGGAGAATGCCGCGCCGATCTATGCCGCTTTGATTGCTGCGGGCGCTGAGCCTGCTGGCCTCTATGCCCAGACCTCGATGCGCATTGAGAAGGGCTTTGCCGCCATGGGTCACGAGCTGGACAGCGATATCAGCCCGGTTGAGACCGGTTTGGCGGGCTTGGCCTCTAAGACCAAGGACTACTTGGGAGCCGCTGCCCTGGCCGAACGCCGCAAGACCAGCCATCGCAGCCTGGTGAGCCTGGTGTTCGACGACCCTAAGGCCTGCCCTTTGGGCCACGAGCCGGTGCGCAGCGCCGGGCGCATCCTGGGCACCACCAGCTCAGCCAGCTTTGGCTATCGCCTCGGCAAGCCGCTGGCCCTGGCGCACCTAAAGCGCCCGAATGGCGATACGCCTTGGCCAAGCCAGGTCGAGGTGGAAGTGACCGGGCAGCGCTTTACCGCGCGGGTGCAAACCGCACCGGCCTTTGACCCCCAAGGCCTGCGAATGAAAGGGGCGCTGTCATGATCGCCCGCCCGCCGCTGATGGTGGCGCCCAACGGTGCGCGCCGCACCAAGGCCGACCATCCACTCCTGCCGATCTCTCCCCAAGAGTTGGCCGAAACGGCGCGCAGGTGTTTTGCCGCTGGCGGCGACAGCTTGCACCTGCATGTGCGCGATAAGGAGCAACGCCACAGCCTGGATGCCGGACGCTATCGCGAGGCCATAGCCGCCATCGCGGAGGCCGTGCCGGGTCTGGCGATCCAAATCACCACCGAAAGCGCGGGCGTTTTCAGCGTCGCTCAACAACTCGCCTGTTTAGAAGACCTGCGGCCAGCGGCGGCCAGCATTTCGGTGCGTGAAATGGCGCGCGAACCCGATTTGGCCGCGCGCGTCTATGCCTTGTGCCGCGAGGTTGGAACCCGCGTTCAACACATTCTCCATACCCCAGACTGCCTGCCTCAGCTTGAAGCTTGGGACCAACAAGGTCTGCTTGGCCCGCTGCAACGCGAGGTCATCTTTGTTCTGGGGGGCTATAGCCCGGCGCGCTTTGGCCAACCGCAAGAGCTCTCCTCCCTCTTGTCAGCCATCGCCTGCCGGGCTCCCACTCTCAATGACCAGCCATCCGATGACCAGCCGCCCGCTTGGCGCTGGTCCTGGAGCGTGTGCGCCTTTGGCCCACAGGAAATCGACTGCCTCTTGGCCGCTTGGGCCATGGGCGGCGGCGCGCGCATCGGTTTTGAGAACAACATACACGACCGTGATGGCCGCCTGCTCCCCGACAATGCCGCCTCGCTGCGCGCCTTGATTGCACGCGCCAGCGCCAAGGGCCTGTGGCCCGCCTCCCCTTCGCCTTCTATTAAGGACACCCAGTGATGAGCCGCTCTCACGTATTCCCCCGTCATACCAAATCAGCCCTGCCAACGGCGGTCGCGGGCGATGGTTGCTATCTGATCGATGCCAAGGGCAAGCGCTACTTCGATGGCTCGGGAGGCGCGGCGGTCTCCTGCCTCGGGCACTCTGACGCCGAGGTGGTGCGCGCCATCCAAGAGCAGGTGGCGCAACTGGCATTCGCCCATACCAGCTTTTTCACCTCAGAGCCTGCCGAGGCGCTGGCCGACTTGTTGGTCGCCAACGCGCCGGGGGACATCGACCGGGTCTATTTCGTCTCGGGCGGCTCTGAAGCCACAGAGGCTGCGATCAAGCTGGCGCGCCAGTACCACGTCGAGCGCGGCGAGCCCCAGCGTCGCCACCTGATCGCGCGCCGTCAGTCCTATCACGGTAACACACTGGGCGCGCTGTCGGCTGGCGGCAATGCTTGGCGTCGCGCCCAATTCGCGCCGCTGCTGATTGAGGTCAGCCACATCGCGCCTTGCTACGCCTACGCCGAAAAGCCCGATGATGAGAGCCTGGAGGACTACGGCCTGCGGGTGGCTCAGGAGCTGGAGGACGAAATTCTGCGCCTGGGTGCCGACAGTGTTATGGCCTTTATCGCCGAACCTGTGGTCGGCGCGACGCTGGGCGCGGTGCCTGCCGCGCCGGGCTATTTCCAGCGTGTGCGCGAGATCTGTGATCGCTACGGCGTACTGCTGATATTGGACGAGGTTATGTGCGGCATGGGTCGCACCGGCCACCTGTTCGCTTGCGAGGCCGACGGCGTAGAGCCCGATATCATCTGTATCGCCAAGGGCTTAGGCGCGGGCTATCAGCCGATTGGTGCCATGCTGTGCAGCAAGGCCATCTATGAGACCATCGAGACCGGAACGGGCTTTTTCCAGCACGGCCACACCTACCTGGGCCATCCGGTGGCAACCGCGGCGGGCCTGGCAGTGGTGCGCGCGCTGCTGGATCGCGGGCTGGTGGCGGGCGTCTCGGCGCTGGGTGATAAGTTGGACGCGGCGCTGCGTCAGGCTCTGGGCCAGCACCCCAATATCGGCGATATCAGGGGGCGCGGCTTGTTCCGAGGCGTCGAGTTGGTGGCCGATCGTGAGACCAAGACGCCCTTTGATCCGGGGTTGGCCGTGGCCGCTAAGATCAAGAAAGCCGCCCAGGAGGCCGGCCTGATCTGCTATCCCATGTCCGGCACCCGTGACGGGCGCGTTGGTGATCACGTCCTGTTGGCCCCGCCCTTCATTATGACCGACGCGCAAATCCCCGAAGTGGTGAGCAAGCTGGAGCTGGCGATCAAGCAGTCCTTGCCCAAGGGTTAGGGCCAAACGGGCCGACCAACTTGGCAGACCAACTTGGCCACCCGCCCCCCTTTGCCAGCCCAAGCGGGCGGCTCATGTCTCTGATGTGTTTTCAGGGGTGCGTTTTCAGGGATGCAGTTTCAGGCCTCAGCGCAGGCGGGCTGATGATGGGAGAGTTACGACAGACTCGCAATATGAGAATATTGCGTAATTTATACTGTATAAATCGCAGCGAGACCATAGGATCTCTGCTCGACCTCTACAACTGAGTTGACGGCATGAGACAAGAAGCCCTCCAGCAGATCATCGACAAGCTGCAATCCCTCGCTGCCAAGGCAAAGGCGCTTAAAAGCGACTTTCGTAAGTTGACCAAAAGTGGGGAGCCGATTTTTGATATCAGCAAAGAGGTACCCGGCAGGGACCTCAATTATGCGGATTGCCTGACTCGGCTGTTGACCGTTGCCGATTTGGCCAAAAGTATGGCTGACTCTAAGAGGGCAATCATGACCCCGAAATTGCGATACCAAGATTTGGATGCGGCAATCAACGAGGTTGATGCACGTTTACAAGATATTAAAACCAAATTTGAAACATTTATTAACAACAATGGCGGTATTCAATCATTTAGTTACGAAAATTTCCACATATTAGCAAACAACTCACAAGCGCATGATTTTTCTTCTCTATTTAAGAATCTTGTAGATGGTACTGAAAAATTATTGGAGCACTTTTATACAGTATCAACTATAGTGTTACCAAATATTAACAAAATTAAATTTGGAGCAATTTCTGAAATACTATCAAACATCCTAGAAGAGCAAGAAAATAAACTTACAAAAATAAATAAAATAAAAGATAACGCAAACACTAATTATATCAAATTGAAAGAAATATTAAGAAATTTTGATTCTGCAAAAATAAACATCGAATCATTATTGTCTAAATCCATCGAAATAAATAACGAAATTGACGACAATTTGGAATCATCCGCAACAAAAAGAAATCAAATTAACGAAATATATGAAAATGCTTCGTCATTGGAAAAAGAAGTAAGTGCGTATAGAAATCAATTTCGCGAATTTGATAAAGCATTAGATGAAAGAATGGTAAATCTCAAAGATGGTCTCGAACAACAAAAAGCGTTGTTTAAAGTATTTGAATCTAACAAAGTGCAAGTTGCCGAATTAATTTCGAAAAGCGAATCAATGCTGACGGGTGCTACTGCAGCTGGGTTGGCGAGCAGCTTCGGGGACGCGCGAAATGATCTGGATCGGCAGCTAGACAGGGCGCGGTGGGTCTTTTATTTCGGCATTGGGATCTTGTTTGTTTCGGCAGTGCCGCTGCTGCTGCACGTTGCGCTGCCAGTCGCTCTACCGATCTTGCAGCAGATATGGCCGAATTTGACAAATCTGGTATACGATCCCAAACCACTAGGAGAGCCCACGAGTTGGCAATATCTTGGGCAAGTCTTTGGGCGCTATGTTATTTTGCTGCCAGCAATTTGGTTTGTGTCATTCGCCTCTAGGCGACACGCGTCGCTCTTTCGATTGCGCGAACACTATTCATACAAGTACTCTATGGCAGTCTCGATTGAGGGCTTCAGCAAGCAAGCTGAAGACTATAGGGGAGAAATTGCTGCTATGGTCTTGGAGCAAATAGCCTTTAACCCTGCCGACAAAATGCCCTATGCTGGCAACAAGGAGTCAGGTGCAAGAAAGACCCCGATTTGGGACAAGATCGTCAGTCGATTTCCCAAACCTCCGACCGACCCTCAAGATCAGAATTAATCAGTATTGGGTGAGTATCGGTTCGCTGCTAAGCGCCAACCTCCCACTCCGTGCGCACATCCGGGTCGCTCTCGCCGGGCAGGTGGGCGGCCTTGAGCGCTCGCCAGGCGGCGGGCTCCAGCAGCGCGGCCAGGGCCCAGACCGCTGCCCCCCGCACCACCGGCGCGTCATCGCCAAGCAACGCGGTCAGAGCGGGTACATAGTGCGCTAGCCCCGAGTTTCCGCAAGCAATGACCAGGTTGCGCAAGAAGCGGTCGCGGCCCAGTCGCTTGATCGGCGACTTGGAAAACAGCGCACGAAAGGCGCCATCATCCAGGCTCAAAAAATCCTCCAGCCGCGCGCCTTCCAGGCTGGGGCGGAGCTGAAAGGCGGCTTCCTTGCTGGCCTGGGCGTACTTGTTCCAAGGACAGACCGCCAGGCAGTCGTCGCAGCCATAGACCCGGTTGCCCATGGCCGCCCGGTAGGCGCGCGGAATCGGACCGTGATGCTCGTTGTTGAGATAAGCCAGGCAACGCCGCGCGTCCAAGCGGTAGGGCTCGACAATCGCGCCGGTCGGACAGGCGGTGATGCAGCGCGTGCAGGAGCCACAGTGATCGACCTCGGGCGCATCGGCGGCCAGCTCCAGCGTGGTGAAGATTTCGCCCAAAAACAGCCAAGAGCCAAAGTCGCGGCTGACCAGGTTTGAATGCTTGCCCTGCCAGCCAATCCCAGCCTGCGCAGCCAGCGGCTTTTCCAGCACGGGCGCGGTATCGACAAAGACCTTCAGCTCACCGCCATAGCGGGACTGCATCCAGCGGCCCAACGCCTTCAGCCGCTTCTTGACCAGGTCGTGGTAGTCGTGGTTCTGAGCATAGACCGAAATCACTGCGCGGCCGGGGTCGGCCAGTCCCTCCAGCGGGTCGTGGTCGGGACCGTAGTTTGCGGCCAGCACGATGACCGAACGCGCCTGCGGCCACAGACCTTGCGGGTGGCGGCGCTGCTGGGCGCGCTCGGCCAGCCAATCCATGCCCGCGTGCCAGCCCTGATCCAGCGCGGCGCGATAGCGAGCCTGGGTGATGTCGGGCAGAGCGGCGGGGGTGATGGCCACAGCGTCAAAGCCCAGCGCGCGGGCCTCGGCCTTGATACTGGCTTCGATGGTGGGGGTCTGTGGCATGGCGCTAGCGGCTGGGCGGGTGGCGGCGGGCTTGGGACTGGCTCTTCAACTGAGCTCGCACCCGCGCCAAGCGTTGGGCCACCGACATCAGCGATTGTGCGATGAAGGCCGCCCCGCTCTCGTGGTGCGCACGTGCCTTATAGCTGGCCTCGAGCAGCGCCGAGGAGACGGCGCTCAGCACGCTGGCCGGGTAGGCACGCACCTGGGCGGAAAAGCTGGCCTTTTGTTTCCAGAACACCGGCGGACGCAGCCGCGCCATCAGGCCATCCAGTGCGCCGCCGCCATCCAGGCCCGCGCGCACCTGAGCCAAGCGCAGTGCGTGGCGCTGGCAGGCGATCAACAGGCCGCTGGCGTCGCCTTCGAAGCGCCCCAGGGCAGCGGCCAGAGTGTCCGGGCGGCCGTCAAAGGTGGCTTGCAGGGCCTGGTCCAAGCTGGAGGCTGCGGTCGAGACCAAGCAGGCCTCGATCAATTCGGGGGTCAAGTCGGGCTCGTCCAGCGCGTAAAGATCGCAAGAAGCCAAGGCAGAGCGGATCAGCAGGCGGTCATCGCCAACCAGCGCGCGCAGGCTCTGGGCCGCAGCGTCGCTGAGCTGACGGTTATAGCGCTGACCGGCCTCTTGCTTGATGAAGGCCACAATCGACTCGGGGCTCTCCTCATAGCAGGCGACGGCCAGCATGTGGCGCGAGGCCTCGGCGGCCTTGCGCAGCTTGGAGGCTGCACCCAAGCCACCCGCTTGCAGAACCAACAGACGGTCGTCGCGCCCTGCCAGTGCCTCGGCGGCCTGTTCGATGGTCTTGGTCAGGGCGTCGCTGGCCTCTTTGACCAAGCTGGCTTGACGGCTGGCGAACAGGCCCATGTCTGCCAGGCCATCCAAGAATGCGCCCGGCTGCTTGCGCAGGTCGGCGGCGGCAAAGACCCGCGTCTCCTCTTCGGCTGCAAAGTCGGACAACAGGCCGTCCTTCAGCGCCTCGCCCAGGCTAGGGTTGCTGCCGAACAGCAGCACGCAGCGCGCTTGGGTCAGGGCCTTGGAGCCAGGGACAAGATCGTGGGGCGAGGCTTTCATGCCCTCTGCCTAGCCGAATTTGCTACGCGAGGGAAGCGGAGAGGGACCCGGTGTGGTCCTGGGGCGGGTCCTGGTGCGGGCCGGGCGTCAGCGATCGCAGCGCGTCTGGAACCAAACAAGCATAATACTTGTTTTGGAGGAGCAGTGTCATGCTGAAGCACCTGCAGTCAACGCGTTGTAACGCTTTGATTTTAACGCAAGTGCACCTTGCGAACCTTTGGCACAATCGAGGGCGATTGCTCGGGCTTTGCGCTAGCCCTGCGATCTTGGGCTGGCAACCCGTCTCGCCCCGGGTGATCGCTTGCGGCTTAACTGGCCGTGTTGGATGACCACAGCCTTGCCCATGGATCACCCTCCACTGGATCGGCGTCAGGCTGCGTCGCTAAAGTCGCCGTCGTTGCCCGCAGGCGCGCTATCGCTGTCTTCGGCCACTTTGGCCTTGGGCGGACGGCCACGTCGTTTGGGAGCGGGCTTGGCGTCCGCCTCAGGCGCGCAATCGCTGTCTTCGGCCACTTTGGCCTTGGGCGGGCGACCGCGTCGTTTGGGAGCGGGCTTGGCTTCCGCCTCGGGTGTGCCATCGCCGCTGCTGTCTGCCGCCGCACTGCTGGCGCCTGGCACTGGCAGCTTGTCGCTCAAGAAAGCGGGCAATTGACCCAGATCGGGCTGGTCCATCTCAGAAGGATCAAGCGACGAACCACTGGGTGCAGGGCTCTTGTTCGCGCCAGGGTTGGTGTCGTTTGCGTCGTTGGCCTCTAGGTTGGCTGCGCTGCGGTCTGTTGCGTCGTCGCCCGGCCGATCCCGGCGGTCGCGCCGGTCGCGCCGCTTGTCTTGGCCGCGCTCTGGTCGCTCACCGCGCTCTGGTCGCTCACCGCGCTCTGGGCGCTCGCCACGCTCTGGGCGTTCGCCACGCTCTGGGCGTTCGCCGTGCTCTGGTCGTTCTGGTCGCTCACCGCGCGTGTCGCGTCGCTCACCTTGCTGCTGCTGGCGGCGTTCTTGCGCCTCAGCGGCGGCCTCCACCGCGATATTGTGCAAACGCAAGTAGTGCTCGCCGTGCTGAAAAAACGCTTCGGCCTGCACCAAGTTGCCAGACGACAAAGCATCACGAGCAAGAGTCTGATATTTCTCAAAAATCTGCTGAGCCGTGCCGCGGACCTTGTTCTCAGGACCGGAGGACTCATAGACTTGGTTCCGATTGGGAACGTGGGATTTACGGTTGTTGCGGTTGCGCGGTCGGCGCCCGTTCATGCCTGGTCTCATGAAGTACCCTTTGTGGGGAACGCGCTCAGCAGGGCTGGGCGTAAAAATCTTATAATCGCAAGGTTTGGGTAAAGATGCGCTGCCTTCGCTTCTTGTCCAGCTTAGACGGTGTCCAACCTAGAAGCCCCGACGAGTGGCGTTTGCGCCAAAGGCGGTCCCGCTGCTCTCGCTAGTCTTTTAGCAACTGCGCTCTCTCGTTGCGGTAAGCCGGTTACCGGAACGTGCCAACGATGCTAGTGACTTTGCTGGCATAAGTCAAACACCGCCTGCATGCATGACCCAAGTTCTTGGCATGCCGGCAAGATCACGCGTGCAGACGCCTGGCCGCCAGCCTGCTTGCGCGAACAGCGCCGCAACGCTGGCTTCTTGGTCAAAGCCAATCTCCATCACCATGGCCCCACCGGGCACCAGATAGTCCTGGCCCTGCGTTGCCAAAATCCGATAGGCCGCCAGACCATCCCTGCCGCCCTCCAGAGCCAAGCGCGGGTCTTGATCGCGCACAATCTTCGGCAAGCCATCGACCACCGCCGAAGCGATGTAGGGCGGGTTGGAGGCCAGAAGATCAAACCGAGGGCGCCCGTTTTGCTGGTCAAGGGCGGTGAACCAATCGCTGACCAGAAAGCTGGCGCGATCCGCCAACCCCAGTCGCCTGGCATTACGCAGTGCCGTCTCCACCGCGCCGGGGGCCAGGTCGAGCCCCAGTCCCGTTGCCTGCGGGCACTCGCTTAAGATCGACAACAAGATGCAGCCGCTACCGGTGCCCAAATCGGCCAGCCTAGCGCCGGGACGGTCCGCCAGAAGCGCCACGGCCTGTTCGACCAAAATCTCGGTCTCTGGGCGGGGCTCTAGCGTATCGGGTGTGATCTCAAAATCCAGCGACCAGAATTCGCGCCGCCCCAAGATGCGCGCTGGGCTCATGCCTTGCGCCAACTTGGCAAAGGCCGCCTCCAAATTCTGGGCTTGCTCTTCGCTCACGCAAAGCCCCGGCTCGCGCAGCAAAGCCAGACGATCCAGGCCCAATAGGCTCAGGGCAAAGCCAGTGCGTGCCCTTGAATCCAGGCCGTGGCCCAGGTCCGGCCTGTCGCCGTGGCCTGCGCCGCTGGCCTCAAGGATGGCTCGCAGGGCCCGGCTCAAGACGCCGCCATGGCCGCCAATTTTTCGGCCTGATCCTCTGTGATAAGCGCGTCCACCAGGTCGTCCAGCGCCTCGCCTTGCAATACTTGATCCAGCTTATAGAGCGTCAGGTTAATGCGGTGATCGGTGACCCGGCCTTGGGGGAAATTATAGGTGCGAATGCGCTCAGAGCGGTCGCCGCTGCCCACTTGCAGGCGGCGGCTGTCGGCCCGCTCGCGGTCGGCCTCCTCACGCTGCACTTCGTACAGGCGGGACAGCAGCACTTTCATCGCCTTGGCGCGGTTCTTGTGCTGCGATTTTTCGTCCTGCTGACTAACCACGATGCCGGTCGGCAAGTGGGTGATGCGCACCGCGGAATCGGTGGTGTTGACGTGCTGACCGCCCGCGCCGGATGCACGGAAGGTATCAATGCGCAGATCAGCGGGGTTGACCGACACGTCGATCTCCTCGGCCTCGGGCAGCACCGCCACCGTCGCTGCCGAGGTGTGGACCCGCCCGCCGCTCTCGGTCTCGGGCACACGTTGGACGCGGTGAACGCCGGATTCGAACTTCAGCCGCTGAAACACGTTCTGGCCGGTGATCATCACGCTGGCTTCTTTGACGCCGCCGATGCCGGTATCCGACATGCTGAGCGTTTCCACCCGCCAGCCTTGGGTGGCCGCATAGCGTTCGTACATGCGCAGCAGGTCGGCCGCGAACAGCCCAGCTTCGTCGCCGCCGGTGCCTGCGCGCACTTCTAAAATCGCGTTGCGTGCGTCGGCCTCGTCTTTGGGCAGCAGCGCGATTTGCACCGCCTTTTCCAGTTCGGGATAGCGCGCCTGCAGCTCGGGCAGTTCCTCGCTCGCCAGCTCCTTCATGTCGGTATCGCTGGCGGGATCATCCAAGATGGCCTGCATGTCCTGGATGTCTGTATGCAGAGTCATCAGCTCGCGCAGCTGCGGTTCAACCTGGTTCAGCTCCGCGTACTCGCGGCTCAGCGCCGTGTAGTCGTCGCTTCCGGGGTTGGGGTGGTCAGACAGCAGGGATTGCAGCTCCTCAAAGCGGTCCAGTACGGTTTCGAGTTTTGCGATCAAGCTGCTCATAGGCCCGACACCATGCTCGTAAGGCGCGCGGCGATGGCGTTGCGGTCCACGGCTTCTTGGCCGCCGTCCTGCATATCGCGCAGCGTCACCTGGCCCTGGGCCAGCTCGTCACTGCCCAGCAGCACGGCATAGCGCGCGCCCGCTTTGTTGGCCCGCGTCAGGCGCTTTTTCAGGTTACCGGAGTAGGATTGATCCACCGCCAGCCCGGCCCGGCGCAGCTCGTGAGCCAGTACAAGAGCAGGGGTCTGGCAGTCCGCGCCCAAGGGCACAACCGCAACGCTCTCGGGTTGCTCAGGCTCTTGGTCCAGCAACAGGGCTATACGTTCGATACCACCAGCCCAGCCAACGCCCGGGGTCGGTGCGCCGCCCAGCATCTCAACCAGGCCGTCATAGCGCCCACCGCCCAGCACGCCCGATTGCGCGCCCAGATGGGTCGTGGTGAACTCAAAGGCGGTGTGGCAGTAGTAGTCCAGGCCGCGCACCAGCAAAGGATTGTGGCGATAGGCGATGCCCAGCGCTTCGAGCCCAGCTTTGACTTCTGCGTAGAAATCCTGGCTCAGCGCGTTCAAATGGCTCTCAAACTTGGGCGCATCGGCGACCAGCGCTTGATCGCTCTCAGACTTGGAATCCAGAATGCGCAGCGGGTTTTTGGTCAGGCGCTCTTGGCTTTCCGCCGACAGTTGGTCTTTGAAATCGCTGAAGTAGGCCACCAGCGCATCGCGGTAGGCTTGGCGCGAGTCCGTATCGCCTAGGGTGTTGATCTCAAGCGTTACCTTGTCGAGCAAGCCCAGCTCGGCCAGCACCATGTGACCGGCAGCGATGGTCTCGATGTCCGCTTGCGGCTGGCTCTGGCCGATCAGCTCGACACCGATTTGGTGGAACTGACGATAGCGGCCCTTCTGCGGGCGCTCATAGCGGAACATAGGGCCCGCATAGTAGTGCTTGACCGGGGTTTGGTTGGCCAAGCCGTTGGAGACGAAGGCGCGCACGACACCAGCGGTATTCTCAGGCCTCAGGGTCAAGCTGGTGCTGCCATCGCGCGACGGGAAGGTGTACATTTCCTTTGAGACCACATCGGTCGCCTCGCCCAGACCACGCGCAAAGACCTCGGTCGATTCGAAGATTGGCGTCTCGATTTGCTCAAAGCCAAAGCGGCGCGTGATGCTGCGAGCGGCGTCGATGATGTACTGATGCTTGCGCTGCTCATCGGGCAGCAGGTCGCGGGTGCCACGTTGGGGCTGAAATTTGCTCACGCCGAGGCCTTTGTCGGTTGGTGGTAGACTGGGGGCAGACATAGCAACGCCAGCGCCGCACGCAAAGCCCTATTCACGCGGCGGATACGCGCTGCGCGCTCCTGCCGAGGTTTCAGGGCTTTTGAAATGAAAAAGCGCGCTGTCCCTAGAATTCGCCTTGGGACGCGCGCCGATCTTGATACTAAGGGCTGCCCAGTCAGGGCTTGTTTAATTTGTGCGCAGCAGATCGCGCTAGCTCAGCACGTCTTCTTTCAGATCGCGCGGATCCAGGGAGAAGGCACGGCCACTGGAATCCAAGGCCCGCAAGTTGGGCACCAAAGCACCGTCAACATAGATATCCAGAAACTCGCGCTCAGCTGAGATAAGCTGGAGGTTGGGCTGCTGGGGCACCTGGAATTCTTGACCCTCTTGCAGCACTTCTGAGGCGATGGTGTTGCCGCGCAGATCGCGCACCTGGACCCAAGTCAAGCGCTTTGCCTTGATCAGCACATCGGCAGTGGCCGCAGGGGCCGCAGAGACAATGCCCAGGCCATCCAAAGAATCCTGGCTGGCGGCATCCAACGGCGTGCTGTCCACGTCAAAGCGGGTGTCGTTGTCGATCGACTGTAGCACGGCCAGAAGCTCGGTCGGGCTATCGGCCTCGAAGTTGCTGTCCGCCTGGACGAAGGGCAAAGAGCGGTCGTTCACGCTTGAGCCCACTGCGGGCAGCGCGCGGCGCTCACCCGATTGCGGGTCGATCAGAACAGCAGTGCCGTTCGGTTGCATGGTGATGTTTGGGCCGCTGGAGCTCATGAGCCACCAAGTGCCAAAACCGCCCATGATCATCAAGAGGCAGGCGACCAAGGCGATGCCTTGCGGGGCCTTGCTGCTGGCTTGCGCTTGGCTTTGCTGCGCAATTGCAGCGGTGATCGGGTTGGGTTTCAGCGGCTGTTGTTGCTCGAATTTGCCGCGCGCTTCGAATTTAAAGCGTTCGACCATTTCATCCGCAGGCAAACCCAGATAGGTCGCGTAGGTGCGCACAAAGCCGCTGGCGTAGGTCACGCCGGGCAGAGAATGGTAGCTGCCCTCTTCGAGCGCCTGCAAATAGGCCGCGCGGATCCGCAGTTCCTCGGCCACTTGGAAGATCGAGCGCTCATACAAACTACGGTAATAGCTCAGGATTTCAGCCAAGCTAAAGCCGTGCCAATCCGCAGAATTATAGCTATATGGATCATACGATAGATCGTAGTATTCCTGCGCCTGCATCCCCGCGTGGGACACGTATTGGTCCCCGGATGGCTCAGCATACCAGTGTTGATCGTAGCGATGGTCGCGCATCAGCTCTCGCGCCTTACTCATTCGTTCTTTGTCCCCAGACCCAGCTCATTACCGGCTTTCCCCTGAAATGCCAAGAATTTCTGCCCATTTTTGGCCATTCACCTGTGTGAATGCCCGATTTCCGCCAAAATTCAACGTCTCAAACGCCGACTTTCCGCGGATCGCAAAGCGACTCTAACGAATCATTACCTTGAGTGGACGCCCACCCAGAACGTGCAAATGATAGTGTGGAACCTCTTGCAGCGCGTCCGCGCCGTGATTGGAAATTGTGCGATAACCGGACTCGGCCACCCCGGCCTGTTCGGCCACCTGGCGCACGCAGCGCCAAAAATCTTGTATCTCTTCAGCCGAGGCATGTTCGGCAAAGTCGTGTTGTGAAACGTAGGCCCCTTTTGGGATGACCAGCACATGCACCGGCGCCTTGGGGTCGATATCTTCAAATGCCAAGCTATGAGCGCTCTCAGCAACCTTTTTGCAGGGAATCTCGCCGCGAAGAATTTTGGCAAATATGTTGTTGCTATCGTAGGCCATGAACGGCTCTCAACCTCAATGTCGGCAAACGGCGGGGCGCTGGTGCCAATGGAAGGGCTTGGATCAGCCGCTTGATCGACGCCTATGGGCCGATCACCACCGGATCGCTAAACCGTGACAAACACCTGATTTCGATGCAAAAATATTCTGCCAGTTCCCAATTTAGACGCGAATGTTCCGCCTTTGTCTAGGGTATTGCAAGGCCAGCAAGAGCTCGAGCTAGGGGTTCTGCCACCAAGGATTGCGAGCAGGCCGCCGCGTCGCATGGCAAACTTGGGCCGGGCGTCAGGCCAGGCCCTTGGTCAAGCCGCACTGGAGCCTGACGTGCTTGCGGCGCCTGCGTTTCACGATCTTGGAGGGGGTGTGACAGCAGTAGACGCCGCAAGACGAGGGCTTGGTGCGCTCTGATCTCTGTTGTCTCTGGCCTTTGGTTTTGGGCTTATTCGGCAACCAGGCTCGCTTGGCGCGCTTGGGCACCGGGAAGGGCCTCCATCGCCAAGAAGTCGTGCGCCTCAAGCTCGAGCGAATAGAAACGGCCCGCGACATAGCTGCCGTTCACCAGCGCATAGCGTGGGTGGGTGCCCCAGCAGGTAAAGCCCAGCGATTCATAGACGTGGATCGCGGCCTTTTGGGTCTCGCGCACGTCGAGCATAACCTCTTTTAGGCCTTCTTGCTGCGCTGATTGCAGGGCGGTGATCAGCAAGCCGCGGGCCAAACCATGGCCGCGGGCCCAAGGCGCAACGAAAGACGTGGTGATTTGGCCAATGTGCCGCTGGGCCTGGTTGTTGGCCGGCATGTGCTTGAGCTGGATCGAGCCGACCAGTACGCCATCCAGGCGCGCCAACCAGACATCGATGCCCGGAACCAGGCACAGGCCTTGCCAATATTGCTCCATCACGTTGCGGATCGGCGGTTCAACCCAGCCAAATCCACCGCCTTCGCGGATCGCTTCATCAGCGGCATTGCAGATATCATGCAGATCATTGGCGTCCAACGCGCTCAGACGCTCAATGTGCGGTGTCTGACCCAAAGCTTGAACTCGTGCCAATGCATTCATGATTGATACCTCCAGTGTGTTTCGACGTTTGCGTGCCCTACGCGATGGCGGACAGGGGCGAGACTTTGATTGTTTCGCGCTTGCTCTTGCGGCAAACGGCGGCGGTGAGCCGATGTCCCGGCCTTCTGCGCTACGCCCTATCTAGGAGCTTTAGGTGGTCAGCTCAAGGCCTAAGCACTGCTGTCTGCCGCGATTTGTGCCAGTGTCATCGGGCAACAACAAGCACCTTAAGCGTGAATTGTGTGCCATACGCGCGCAATTTTTGTTTCAACATCCGTCACATTTAAACCGAGATGTGAGGGCCAGTGAGCGGCGCAGACTCCTGCAAAGCATCGCGATAACGCCAGGGTCTTTATATCGCGGCACACTGGGCCTATCTATCAGGTTCGCGCGGCCCTCGCGCCGCAGCAGCCCCCCGAAACATGAGGCCCTTTCGCGCATGACCAACAGCTCTTCGCCCCCGCGCTCGATGCACGCCACCACCATTTTATCGGTCCGCAAGGACGGAAAGGTTGTGATTGCGGGCGACGGCCAGGTCTCGCTAGGCGATACTGTAATCAAGGCCAGCGCGCGCAAGGTGCGCCGTTTGGGCAAATCCCAAGAGGTGATCGCGGGCTTTGCAGGGGCGACCGCCGATGCCTTTACCCTGTTCGAGCGCCTGGAGGCCAAACTGGAGGCCTACCCCGGCCAACTGACCCGTGCTGCGGTCGAGCTAGCGAAGGACTGGCGCATGGATAAATACCTGCGTCAACTGCAAGCCATGATGATCGTCGTGGATCGCGACGTTAGCCTGGTCATCACCGGCAACGGCGACGTGCTGGAGCCCGAGGACGGCATTGCCGCCATCGGCTCGGGCGGCAACTACGCCCTGGCCGCCGCACGTGCCTTGGCCGATCAGCCGATGGAGGCCGAAGCCATCGCGCGCAAAGCCATGGCTATCGCAGCCGACATCTGTGTCTATACCAACAACAATCTGGTGGTTGATAGCCTATCATGAGCAGCCTTATGACCGCAGCGGCCTACTCTCCGCGTGAAATCGTCTCCGAACTTGACCGCTTTATCGTCGGCCAGAACGACGCCAAACGCGCGGTGGCCATCGCCCTGCGCAATCGCTGGCGGCGCCAGCAGCTCAGCCCCGAGATGCGCGACGAAATCCTGCCCAAGAATATTCTGATGATTGGCCCAACCGGCGTCGGCAAAACCGAGATCGCCCGCCGCTTGGCCAAACTGGCCAAGGCCCCCTTCTTGAAGGTCGAGGCCACCAAGTTCACCGAGGTCGGCTATGTCGGCCGCGATGTTGAAAGCATGATCCGCGATCTGGTCGAGGTCGCCTTCTCCATGCTGCGCGAAGAAAAGGTCAAGTCCGTGCGTGCCAAGGCCGCGATCAAGGCCGAGGATCGCGTGCTGGATGCGCTTGTGGGCAATACCGCCAGCGAAGAGACCCGCCAGAAGTTCCGCAAGCGCCTGCGCGAAGGGTCGATGGATCAGACCGAGATCGAGTTGGAGCTGGCCGACAGCGGCAACGCAGGCATGCCCATGTTCGAAATGCCCGGCATGCCGGGGGCGTCGTTTTCGGCCATCAACCTGGGCGAAATGCTGGGCAAGATGGGCCACAAGCCGACCCGACGGCGCAAGCTGAAGGTGGCCGACGCCTATGAAGCGCTGATCCAAGAGGAGTCCGGCGCGATGATCGACGAGGACGAAATCAAACTGGAGGCGCTGAACGCCGTCGAACAGCACGGCATCGTCTTTATCGACGAGATCGACAAGGTGGCGGGCTCGACCGAGCGGCGTGGCGGCGATGTCTCGCGCGAGGGCGTGCAACGTGACCTGCTGCCAATGATCGAGGGCACCACAGTGGCCACCAAATACGGGCCGGTTAAGACCGACTACATCTTGTTTATTGCCTCAGGTGCCTTTCACGTCGCCAAGCCCGCCGACCTGCTGCCCGAGCTGCAAGGCCGCCTGCCGATCCGCGTTGAATTGCAGGCCCTGAATCAAGCCGACTTCGGTCGCATTTTGCGCGAGCCTGAGAACTCCTTGATCAAGCAGTACACGGCGCTGCTGGGCACCGAACGCGTAACGCTGAGCTTCACCGAAGAGGCGATCGACGCGCTGGCCAAGCTGTCGGCCGAGATCAACCAGTCGGTCGAGAACATCGGCGCGCGCCGCCTGCACACAGTGCTGGAACGCTTGCTCGACGATATCTCCTTCCAGGCCTCGGATATGGGCGGGCAAAGCGTGGAGATCACCGCCGATATGGTGGCCGAGCGGGTTGCTCCCCTGGCCCAAAGCGCCGACCTCAGCCGCTTTATTCTTTAGAGGTTCCAGGTCACACTCACCACAAATCTGAACCCAGCCAACACAAAACCCGCCTACACAAAACCCCCTGGGAGCGAGCGGGCTCTCAAGGGGTTTGTTTTTCCGCGATTCAGAATGGCAATCAGAACATGTCGTCCATCATGTCCATGAAGGTCGGCAGTCCGATCAAGGCGGAGATGTTGGGGATATAGAAGCGGCGGTCATTGATCAGCATGTAATCCTTCTCGCCGTCCATGGTGATATCCCAGACCAAGCTATCCTCACCCTCAGCGCGGCCAAAGGCCTGCATGACAGCCACATAGGGGTCAAAGGCCAACAGGGCCTCGTCTTCGACCTCAGCGATCAGCGCCCGCGCTTCACTGGTGAAGGCCGACCAACCATCAAAGCGTGTGGTCTGCTGACCGCTGTAGGCGTTGAAGGACAAAGCCCGCATGGGCACAAAGGTCAAATCGCTGTTGAACGCCATGGCGGCACTCTGGGTGCGATAGCCCATGTCGCCGCGCACTTTGATTTCCAAAGTCGGCAAGACGGCCAGCAAGGCCACCCAAGTGATCTCTAAGTTTTCATCGACCTTGAGGCCCTTCATGATGTCGTAGGCCAGCGCATCGCCCAAGTTGGAGGCTCCCAGGTTGACGGTCATGCTGTCCGGCGCCAGCAGATCGACCATACGGTTTTGCAAGGCGCGCTCGGCCTTTTCGCGCTCGCTGGGCGGCACGGGTTCGTCGCTACGCTCATATTCACCGCTGTCGGCGTTGTATTCATAGCGAAAGACGGGCTTGAGCACGGGCAGTTTGACGTCAAAGCCGTCCAAGTACCAATTCAGGCTGATTTCGCCGCGACGCTCTTTGAAGCCCGCAAAGCGCTCGGCCAGAGACAAGCTGCGGAATCCAAAGGATTCCAGATCGTCATCCTCGGGATTGACGGCAGAAAAATCGTTCATGTCCAAGCTGAGGCTGAGATCGTCAAAGCCTAGGAAGGCGTCATAGAGATCGGCGACGCTGGCCTCAACCGTCTGGCCGCGGCTTGCCGCCTCGATCTGCTGCACCGCTTGCAGGATCTTGGCGACCGACAGACCCGACAGCGCAATCGAGCTGTCACCTTGTCCTAAGGCGATGGTCACATCATCGTCGGGCTTAAAGCTGAGATCCTGCGCCGAGGTGGTGACAGACAGGCGGCCCAGCTCACCCAGCGTTAGGTCCGAGCCATCAATGCGCAGGCTGGCAAGCCCGGCGCGCAAAGGCGCATCTTCAAAGGAGGCGTCAAGGTCGTGCAAGCTGACCTCGATCTGCAACAGGTCATAGCGGCGCTCTTGCAAGAAGCTCATCAAGCCCATCAGCTTGCTTTGGTCGGGCGCGAAAAAGGCCGATTGCATCGAGCGCGTGATCAGCGATTGCAAATCCAGGGGCTGGCCGGTCTTCACCAGCACGCGCGCCGAAATCTCCCCGGCGATTAGCGGGCCAAGATCTGGGACATCTGCCGTCAAATTCTGCCCGCGAATGCTTAGCAAACTGGCATCAATGTTTTGCTTGCCCTGTTGGTCAATCGCCAGCTCCAGACGACCTAGCCGCGCCATCTCAACGCTGCCACCAGCGGCGCTGATCGCCACCTTGTCCAAGCTAAGGCGCATGCTTTCGTAGGACCTTGTTTCGAAGGACCACACACCGCTCATGCTGGTCTCGCCTATGCTGAGCTGCATGCCGCCGCCCAGCTCGATGAGCGAGGGCAAGCGAAAGTCGGTCAGCTCAAAGCGCTTGTTTCCCAAGTCCTTCAGGCCAAAGGTGACATCGCCCAAGGGGATGATGCCCATGACGCGCGCACCGGGCAGCGTGACCTGGCTGGTCTCGCCGCTCGTTTCCACTTGGATATCCGGAGCCATGAGCGGGCCAATGATGGTGATCGGCAAGGGCTGAGCGAGCGAGATCAACAGCTCGCTCTTCAGCGCTTCAGCGCTCATCGCCGCTTCTGGTGTGGCGCTTTGGGTGCTGTCGTCCTGCGCAACCGCAAGACCGGGCAAGATGGCGCCGGAGAGAACAAGACCGCCAGCAAGCAGCGCCCAGCGGGGCACAGCAAGGGGGTTCGAATTGGATGAGCGTGGCATGGGGTCTCCTTTGGCAGGCGGGCTCTTTTTTCATGTAAGGTCTTGGCGGATGCGGGCCTGGCTGTGCGCCATGTCCGGGCACAAGCCAACAGCGCACGCGCCAGGGCTGCGAGCTGAGTGGAATCACCAAAGCGTAAAATGCATGTTGCAACAGAGATCTGTGGTGCGCGGACGCTACCCAAGCCCAGAAGACCCCTCGGCCAGGCCTAGACGAGGCCGCGCTTGAGCCCCCAAAGCGCCCAGGCAATCGACAGGCCGCAGCCGCCCGACAGCATCCAGAACCCCAGCGCATAGCCCTGTGCCAGGCTGCCGCCAGACGCGGTGACCGCGTCGATCACCACACCCAGCAGGCTCAAGATGGCCCAAACCCCCGCAAACAGCAGGGTGTTGATCAGCGCATTCGAACGCCCGGCCATCTCTGGGCCCAGGCGGTGGGTCATATAGGCATAGATCAAGAAACAGGCGTTCTGCATGGTGATGGTCAATGCAAACATGCCCAGCGCGATCCAAGGCGGCAGAACGGTGAGCAGCAGCAAGGAGGCCCCGCCCAGCACCAATCCGCCGATCATCACGGCCTCGGTGCGCAGGCCCAACCGCGCCAGCCTGGCCGTAATCCAGCCCAGCGCCAGTGCGGTGAGGACAAAAAAGCCGTTGATGGCCAGCAAGAACCAGCTTTTGGTCGCTGCTGAGACTTGCAAAATATCATCGATCCAAGGCCCCATCCACAGCGACTGAATGGCCATGCCCGCGCCCATGCCAAAGCACATACCGGGCACCAGGTGATAAAAGGCTGGCTGGCAGGCGATGGCCCAAAGCCCGCTGAGCCCCGGCGCTTTGCCAACTCGGCGCGGCTTTTCCGGCGTCACCAGCAGCAGGCTGGCGGGCACCAGCAGAGCCACAGCAGCCAGCCCCCAGAAGATCATCGGCCAGGGCAAATGCGCATCCAGCCACTGGATCGGGACCGTGGCCGCCATGGAGCCCAAGCCGCCAAAAGCCAGCATGAGATTGTTGAGGAAATACAGCCGTTCGCGCGCAAACCAGAGCGACATGGCTTTGAGGCCGCACATCAAGCCGCCTGCCACGCCCAGACCGATCAAGAAGCGTCCCAGCGTCAGCATGACAAAGCCGTCGGCCAGCGCAAAGCAGACACAGCCCGCCGCCGCCACAGCGTAAAGGAGCGACTGCACAAGGCGCGGGCCAAAGCGGTCCATGGCCAGGCCCAAAGGCACCTGCGCCAAAGTAAAGGAAAAGAAGTAGGCCGCTGTCATGGTGCCCAGCTCGGCCTTGCCCAACTGGAAGGCGTCGGTCAGCGTGGCGCTGAGCGTGGCGTTGACGTTGCGCACCAGATAGGAAAAGAAATAAGCCAGCGAGAAGGGCAAGAAGACCGCGACAAACAAGAAGAGCTGGCTGTAGCCGCCGCTTTCAACCGGTTGGTTGTCTGCTTGGGTGGCGCGGGGCTGGGGAGATGACATGCAAAGGCTTTCTTGTTTGCGCACAGCGATCCGGCACGCAGCTTCGAGACGGGGTCTTCGAATTGGGCCCACATGCTTAACCGAGCGACGCGGAGCTGCCTAGCCTCGCCAGCGTGCGCCTTGGAAAATTCCTTATTGCGGAGGCCCAGCGAAATCGACCGCTTTCGCTTTTGCTTGCATTCAACTTCTGGTTGTGGCACTCTGCTGGTATTTTCAAGGACTGCGCCCGCGCGAACACT
Source organism: Alphaproteobacteria bacterium (assembly GCA_030428255.1). Lineage (GTDB taxonomy): Bacteria > Pseudomonadota > Alphaproteobacteria > UBA7985 > JAUIBT01 > JAUIBT01. The sequence continues at coordinate 22,917 of JAUIBT010000005.1, read as the reverse complement.
GGCATTGGCCCAGCGCGACGGCCCAGGCCACTGCTTTTTATTTGGGCCTGTTTGGCCTCTATGTTTTAAGTGATTCGAGACGACTATGCTCAGATTTGGAGCCCCGACCACACGGACTTATTTGCTGCTTGGCCTGCTGGCCACGCCCCTGACAGCTCTGCTTTGGGGCGCTCCGGCCGCCGCGCAATACCTGACAATCGGCGGCTTTTTGGAAGCAGAAGCCTATAACTTTGACCGTGTCGATGCTGATTCCGATGTCTCCAACCTGGATTTTGTCATCGACGGTCGCCTGGAGGTCAACGCGGGCTGGCAGTCGAAATCCGGCATAGATTTGGGCATTCACTTTGAATTGGACCTGGAGCAGTCCGACGACGACAAGGACGCCACCAACGGCACCACCGGGCGCGGCTTTGATCCACTGGGCCTGCTAGCAGGTCTGCCGCTGACCAAAAGCTTGATTGAGGACGAGGACGCGCTGGACCAAGACCTTGTGACCTTTAACGACGGCTATCTCTATTTTGATTCGGCTTTGGGCTATATCGCTCTGGGCGACACGGGCTCAGCGGGCATGGCCGAACAGCAATTGCAGGTTCCGGTGTTGGCGCATGGGGCCATGGAGATCGACTCCTTCGTCGAACACGAGGGCGAGGTCGCATTTTACGGCAACTCGGTCTTCGGCCTGGACTTTGCAGGCGCTGTGGACGACGACGGCCTTTGGTCTGCGGGCGCGGCCTACACGCTCGATTTTGCCACCCTGGACATCCATGTGGGCACCAGTTTTGCCGAACAAGGCTTTGCCCTGTCCGCGCGGCTGGACTACGGCCCCTGGCAGTTTGGAGCGTCTTACGCCGACACAAGCCATGACCGTGATCTGTCGCCAAATTTCGGCTTGCCTGCCGGAACCATTGTCACGCAGGCGCGCGACTACCTGTCTACCGGTCTGGCCTATCGCGTAGGTCCGCTGATGATCGCAGGCGGCTATGAGTTGCAAAATCTCAAAATGGCCAGCTTGAGCCCCTTTGGCCGCTTGCAATCCATCGGTGCTTATCACGGCGGTGCCTCCTATGATCTGGCGGACGGCTTGACGCTGGCCACGGGCGTCGCCTACCTGGATCCGGACATTGGCACGGTCAACAGCGATTTTACCATGGACCTTGGCAACGGCGGTCGCAACGATCACGAGATCTCGATCAAGTCCACGGTCCGGGTGAATTTCTAACCCAATCACCGCCCGACCAGCTCCTTACAGCGCTGTGTCTGGATATCTGCACCCATTTCTTGCGACTGGATTGACCTATGGCAAACCACGGCTATCAAAGCGGACGGCTCAATCTGCCCTTCGTTGGCATTTCAACCTTTGCCAAATCGCCCTATCAACCCGACTGGAACGCCATCGACGCTGACGTGGCGGTGCTGGGTGCGCCCTTTGACTTTGGCACCCAATGGCGGGCGGGCGCGCGCTTTGGCCCCCGCGCGGTGCGCGAGGCCTCGACGTTGTTCTCCTTCGGCCACTCGGGCGCTTATGACCACGAGGACGATGCGACCTATCTGGACGGCGTGCGCATCCAGGATATCGGCGACGCCGACATCGTTCACACCCTGACCGACAAGAGCCACGCCAATATCGAGGCGGGCGTGCGGGCCATCTTGCAGGCTGGCGCTCTGCCGCTGGTGATCGGTGGCGACCATTCGGTCAACATTCCCTGCGTGCGCGCCTTTGATCAAGACTGCGCCGACAAGGGCCCCATCCATGTGGTGCAGATCGACGCGCACCTGGACTTCGTGGACGAGCGCCACGGCGTCACCCAAGGCCACGGCAACCCCATGCGCCGCGCCATCGAAAAAGACTACGTTTGCGGCATGACCCAACTGGGCATTCGCAACGTCTCCTCGACCGCCAAAGAAGGCTACGACTACGCCCGAGCCCAGGGTTCGGACATTCTGTCGGTGCGCCAGGTGCGCAAGCTGGGCACCCAAGGCGTGCTGGAGCGCATTCCCGCAGGTCGGCGCTATTACCTGACCATCGACATTGACGCCTTTTGCCCCTCGATCGCGGCGGGCACCGGTACGCCCAGCCACGGCGGCTTTCTGTACTACGATGTGCTGGAAATCCTCCAGGGTCTGGCCCAGCGCGGCGATATCGTCGGCATTGATCTCGTCGAGGTAGCGCCGGCTTATGACCCCAGCGAGTCCACCCAGATACTGGCGGCGCAACTGTTGTTGAACCTGCTCGGCTTTATCTTCCATGCGCGCGGCAGTCGGGCGGCGTAACCCCGCGAGCACGCGTGTCACACTGTTGGTTTGACCAGACGCGCGCTCGACTTCGATCTGATTTCGCGGGGCGCGATGCGCGGACTTGGGTCAATCCAAGGTCTGGCGATAGCGACGCAAGGCCACCACAACAATCACCAGCATGATCACGCAGATCGCTGCCAAATCGCCGCTGATGTCACCCAGGCCCGCGCCCTTCAGCATGACCTTGCGCACCAGGCGCAAGAAGTGGGTCGCGGGAATGGCCGTGCCGATGGTCTGAGCCCAAGCGGGCATGGCCGCAAAGGGGAACATGAAACCCGACAGCAAAATCGTCGGCAACAGCAAAAAGAACGAAACCTGCATGGCCTGCATCTGGCTCTTGGCAAAGGTTGAGATCAAAAAGCCCAGCGCCAGATTGACCACGATATAAAGGTTAAAGCCCAAAAAGAAGGCCAGCGGGCTGCCCAGAAACGGCACCTGAAACAGCGCGCGCGAGGCGATCAAGAAGACCCCGGTTTGCACATAGCCCACCAGGACATAGGGGATGATCTTGCCCAACATGACCTCAGCCGGGCGCACGGGTGTGGCGATCAGCGCCTCCATGGTGCCGCGTTCGGCCTCGCGCACGATAGCGACCGAGGTAATCAGCACCATGGTCATCGACAAGATCACGCCCAACAGCCCAGGCACCACATTGAGCGCGGTCAGACCCTCGGGGTTGAACTGGCGGTGGACTACCACCTCAAAGGCCGCAGGCTTAGCGGTCAGTTGGGGTGCGGTGGACGACAAGGGCCCGCGCAGGACAGAGGCGACGGCTTGCTCAGCAATGCGCGCGATGGCGTTGGTGGCCCCACCTGCCGCTGCCGGATCCGAGGCGTCGGCGGCCAGCAAGAGCTGGGGGCTCTGGCCCCGCAGCAGGTCGCGTTGGAAGTTTTGTGGAATCACCAACACGAAGCTGGCGCGCCCATCGCGCAGCAGGCGATCCCCGGCCTCAGGGCCCCGCACCTCGCCCTTGAAATCGAAATAGCTTGAGGCACGCATGGCGTGAACGATCGCGCGCGCCATCGGGCTTTGCTCTTGCACCTCGACATAGGTCGGCAGGTGGCGCGGGTCGGCGTTGATCGCGTAGCCAAAGATCATCAGCTGCATGATGGGCACGCCGATCATCATGGCAAAAGTCACGCGATCGCGGCGCATTTGGATGAATTCTTTGACCAGCACGGCCAAGAAACGCGACAGGGAAAAGCCCAGCATCAAACGGCCCCGCTGGGTTGGAAATTGTCCGTGCCGCTGGCCATGAGATAGATAAAGGATTCCTCCAATTCGGTCTCCTTCAGGCTCCAGCGTTGGCCGTTGTGGCCCTGTCGTGCGGCGGCCAGAGCCTCCAGCGCCGGGCCGTCGCGGCCCGAGACGTGCAGCACCGCACCAAAGCGTGCGACTTGCTCAGCGGCGGGCTGCTGGGCCAGGTCGGCTTCGAGGGCGCTCAGGTCGCCGCCGGTCACACGCCAGGTCGTCAGGCCGATCATGTGCGGGATATCGGCTGAGCGGCCCGCGATCAGCTTTCTGCCATAGGCGATATAGGCGATATAATCGCACTGCACCGCCTCGTCCATGTAGTGGGTAGAGACCAGCACGGTCACCCCGCGCCGCGCCAGCACCCGGATTTCAGCCCAGAAGTCGCGCCGTGCTTTGGGATCGACCCCGGCGGTCGGTTCGTCCAGCAGCAGCAGTTGCGGGTCGTGGATCAAGCAAGCCGCCAGTGCCAGCCGCTGTTTCCAGCCCCCCGACAGCGTGCCCGCCAGTTGGCCCGCCCGCCCGGTCAGCCCCAGCTCATCCAAGGCCTCGCGCACCCGCTGGTGGCGCTGGGGCACGCCGTACATGCGTGCGAAGAAGTCCAGGTTTTCGCGAATGGTCAGGTCCTCGTAGAGCGAGAACCGCTGGGTCATATAGCCGACCCGTGACTTGATCTGCGCTTGCTGGCGCTGGATGTCGAAGCCCAAGCAAGCGCCCTCCCCACCATCGGGGGTTAAAAGCCCGCACATCATGCGGATGGTGGTGGTCTTGCCCGAGCCGTTGGGGCCGATAAAGCCATAAATCGAGCCACGCGGCACCTGCATGTCAAAATCATCCACCACCCTGCGGCCCTGGAAGACCTTGGTCAGGCCGGTGACGGAGATCGCCCAGTCTGCGCCGTGGTCAGGGCCGGGGCTGGGGGACTGGCTAGGGTTCGGGGCGGCGCTCACGGCTTGTCGCCCTGCTCTGAGCTGGCGTCCTGCCAGGGCTCCAGGCTGATGGGCTGGCCGACCGACAGCACCGCGCCAGCGTCCAGCTCGGCTTGGATGCGGAAAACCAAACGTTGGCGCTCTTGCCGGCTATAGATGATTGGCGGGGTAAACTGAGGCTGGCTGTCGATGCGCGTCACGCGGGCCGAAAGCTGGTCCGGGCAGCCGTCGCAGGTCACGCGAAAGCGCGCGCCCAGCCTTAGACCAGCGCGCTCGGGTTCCGGCAGAAAGAAGATCGCGCTCAAAGGTGCTTGCGGTAACAGCGAGACCACCGGCGCGGCGGGGCTGGCCACCTCACCCTCTTCAAACCAGGTGGCTTCGATACGGCCCGCGACAGGGGCCACGACCAAGCGATCCGCCAAAGCAACGCTGGCCGCTTCCCGCTCAGCCTCGGCGGCATGCAGCGCCGCTTCAGCGGCCTCTTGTTGCGCAGGGCGGGCGGGCAATTCGGCGACCTGCAACTGGGCCTGCAACTGAGCCACACGTGCCGTAGCGGCCTCATAGTGGCTCTGATCAGTGGTTAGGCGGGTCGTGGCCAAAGCACCAGAGGCGACCAGCGAGCGACTGGCCTCCAGATTGGCCAGCGCCAGCTTGCGATCTGCATCGGCCTGGGTCAGGCTGGCCCGCAACACGGCAATTTCCTCGTCGCGGCTGCCGGTCCTCAGATTGTCCAGGGTTGCCTGCGCCATAGCCACCCGTGCTTCGGCGGCCTTCAAAGCTGCGCGGTGGGGCGCATCGTCCAGGCGAAACAGCAGCGCTCCGGCGGCCACCACCTGGCCCTCTTCAACCGCAAGCTCCAGGATGCGGCCCGCCGCAGCAGGCGCGATATAGCGATAGTCGCCCTCGATATACCCGGCATAGACCGGCGGCAAATCCGGCCCTAGAGCCGGAAACAGGCTCACGGCCAGGCCAAGGACGGCATCAAAGAAGGTCTGGAACATGGCTTAACTCGGGATCATTTACGGGGTTCGTATGGCGAGCGGCGGCGTCGGCAGTGCGCGCAAGTCCTGCATCAAGCAGGCTCAGTTGGGTCTCAAGCAGGCTCTGCCACTGAAGGCCAGCGGCGGGCTGAAGCCCGAAGATTTCCGACAAAAGCAGGTGCGCCAGCATGGGCCCAACGACGCAACGCGCTGTCATTTCAGGGTCCAAGCGGCGGATGTGGCCAGCCGCAACACCGCGGGCCAACAGGTCAACGAGCGCTGGCAAAACCTTGTCCAGAACCTCCGTTCGATAGATCTCCGCCAGTTCGGGCGAGGTGGGAACCTCGTGCAAGATCAGTCGCGGGACTTTGGCAAAGTTCGGGTTCTGCTGGGCACGCTGCCCGATTTGGGCGAAGAGCTTGCGCAGCGCTTGGCGCGGGTCGCCTTGATGGCTGCGCAACAAAGCGGCAGCGTGATCAGCCATGCCGCCAACGCCCCGACGAACCAGCGCCACCAGCAGGTCGGGCTTGGCAGGGAAATAGAGATAAACCGCGCCTTTGGAGAGCTGCGCTGCACGGGCGATTTGCTCGACCGTGGTGCGATGAAAACCCTGCGCTAAGAACAGCTCTAGGGCCGCGTCCAGAATCTCGTCTGGCCGCTCTTCTGGTCTGCGTCGCGATTTGCTGCGCGCGGCGTTTTGGGGCTTGGAGGTCTCGGTTTTGGTCATGCCTTAAAACTAGTACTGACTGTTCAGTCAGTAAACAGAAATTGCGATCTGGTCGCGGAATGCAAAAAGCCAGACCCAGGCCGGTTTGGCTGAGCGCGACGCTGCGCATACAACCCCAGGCTAGAAACCGACCCGTTTCGAGAGAAACCAATCCGCAACAACTCAACGAAAAGATGTGGATAGCGGGTGGGGCAACGCGGCTCAATCGCGTAACGAGAAAAGAGATATTGACAAGGAAGCGGCAAAAATGAGGCAGTTCGCCCAGATCTTGACCATCACCGCGGTTGTATCCGGCCTTCTGGCAGGGAGCGCTGCTGCGCAGCTGCGCCTGAAAGGCGGGGTCGAGACCTTCTATCGTGAATCGGACGCCCAGACCTGCCCCCCGGGCGGCGGCGGCTGTATCCCGCGCCCGACCGAAGTTTTTGTTGCAACCGCCGCGCGTTTGGGATTCGAGGCTGAACACCACTTTGACCAGGACCGTCGCGTTTATGCTGAAGGGCTGCTGACCGGCATCGGCTTTACCAACGGCCAGCCGGTACGCTGGACCTTTTTGGAGGAGATGAAGCTGGGCATCGAAGCAGGCGGGTTCTTCGTCGAAGCCGGGCGTGTGGGCGACAATCGCGGGGCGCAAATCCTGCCGCAGTCGCTGTACGAATTATCGGATCACTGGCAAAGCCACCCGCTGGAGGACTTCTTTATCATCGAGGACCAGCGCCTGTCTATGGGGCTGGAGTTTGACGACTGGAGCGCCGCCGTTTTGAGCGACGACGACGGGCGATGGTTGCTTAGCGGTCAGGTGTGGATTGAAGACGCAGGCTGGCTCTACGAAGATCTGGGCCTGGGCGTCAGCCTGGGCGACGACTTCGCGGCGGTATCGCTGGAGTGGCTCGATGAGACCGGCAGCCTGTTCGCAAACTACGTGACAAGCGAAGCGGTGTCAGAGGAAGCCTTGGGCTCCGTTGGCGGCGCCCACCAGGGTACCATAGGGTTTCGGCAAAGTTTTGGCCACCTGGACCTGGTTGGGACCTATGCCAAGCTTTTCTATCGACCGACGACGGGCGCGAACTACTGGTTCAATATTCTGCGTGGCGGCTTGCAGTATGAGCTTGCCCCTGGCTTGAAGCTCACCGCAGCGGCGGACAAGCAATACCACTCCGAGCCTGACGGAAAGTTCGAGTTCGAGGTTCATAACTATCATCTGGGCGTTTGGGTCGGATTCTAGTGGGTCCGGTGCTAAACCCTGCGATCTGCGCGCCTTCGCGAGCTGGCCGCCCGGACCTCTAGGCCAGTTCAGCGGCGTCCGCCTCGTCGCGAACAGCGTCGCTGTCATCATCGTCCGCGCGCTCCTCGCCCCGATCTTTTTCCTTGCCCAGCGCCGAGGCCAAGGTCTTGCCCTCGGGCAAGACGCTGATGGTTTGGCCGTCGTAGTCAAGAATGCCGGTCATCAGGGCCTGGCAGGCCAGGCGCACGCTGCGGGGAATAACGATGGCTTTGCCGTCGCGCTGCCCCTTCTCATAGTACTGGATGATACGCAGCTTGAGGCCCAGGGCCTTCGCCGCCTCCTTTTGCGACAGCCCGAGCTTACGCCGCCACGCCTTGAAGGCATCAGCACTCATAACAAGTTTTTTGGATTTTTTCATACGGCTAGAGCGGCTTTTCGCGGTCACGTTGAAGCGCCAGCTTAGCCAGCTCGCTTAGGTCACGCAAATTTTTCTTGCTAAAGCGCAAATCGTGCGTATATTACGACGAAAGTAACGAAAGGAGCACAAAGTGCGCTATCTTGTGGTATGGAAAGCCATGAGCTCCGCCAATAAGCGGAGCGACCCAATCAAGGAACGCGAAAAGCGGATGTCCTATGCATCACCCCTGCCGCCGCTGGAGAAGAAATCCCGCTAGGCAGTGATGAGCAAGGCTAGATGCGTGCTGCAGGCGGCTGGATTTAGGCACTGAGCATGCACCTTGAAAGACCAAGGCTCGACCAAACGAACAAACAAAAAGGCCCCCGGCGTGTGCTGAGGGCCTTTTGTTTTGCCAAAAGTCCGCTGGGGGACGGACCCATAACGCCATTTGTCCGCCGTCAGCTTACGCACAAAGTGCGCCCTTTTGGCCCTGCTGGCGGGTGCAAAACCTAGTGGTTAAAATGGCGCATGCCGGTAAACAGCATGGCCAGGCCTGCATCGTCAGCGGCCTTGATCACCTCATCATCGCGCATCGAGCCGCCCGGCTGGATCACCGCCTTCGCGCCCGCGTCAATCGCCATCTGAATGCCGTCGGCAAAGGGGAAGAAAGCGTCTGAGGCCAACACGCAGCCTTGGGCCTGGTCGCCCGCTTTCCAGGTCGCAATGCGCGCTGCATCGACCCGGCTCATTTGGCCCGCGCCGATACCCACGGTGCGACCATCCTTGACCAGCACAATCGCATTGGATTTGACGTGCTTGGCGACCTTGAAGGCGAACTCCAAATCGGCCGCCTCGCTGGCGCTGGCCTGGCGCTGGGTCACGCAGCGAATCGCCTCGGGATCGGCCCAGGTCTGATCGCGATTTTGCAGCAAGAAGCCGCCGCGCAGGGTCTTAACCACCAAGTTCGATTGGCTGAAGGGGCTCTGCTCGCCGGTGATCAGCAAGCGCAGGTTTTTCTTGGCTGTAAAAACGTCTTTGGCCTCATCGCTGACGCTGGGTGCGACCACGACCTCGGTAAAGATCTGGGTGATCAGCTCGGCGGTCGGCCCGTCCAACTGGCGGTTGACCGCCACGATCCCGCCAAAGGCCGAGGTGGTGTCGCAGGCATAGGCGCGCAGGTAGGCCTCGGTCAGGCTGGCTCCCACCGCTACGCCGCAAGGGTTGGCGTGCTTGATGATGGCGACTGCGGGCTCCGTGAATTCCTGAACCAGGTTCAAAGCCGCGTCGGCGTCGTTGATGTTGTTATAAGACAGAGGCTTGCCCTGCACCAAGGTCGCGTTGGCCAGGCCCTCGGGCTGGCTACCGCTGGCGTACCAGGCTGCGCCCTGGTGGGGGTTTTCGCCATAGCGCAAAGTGGCGATACGCTTGCCCGCCAAGCTGAATTCTTCGGGGAAGTCCAGCTGATCGCTGTCGGCCAACCAGCGGGCGATGTCCGAATCATAGGCTGCCGTATGAGCAAAGGCTTTGCGCGCCAAGCTGCGCCGCAAGCTGGCACCAAGGCCCGTGCCCGTGTCCAGCGCTTCTTGCAGGCGGTCATAGTCCGCAGGATCGACCACCACCGCAACGCTGGCGTGGTTCTTGGCTGCCGCGCGCAGCATGGCCGGGCCGCCGATGTCGATGTTTTCAACGCAAGTATCAAAGTCCGCGCCACTGGCCAGGGTCTGGCGAAAGGGATAGAGGTTGACCACCAGCAGGTCGATGGGCGCGATGCCCTCGGCCTCCATGGTGGCGACGTGCTCGGGCTTGCGGCGATCGCCCAACAGGCCGCCGTGGATCTTGGGATGCAGGGTCTTAACGCGGCCTTCCAGGATCTCGGCTTGGCCGGTGTGCTCGGCGACCTCGGTCACAGCTAGGCCGTCAGCGCGCAGCAGGGCCGCAGTGCCGCCGGTGGACAGCAGCTCGACGCCCTGGGCAGCCAGCACGCGGGCAAAGGGCACAAGGCCGGTCTTATCGGAAACAGATAGCAGAGCGCGACGAGGGATCATGAGTTTCTCTTCTTATATCTCAAATGAAGGAAGGGAGCCGCCCCCTTGGTCTGGACGGTCGTCTTATTCAGGCAGGTTTTCAGGCAGAGCGATCAGGACGTGAGCGCCCGCCAGCCAATGTCACGGCGGTAAAAGCCCTGGGGCCAATCAATCGCTTTGCAGCCTGTATAGGCCTGAGCTTGGGCCTCGGCCAAGCTTGGCGCGCGTGCGCTAACGGCCAGTACGCGGCCGCCGACCGCCTGGATTGCGCCCGCCTCGCTTTCAACCGTGCCTGCGTGGAAAACCAAAGCCGGGCAGTCCTCCAGGCCTCTGATTTCAGAGCCTTTCTCATACGAGCCCGGGTAGCCTTGGTTGGCCATGATCACCGTGATCGCGCTGTCGGCGCTCCAACGCGGGGTCTCAGCCTCGGCCAAGCGGCCTTCGGCGACCGCCTGCAATACCGGCAAAATATCACTCTCTAAGCGCAGCATCAAAACCTGGCACTCCGGATCGCCGAAGCGCACGTTGAACTCCAGCACCTGGATCTGGTCGGCGCTGGGTTTGGTCTCGTCGATCATCAGGCCGATGAATAGCACGCCGGTCAGCGGACAGCCGCGCGCGGCCATGGTGCGGGCGATGGGCTTGGCGATGGTCTCCAGTATCAAGCGCTCGCGCTCTTGGGTCACGATGGGTGCCGGGGTATAGGCCCCCATGCCGCCGGTATTCTCACCGGTGTCGCCGTCGCCGACCCGCTTGTGGTCTTGCGCCGAGCCAAAGGCCATCACCGATTCGCCATCGACCAGCACGAAATAGGAGGCTTCTTCGCCGCTCAAAAAAGCTTCGACCACCAGCTGTTCACCAGGCTTGTGCAAGCGATCCACCGCCGCCAGCGCTTGATCCAGCGTCTCAGCCACCACCACGCCCTTGCCCGCTGCCAGGCCGTCGGCCTTGACCACGATGGGCGCGCCGTGTTGGCGGATAAAGGCCTTGGCGGCCTCGGCGTCATCGAAGGCCCCATACGCTGCGGTCGGCACTTGCGCGTCGGCCATGATCGCTTTGGCGAAGGCTTTGGAGCCCTCAAGCTCGGCGGCGGCTTGCTCGTGGCCAAACACCGGAATACCGTGCGCCCGCAACAGGTTGGCCAGCCCCTCGACCAGCGGTTGTTCAGGGCCAACCACCACCAGGTCGATGGCTTGCTCGCCGCAAAAATCAACGATAGCAGCCTGATCGTTGAGCGCGATCTGCGATACAGGGGCAAAGCCCTGACTGACCGCACCAGCGCGGCCCATACGCTCTGGCATGTTCAGCATACCGGGATTGCCGGGCGCGCAATAGAGGCGCGTACAGTTGGGGGATTGGGCAATTTTCCACGCCAGCGCGTGCTCACGGCCACCAGAGCCGATCAGAAGGACGTTCATAGCAACTGCAATGACTCCGAAGGGATGCAGCTTTCGCGCGCGAGCGGCCAAGCGGCGTCCAGGTCAGGGGGGGCCGGTTCCATGAGGTCTGGTCCGGCTTGTGAGGCCCTGGTTAGCAAGTCGCGGACGCCAAGAAAAGGGACCGCTTTGCCACAACTGCGCTTTTGCGGCCTGTTCGAGCGCGAGCACGGCGCTTGAGGGCTTTTGTCGCGCGCTGCCTTGCGCTAAACCCAAGCCATGACAAACCCAGGTTTCAATTTTTCCGGCGGCGAGCCTCCCAGCAACCACGCCAACAGCGACGCGACCGGCGCGCCCAACGCCAGCGAATATACCGTCAGCGAGCTGTCGCAGGCGATCAAACGCACGGTCGAGACCAGCTTTGACTTCGTGCGGGTGCGCGGTGAGATTTCGCGCCCGACCTACGCGCGCTCGGGCCACCTCTATTTCACCTTGAAGGATGAAAAAGCGGTGCTTGATGTAGTCTGCTGGAAGGGCCAAGTCGCTCGCCTTGGCACCCGCGCCGAAGAAGGGCTTGAGATCATCGCTCAGGGTCGCTTGACCACCTACCCCGGCTCCTCCAAGTACCAGCTCGTACTGGAGTCGATGGAGCCTGCGGGCGAAGGTGCGCTGCTCAAGCTGCTAGAAGAGCGCAAGAAGAAGCTGGCCGTCGAGGGCTTGTTCGACCAGGCCCGCAAGCGTCCCCTGCCCTTCTTGCCGCGCGCGATTGGCGTGGTCACGTCGCCAACGGGGGCGGTGATCCGCGATATCCTGCACCGCATTGCCGAGCGCTTTCCGCGTCCGGTGCGGCTGTGGCCGGTCAAGGTGCAGGGCCAGGGCGCGGCGGAGCAAATCGCAGCGGCGATTGCGGGCTTCAACGCCCTGCCGGACGATTTGCGGCCCGAGATACTGATCGTCGGGCGTGGCGGCGGTAGCCTGGAAGATCTTTGGGCCTTCAACGAGGAAGTGGTGGTGCGCGCCATCGCAGCCAGCCAGATTCCCATTATCTCAGCGGTGGGACACGAGACCGACACCACCTTGGCCGATTTTGTCGCCGATCTGCGCGCGCCGACACCGACCGGAGCCGCCGAGCGCGCCGTACCCGTGCGCAGCGAGCTGGCATTGGGCATCGAAGATCTGGGCCTGCGCCTGCAACGCGGCACCCTGAGCCTGACCGGCCGCCGCAGCGAGCTGTTGGCAGGACTGGTGCGCGGGCTGGGCAAGCCCGGTCACATGCTGGACATGGCCTATCAGCGCCTGGACGCCGCCAGCCAAGGGCTGGACCGCGGCCTCGACGGCCAGATCCAGGGCCGGGCACAGGCCGTCGAGCGCTTAGCACTGAAGTTGGTGCACCCGCGCGAGGCGCTGCGGACTGCCGGCGACCAGCTTGGCCAAAGGGTCGAGCGCTTGCGTTTGGCCGCCACGGGCTTGCTGCGCGGGGCCGCGCGCGACTGGCAGGGCCTGCAAGCACCGCGCCGCCTGTCCCAGGCCCTCCAGCGCCGCCTAGAGCGCGACGGCCAAGCGCTGGCCCAAGTCTCCGCGCTTATGGCCTCTTACCAAGGTGTTGATAAGCGGGCGCTCGAGCGCGGCTATGCACGGGTCGAGCGCGGCGATGGCAGCCTGTTGACCCAGGCCGCCAGTCTGGTTCCCGGTGAGATTTTGCGCTTGGTCTTTGCCGACGGCGCGGGCCAGGTGCAAGCGTTGGAGCCTGCCGCAGGCCAATCCCAATCCGGGCCAAGCGCTGCCTCAGGACAGCCACAGGCTTCTGTTAAGCCTGAGCTCACCTCATCTGCAAAAGCGCCAGAACCCGCAAAGAAACCGCCCAAGAAAGACGACGGCCAAGGCTGGCTGCTCTAGGGCGCTTGCCGGGCCGGGCGTTCAAGCGAGCCTTGCTATGCGCTGTTTTCGCCCTTCGGGCCTCTTTTTGACTTTCATTTTGGCTGTTGGCAGCTTGCCCGCCCAGGCGCTCACCGTCCTGAAGCCCGAGGCGGCTCAGCAGGGCGCGTTGCTTTGGGCCCAAAGCCAGCCCAGCGCCAGCGTCACAGTGTCCGGCAAGGCCGTGCCGGTGCTGCCCGATGGCCGGGTGATCATCGCGCTGCCCTTTGATGCGCCTGCCTCAGTGCCGCTGGTCGAGACCTTGGCGAATGGTCAAAAACAGCGCCAAACCTTGGCCGTCAAACAGCGCCAATACAAGGTCGAGCGGATCGACGGCCTGCCACCGGGCAAAGTCACGCCGCCGCGTGATGCAGCCCTGCAAGCGCGCATTGATCGTGAAGTGGCCGAAATCAAAGCCGCTCGCGCCGTGATGACCCCCTATCCCTTGTTCGATACGGGCTTTGTCTGGCCGCTGACTGGACGGCTGTCGGGGGTCTATGGCTCGCACCGGGTGCTGAACGGCAAACCCAAGACCCCGCACTATGGCGTCGATATCGTCCAACCCAAGGGCACTGCGATCCGCGCGCCCGCCGATGGCGTGGTGCGGCTGATCCACGCCGACAATTACTATTCCGGTGGCACGTTGATTTTGGATCACGGCTATGGGTTGAACTCGGCCTTTTTGCACATGCAGGCCTTCCACGTTCAGGAAGGAGATTATGTGCCCCAGGGCTTCGTTATAGGCACGGTGGGCTCGACGGGGCGCTCGACCGGCGCGCATCTGGATTGGCGCGTCACCTATAACGGCGTGCGGGTTGATCCAGCCTTGGTGGCTGGCCCTATGCCCCAATAACTTAGGCCACCAAACCCCAGGCCACCAAACCCCAGGCCACCAAACCCCAGGCCGCCAAACCCCAGGCCGCCAAACCCCTGGCTGGCGACCTACCCCTGTTTCCCCTGGCCCTGATGCCCCTGGCCCAGATTGCGCAACAGAGCGTCGCGCTCGGCTTTGGGTCGCTTGGCCAAGCGCTCGACCGCTGCGTAAAAGCAGGGAAAGTCCTGCTGGCAGCGCTCGAGGATCACCGTAAAGCCAGGCACCAAATCCTCATAGGTCGCCACCGAATTCAGCTTGGCATTGTTGATATCGGCAAAGAACCACTTGTCGAAGGACACGCCGTTCAGCCCAGGCTTGCGGCGCTGATAGCGGTTGCGCAGCTCGGTGATGATCTCGGCCTTGCGCGCGCGCATCACGGTAGGGCTTAAGGGCTGGCGGTAGAGCGCGGCCAGCTCAGCGCGGGTTTCGCCCACCAGCGCACGGAATTGCTCCAGCGCCGCCTCATAGGCCAGGTAGCGATCAAAGGTGGTGTTGTCGCCCTTCTCTTGCAGCCAAAGCTTGAGACCGGCGTATTCGACTGTGGTGGCAAAGCTCTCGTTAAACGCCGTATCGCCTTTGAGGTAAAAGCGGGCGTGGGCCAGCTCGTGGAACAACAGCGCGGCCAAGTCCAGCTCGCTCTTGTCCAAAAAGGTGTTGAGCACCGGGTCGCGCAGGAAGCCCAGCGTTGAATAGGCATCGACCCCGCCCGAGTAGACATCAAAGCCCTGGGCCTGCAGCTCGGCCACCAAGCGATCAGCGTCTAGTTTGGAAAAGAAACCGCGATAACCCACACAGCCCGCCACCGGGTAGCACCAAGTCTTTGGCCGCAAGGAGAACTCGGGCGCAGCCATGACGTTCCAGACCACCGAGTCGCGCTCCAAATCCACGTAAGAGCCATAGTTATCGCCGACTTGCAGCGCCAAACGCCGGTCTGCGAACTGGCGAATGCGATGGACCTGGCGCAGTTTGGTCTTGGTCTCGGGCGGCGTTTTGGGGTCCGCAACCACGGCGGCCAAGGAGCGCTGTTTGACAAAGATCTCGCTCTGTCCACGCACCGCCTGGCCATAGAAGCCAAAACAGCCGCTGAGCCCCAGCACCATCGCGAGGCCCGCAACCAGCGCCGCGAAGGACGCGTTTTGACAACCGGCACGAGACATTGTGAAGGGGTAGGTCACGAGAAACCCTTTAAAGCGTGGCACAGCTTGGCTATCTAGGGACGCATAGCACGTGTGAGCAGGCCCCTTTGCGCACAAGTCTTGGGATAAGACCAGGTCACGATAATTTTCTCAAGATTTGGTCAAGATTGTCGTGCTTTAGTCTGCGCCAGAGTGCAGATGCCAGCAGGTTTCTTTGGATCAGATTGTCTTGGAGACAAGATTGTCTTGGAGCCAAGGCTTCTCGCTTCGCGCTTGTGTGGGCTGCGCGCCCGCCTCACAGCTTCCTTGCATCCCGGTTCGCGCGGCCAGCGCTCGGGACTGCCTTCTAACGGTTTGACCAAGGCTCCTTTCAGGTTTCATGACAAACACCGCCAAGACATCCTCTCCTCTTTTGGCCCACGCCTCCTTGCGAACTGACCAATCCAGCGCGCCAAACAGACACGCCGTCACGCGCCGACGCTTGTTGGCGGGTGCTGCCGGTGGTGGCGCGCTGTTGGGGCTCACCGGTTGCCTTGCCGACTCTGCGCCGCAAGACCAGCCGCTCACCGAGCCTCAGGCCGACCCCAGCCTGCCGCCGCTGCCCATGGATGCGCAGATCCAAACCTTCCTGCAACCACCCCATATACGCCCCGAGCAAGTGCCCAGCGTGGGGGCCATCTATGCCCAATCGGGCTACTTGCCGCTGTGGTATGATGGGCAGCAATGGACGCCGCGCGGGCAAACGGTTTTCTATTACTTGGTCAACGCCGACAAAGAGGGTCTGCTTGCCACCGACTATCTGCCCGTCGGCTATACCCAGCTACCGCAAAACATCCAAGACCGCCCCGGCCGCGAGCGCGCCACCATCGCGCAAAGCGACGTTATCTTGACCGACGGATTGCTGCGCTACTTGCGCGATCTCAGCGAAGGTCGCGATCCGCAACTGCCGCGTAGCGATGGCATGCACCTGTTCGATATCGCCATGCGCTCACCGGATTTGGGGGGCTACATCACCTCGTTGGTGCCGCGCAACCCACAGTATCAAGGGCTCAGAAAAGAGCTTGATACCTTGCGCCGCTTGGACAACCGCCGCACCTTGGTGGCCATCAACATGGAGCGCTGGCGGCGCTTGCAGCCCAGCACGCATGAGCTGGATGTCATGGTCAACTTGCCCACCTTCCACCTGGAAGCGCGCCGCATGGGCCATCCCGAGCTGCACATGCCGGTCGTGGTCGGCAAAGAAGCACGCAAGACACCGATCCTGACCGAGGACCGGATCGTCAACCTGAAGTTCTCGCCTGACTGGGGTGTGCCACCGACAATTGAGGCAGAGGACATCATCCCCATCTTGCAAAAACGCCCTGAGCTGTTCGAAAAGATGAACCTGCACGCCTATCGCGGCAATCGCGTCGTGGACGTTATGAGCGTTGATTGGTCCAAGGTGGACCCGGTCAACAACGCCTATCATTTCCGCCAGCCGCCAGGCCCAGACGCCGCACTGGGTGGGGTGCGATTCTCGCTAACCAACCCCTATGACATCTATCTGCACGACTCGCCCGATCGCAGTAAATTCCGCCGCCGCAATCGCGCTTTGAGCTCGGGCTGTGTCCGGGTTGGTGAGGCTGACAAGCTTGCCCACTGGCTGTTGAAGGACGAAGGCTGGAGCCCCGAGCAGGTCAAGGCGCACATGACCTCTGGGCGTACCACGGTCCAGACCTTGCGCCGCCCCATGCCCGTGACCATGAACTACTACACCGCATGGGTCGGTACAGGGGGCAAGGTCTTTTATGGCATGGACGTTTACGGCTTGGATAAGGAATTGAGCGAACGCATCGACTTCGGCGCGCCGCCTGAGCATCCTTTTGTGCCAGCCCAGGCCGCTATCACCGACGAAGGCGTGGCCGAGGAACTGAGCCCATAACCAAACGCGCACCGCACTGACGCCACCAGCCTAGGCCGCATCGCTCCATGCGGTGCTGCGCAAAGATTCGACTTGGTTTTCAACGGCCTGGCGAATGGGCGGGCACCGCTGCGGCGCAGCGCAAATACCACTAGCAAAAGCCCCACCGACCCAGGTCTGCGGGGCTTTTTGTCTTCTGTGAAGCGGGATCACGCAAAGCCGGATTAGGCCGCGCCGGGCGCGACCTCGGCGCTCACACCGGTACTGCTTGCGCAGCGGTTCGCGAGTGCGGGGTCTCTGGAAGCCAGAGCGCGCAGGCCTGGCCTGACTTAGCTTTGCTTAGAGACACTTCTCGCGGTATTCAGCGATCTCAGACTTGCTGCGCGGAACAACGCTACAGTCATAGCCATTGACGATTTTTGGCTGGCCTTGGTTGGTGGCGTAGCCTTGCGAATTGGTTGCCGGAGCCTGGCTTGCCGGAGTAGCAGACGCAGAGCCAGCGCTTTCCAAGCTTTTCAAACAGCCCGACAGGGCCAAAACAGCGGCGAAAGCGCAAAGCAGTGAGGCAAACTTCATCATGAATAACGAGTCCTAGTTGGCATGCACGAGCGGGTCTGAACGGCTAACAAGTAGCCCGACTGCTCTGATGGTCATTACGAGCGACGACAAACCGGCGGACCGGTGCGACTGCCCTTGGCGGAGGTCTGTTGCAAAGCTGGCTTGGCGTTGGCGCGTCTGCCGTGCTTGCTTGCCTCCTTATGGGTTTCAAAGTGGCGCATTCATCGTCTTTAACAGCGTGACTATCGCGAAACGAGCATCAAGAAAAGCCCGAACTGGCAGAAATGCCCCCACCTGTGAATAGTCCCTGTGAATTGTCCGGGCTTTTGTCGCATTTGTGACCCAATTGACGCCACGGCCTCGCCATGCATGGCCGTTATAGACGGGGGAACAATATTTAAAGCTGTTGGATTTCGAGACATTTTATGACGCTGTTGCCGTTTGGCCGCTTGATGGCCCTTTGCTTTCTCGCCTCTGCGCTGGTCTTGGGCGGTTGTGTGCGCCCCATTCCCGATCCTGCGCGGCGGGTGTTGAACGCACCTCCCTTGTTCCGCCTGCCCGCCAGCGAGGCCAAGCACCAGCCGACCACCAAGAGCGCCAGCATCACAGCGCAGCACAGCGCTGGCACGGCCCCGGCTTACGCCCCGCCGGCATTCACACCGGGCGCCATGCAGTCTCCACCGCCGTTGACCTCGCGTCTGTTTGCGCGCAAAGCCCCGCAGACCATCGACTTTACGCGCGACGAGATCCTCAAACAGGCCGCGTTGATTGCCGAGATCAACAAGACGCGCCGCCGCCACGGCAAGCGCGAGCTGTTGGACGATGAAATCTTGACCCAAACCGCCGCAGCCTATGCGCGCCAGTTGGCGCAGCGCCATCATCTGGATCACAAAGACCCACAAGGCCGCGGGCCCGATGCGCGGGTTGAGGAGCGCGGCTATCACTGGATGTACGTGGCTGAGAACCTGGCCGCCGGGCAACTGAGTCCCGCTGAGGTGGTTCAGGACTGGCTTAACTCGCCGCCCCATCGCGCCGCCCTGCTGTCGGACCACCCCGAAGAGTTAGGGGTCGCCTATGTCCGCTCGCAAGTAAGCTTGCGCGAAGATCCGCATCTGACCTATTGGGTGGCGCTGTTCGCCAAACCGCAGGGCCGCAGCGCCGCGCGGCGGTACTAAAACGGCAGGGCACGCAGCCGTCTGAAACTGCGGGTTTAGGCAGTCTGGTTTGCAGGCTTGGATTTGGGGTGCGAATCCTCTAAACCCAAGGGACCCTCGGTCTATGAGATCCGCACAAGGACACAAGATTGCGGGGTCGGCCATATTTAGGGCTCGGCTCGGCTAGCGACGAGAGTAGCCACAAAGAATTGACCCGGCTTCAACCGGGGCTCGCGACAATCAAACGACAGGAGGCCGCAGCATGCAGGCTCGCTCGGGACTTGGCCTATCGGGGGCTCACCAACAGGTATTTTCAGGCATCCGCTTGGCTTTTGCGGCTGCCGTGGCAACGATTGTAGCCGCCAGCAGCGCGCCGGGGTTGGCGCAGAACGGAACCGTGTTTCCGCGCACCGGTGCGGTTGACCTGATCGCGCCGCCGCCCACCACCACCACCAGCACCACCAAAAAGTCAACACGGCGCAGCAGCAACTTGGCCGCCGATCCCGACGCCGGCCCCCTGTCTGGACAAGGCTATTTGCGCGTGATCCGCTTGGGACCAGGGGGCGCGCTCAGCCTGCGCGAAGGCCCTGGCACCGAATATCTTCGCCTGACCATCCTGCCCGGCGACGCCGTTGGCTTGCGTCCGCTTGACGCTTTTGGCCGTTGGACGCGCGTCCAGTACTGCGGCTTTGAAGGCTGGGTGGCCGCTTCCTTTACAGCGCCCATGGCCGACGGACAGAGCCCCTTGCACGAATGCAGCAAGGTCGGCCCTCTTGGCCTGAACACCGACCCGGCTGCGGTTGGCAGCAACGCGCGCTTGGCGCTTGCCCCCTTGGCAGCCGGCCTGACCGCAGGCTTGGGGCAAGGCTTTTCCGAAAGTGAGCTCACCAAGATCGCGCGTGACGACTATGATTTGCCCATCCGCGAGACTTCGACCGGGCGGCGTTTGGGTCAAGCACCGAGCAAAGATGCCTATATCGACTGCATTTATGAAGCCGAGCAAGATCGCGAAAACGAGATTGTCTGCGTGCAAGCCGCCCTGCGGTCTTGGCAAGCGGCCATGAGCGAAGCACTTGAGCGCCACCGCCAGCTCGCTCGTTCGAATGTCCGCGATTTGGAGCGCAGCCAGTCGGCTTGGCGAAGCTATGCCCAAGGCACCTGCGATGACTTTGCTCTGGCCGACGCGCCACCGGTCCTCAAGAGCCATCGCGCCACCTGTCAGCTCATGTTCACCCGCGAGCGCACGTTGGAGTTGGAGCAACTCTTGGTCCAGCGCGACAGTGATTGCCGCTTGTGCAAGCGCGAGCTGGTGGAAGCGCCCGCCGCTGAGGACGACGCAGCAGCAAACGGCGCGACCGACGGAGTTGCCCCGCAGACCAGCTTGGCCCAAGATCCTGCCGCGAGCGCCGAGCCAGCGCAAACCAGCAACTAGGCTTGGCCTTTAGGACCGCAATGCGCGCGCCCCCGCGTTTGCCTTCCTAGGCAGCGAGGCGCGCTGGGATCCGGCCAAGTGCCCGATCTTGTGCCTCTAGTACATTGTTTTTTATGTAACCGCTTGCTGGCAAGCATGGAATTATCTCGCGGTTTGCTGGCGGCAAAAAAAACCCGCCTCCTGCAATCAGAAGGCGGGTCAGTCTCCGCCAAGATATCTGCGAGGATGGGCCGCGCAGATCTTGTCCTAGGCTGCCGCCAGCCAAGCGCCCAACACGGGCCGAATGGCCTTGGCAACAGCAAGCCTTTAAAAATGCAAGTCCTCGGGTTGGCTGACCTGAGCACTGATCCAGTGGTGCATCTTTTTCATCGCCCGCGACTCAAGCTGGCGCACCCGCTCCTTGGAGACGCCAAAACGTTCGCCGAGACTCTCCAGCGTGACACCATCTTCTTGCAGGCGGCGCTCTTCGATGATGATCCGCTCTCGGTCATTGAGGCAACCCAGCGCCTGCTCGATCCAGTCGCGACGGCGATCTTGATCGTGCTGAACTTGAAAACTGTCCTCCGGGGTCGGGCGCTCATCGGCCAGCATGTCGATCCAAGCGGTCTCGGCATCTTCGCCCAGGGTTGCGTTTAGGGAGGAATCGCCGCCAAACAGGCGCCCTTCCATCTCCTCCACGTCGGTCAAGCGCACGCCCAATTGAGCCGCGACCATCTCGCGCCCGCTTTGGCCAAAGACCTCGCCGTCGTTGTCCTCGATCTGGCGGCGCAGGCGACGCATGTTGAAAAACAAGGATTTTTGGGCTGCGGTGGTGCCCGTCCGCACAATAGACCAATTGCGCAGTACGAAGTCCTGCATGGCCGAACGCACCCACCAAGAGGCGTAGGTGGCAAAGCGCAGGTCGCGCTCTGGTTCAAAGCGATTGGCGGCTTGCATCAGCCCCAAGACCCCCTCTTGGATCAAGTCGCCTG
Organism: Alphaproteobacteria bacterium; assembly: GCA_030428255.1. Classification (GTDB taxonomy): domain Bacteria; phylum Pseudomonadota; class Alphaproteobacteria; order UBA7985; family JAUIBT01; genus JAUIBT01. Next base: position 1,777 of record JAUIBT010000005.1, on the reverse strand, counting down.
AGGGCAGTCCGTAGTGGCGAAAGCGTGCGGCGGTGGCGATGACCAAGCGGCTATAGGCTTCGATCAGCGCATGCAAGCTTTCCTCGTCGCTGTCGTCGCGCCAGGCTCTCGTGAGCCGCTGCTCTTCGTCTTTGCTAAGAAGGGGGGCGTTCATGGAACGGCGAATAAAGGCCAAGTTGGCTTCGCGCGTCTGCGGGTCGTCGAAATGGCTCATGGTCGTCCTAGGGCTTGAGAGCGGCTGAACGCGGATTGCGCATCAGCAACGCAGAGTGAAAATGAATGTCTACGATTGGTAGGACCAATTTGGTCATACCAATCTCACAAGTCCAGAGCCGAATGCAAAGTAATTGCGCGTTTGCTTAATTTTCACTGGTTTGTGAGGCGCTGTGCGGTTGCCAGCCCGATCTCGACGCGCCACCGCGAGCAGCCATGCCATGAAAGCAGGGTTCCACTCGCAAAACTGCAATGGACAGATCCAAGCCAGAGGCGTAGCGCTTGATCAAATCCCGAGCGTTCGCGTCCAATCGCAAAGGCAAATAGTGCAACAAAGCGAATTCCCTGCGCGCCGTGAGCAACGACAAACCCTGCGGCACGCCCGCCGTCAGCCCAGCCTTGCGACCAGCGGCTGGCCCACCCTGGAGCCCCTAGCTATGCTGTCCCGTCCTGCCTTCTTGCCATCCAAAGGCCCGCGCAGCAAACCACGCGCGCCTGCCGGTGACTATGCAGTGGGCATGAGCTTTGCGCTGCTCACCTATCTGCTCTTCTCCTCGAACGACGCCATCGTGCGCTTGGCCAGCCAGCAAATTGCACCGCCGTTGATCATTCTGGGCTCCTCGCTGGTCGCCCTGCCCTTGCTGCTGCTGTTTTTTAAGGTGCGCGGCGAGCACATTACCTTTTGGCCCCAGCGGCCGGGGCTTGTGATCTTGCGAACTGCACTGGGCGGCCTGACCGCCCTCTTCGCCTTTAATGCTTTTCAACGCCTGCCGCTGGCCGACGCCTACGTTTTTATTTTTACCATGCCGCTGTTTTTGACCGGCCTGTCGGTTCTGGTCTTTAAGGAAAAGATCGGGTGGCGGCGCTGGTCGGCGGTCGGCGTCGGTTTCTTGGGCGTGGTGATCGCTTTTCAACCAGGGCGCGCAGCCTTGGATTGGGGCCACCTCTATGCCCTGTGTGGCGCGATGACCGGCAGTGTGTCGCTGGTGATCTTGCGCATCGTCAGCCAGACCGAGCGGCGACCCTGCCTGGCGATCTGGCAGTTTCCTGGCTCGATTGTCGTTCCGCTGATCATCATGGCAATATCCCCGCCTGACATGAGCCAGTTGGCCAGCGGCCGCGTCATTGGCCTGCTGCTGGCCTCGGGGCTGGTCATCACCACGGTGCAATTGACGCTGATCATCACTTTGCGCAGCCTACCGCCGTCGCAAATCGCACCCTTGCAATATTCGCAGATTTTGTGGGGTGTGAGCTTTGGCTGGTTGCTGTTCGGCGATTGGCCCCAGCCTTCGGTTTGGTTCGGTCTGGTGTTGATCGTGGCGTCAGGCGTCTACACCTGGCACCGCGAGCGGGTGCGCATCCGTTTGGCCAGCGCGCAAAACCCACCGGCACGGCTTTAGCGCTACACCGCGCTGCTGTGACTGCTGGCCCGCCCTAACGTCGCCCGCCGAAGAACGCGCCACCAATGGCGTGCTGCTAGCAGCGCCTCACGAGAGCGTCGGGTCCTGGCATCCCACCAGATCCATCGCTCTAGTCTTTTGTTTTTTAAAAGCAAATCCATGCT
>JAUIBT010000040.1 GCA_030428255.1 Alphaproteobacteria bacterium | reverse complement strand
CCGTCCGCCGCTAGGACCGAAGTCCTCGCTCGACTTGCATGTGTTAGGCCTGCCGCCAGCGTTCGTTCTGAGCCAGGATCAAACTCTCAAGTTGATCTCCTGACTTAACGGGTATTCACCAATTCAAATACAACTACGTCGTAATCAAACCAATGAACCCACACGTCTTGCGTCTACGAATATACGATACAGCAAACCAACAGCTCGCTGCCCGAATATCCCTTCCATTCATCTCTACTTTTTCGAATATCACGCACCACCTTGGCTGGTGCCACCCGCGCCGGTTTCGCCGTCGGCGTGTCCGTCGCTTGGGAGGCCGTTGTTACGCCCCTGCCCAAAGCATTGCAAGCAAAAAATTTCGCCCTTGAGCACTTTTTTTACATGAGCCCCAGATCGACCAGCTCCTGGCGCATTTCATCTGGCATTTCAGCGCTTTCATCCCCGCCATTCAGGCGATCGCGCAAATCTGGCGGCGCATCTTCGGCCTTCAAATAACGCCATCCTTGAAAGGGGCGATGCGGCCAGGGGCTGGTTTCGACGATGTCTTCATCCAGCAGCATCCTGCAAGCGGTGTGGTCCTCTCGCTTAACCGCCTCGAAGCCCAAAAGGCGCTGGCGGCAGACCAGCTTGCCGGCCACCACCCAGTACAACGAACCACCAGCCAGCAGCTCGTCGGCACGCTTGGGCCACATGCGCGTAGTATGGCTCATGACACTGAGGCCGGTTTGCTGCTTGTGTCGGTGGCGCCAGTCGATCAGCTCCTGCAAACTGGCCACGCCGACACAAAGCTTCTTAAGGTGCAGCGCACCTTGAGAGGCCGCCATGCCTACAGCCCCTCGAGGGCTTGGCTCAAGTCCGCCAGCAGGTCGTCGATGTGCTCCAAGCCAACCGAGAACCGCAACAAATCGTCTGGCACCGGCGAGGTCGGGCCTTCAATGGCGCTGCGGTATTCGACCAGGCTCTCGGTGCCGCCCAGCGAGGTCGCGCGCAAGAACAGCTTAAAGCGGCTGGTCGCCACCAGGGCCGCCTTGGCCCCACCCGCCAGGCGCAGCGACATCAGCATGCCGTGGCCGCCGCGCATATCACGGCTGGCGACCTGGTCCTTGTGCGGATACAGCACCACGCTGACCGCCGCATGGCGCTCCATGGCTTCGGCCAATGCCAGCGCCGAGGCCGAGCTCGAGCGCACCCGCAGCGCCGCCGTGCGCAGGCCGCGCGCCAGCAACCAAGCATCGAAGGCCGAAGGCACCGCGCCCAGCCCAGCGCGCAAGCTGCGCAGCCGTTCGCTGTAGGCCGAGCCGTCCTCGCGCCCCAGCAGCACGCCCCCCAGCAGGTCGGCGTGACCGTTCAGCGCTTTGGTGGTGGAGTGGAACACCAGGTCCGCACCCAGGGTCAGAGGACGCAGCAATATCGGCGTGGCCGCCGTTGCATCCACCGCCAGACGCCCCCCAGCCGCTCGGCAGAGCCGCGACAGGGCCGGAATGTCGGCCATATAGAGCATGGGGTTGGTTGGCACCTCGCACAGCAACAGGCGCTCGCAGCCATCAGTACCATGCTGCAAGGCCGCCTCGACCGCCGCCAGATCGCGCATATCCACAAGATGCAGGCCAAGGCCCCAGGTCTGGCAAAAGCGCTCGATCTGATTGCGCAGCGCCCAGTACATATGCAGGCCCGCGATGACCTGATCACCCGGCTTCAGGGCTTGCACCAGCAGCATGCCCGCCGCCTGGCCAGAAGCGAGCAATTGCGCCCAGACCGTTTCGGGGTCCAGGTCCCGGCCGACGCCAGGCGCGATGGCTTGCGCTTCTAGCTGGCTTAAAACGCCTTCAACCACTCGGTAGCCAGGGTTCTGATCGCGGCCATAGCAAAGGTCGGGATAGAGCAGTGCATTGTCCGGCCCGCGTACATAGGTCGTCGAGGGCTGGATGGTGGGCACCACCCCCGCAGTTTGCGGGTCGGTAAAATGGTCAAGTTGCGCTAGCAGGGTCTCTGGTTTCATGCCCCAGAGATCAGCGCCCACAGGGCGGCTCTGTCAAGCGCTGCGCGCGACCTTTGCACAGGATGGAAGGCAGAGGACCGCTTAAGCGGCCTCCAAGCTCGCCACCACGCCCATGCCGCCCGCCGTACAGACCGAGATCACCGCCTTGGCGCCGCCGCCCCGTTCGGCCAACTGCTTAGCGGTCAGCCCGGTGATGCGCGCGCCCGTCGCTGCAAAGGGGTGGCCATAGGCCAGGCTAGAGCCCTTGGGGTTGATGGCCTCAGCCGCGAATTCACCCAGTGGCTCGTCGCGACCCAGGTGGGTCTTGCAATAGTCCGCGTCCTTAAAGGCCGCCAGCGTCGCCAGGGTTTGGGCGGCAAAGGCCTCGTGGATTTCAGCGATGTCGAAGTCGCCAAGCCCGCGCCCTTGGCGCGCCAACAGGCGCGACAGAGCAATGGTCGGGGCCATCAGCAAGCCGTCGCCCGCCACGAAGTCATTGCCAGCCACTTCGCCGCCGGTCAGATAGGCCAGGATCGGCAGGCCGCGCTCCTTGGCCCAGTCCTCGCTGGCCAGCAGAACGCTGGCCGCGCCATCGGTCAGCGGCGTCGAGTTGCCCGCCGTCATGGTGCCCTTGCCGGACTTGCGATCATAGGCTGGCTTCAGCTTGGCCATGGCCTCCATCGAGGAATCAAAGCGGATGTTGTTGTCCTGCCAAACGCCTTCGCAGGGCACGATCAGGTCGTCGTGGAAGCCCGCGTCATAAGAAGCGGCCGCCTTGAGGTGCGAGCTGTGCGCCCATTCATCCTGCGCCTCGCGGGTCAAATCCCAGGTGCGCGCCATCAGCTCGGCGTGCTCACCCATATTAAGGCCGGTTGCCAACTCCTTGTTGCTGGGCGGGATCGGCATGAGTTCCGACAGGCCGAAGCCCTTAAAGGCCGACAGGCGCTGGCCCAAGGACTTGGCCCGGCTGGCCGCCACCAGGCGCTTGACCAAGCGCGGATTGGCGGAAAAGGGCGAGTCAGAAATGGTATCCACGCCGCAAGCAATGCCGCTGTCGATTTGACCGCTGGCAATCTTGGCCCCGATCTGCAAAGCGGCTTGCAGCGAGGTGCCACAGGCAATCGACATGGTAATGCCCGGGGTCGAGCGCGCCAGGCTGGTCTTGAGCACCACCTCGCGCGCCAGGTTCCAATAGCGTTGCGGGTTGGTGACAGCCCCGCCGACCAGCTCGCCGATGTGCTGGCCCTTGAGGCCATAGGCCTGCACCAGGCCCTCAACGGCGGTGGTCAGCATGGCCAGGTTATCTATGTCCTTATAAACAGTGTAGGCGCGCGCGAAAGGAATCCGCGCCGAGCCAACAATTGCGACAGGTCGAATTTGGGTCTGCATGGGGCGATCCCTTCTTATACGGTCTTAGGTGTGGCGGCGCGTTGGGCGACATCTCGATTGGCAACGTAGTGTAGAGGCCCGCCCCGGAAGGGCGCAAAGCCCGTACCGAAGATCACGCCCACGTCTGCCAGATCAGCGTCATCCACCACGCCTTCATCGACGGCGCGTTGGCACTCGTCGAACAAGGGCTGCAAGATCTCTTCGGCCAGCGTCAACAAGTCTTGCCCTTCGTATTCGGCCAACGAGCGCTGCGCCTTGCGGTCCTTCCAGGTATAAAAGCCCTGCCCGGTCTTCATGCCCAACTTGCCGGCGTCGATCAGGTCTTGCATCAGATCTGCGCCGGGGCCTTCTTCGAAGCCCAGCGTTTTACCGACATAAGCACCGACATCTAAGCCCACTTGGTCCAGCAGCTCGATTGGCCCCATGGGCATGCCGAATTGCAGCAAAGCGGCGTCCACCTTCTCTTTAGGCGTGCCAGCGGCCACCACCTCCAGCGCCTTGTACATGTAAGGGACCAGCACTCGGTTGACCATGAAGCCCTTGGCGGACAGAACCTTTAGCGGCGTTTTCTTGATCTGCGCGGCAAAGGCCAGAGCAGCCTGCACCGAGTCCTCGTGGCTGGCGGGGTCATAGACCACCTCGACCAACGGCATTTGCGCCACGGGGTTAAAGAAGTGCAGGCCCACCAAGCGGCCCGGCTCCTTCAGGCCTTCAGCAATATCCGCTAAGGGCAGCGCCGAGGTGTTGGTCGCCAGAATGGCGTCAGGTCTGGCCTTGGCCTCGATGTCGGCGAAGACCTTTTGCTTGACCTCCAGCTTTTCGACGATGGCCTCGATCACGACATCTGCGCGTGCCAGGTGCTTGCCCTCAACATCAGGGATCAGGCGCGCTTCTGCCGCCTTCTGCGCCGCTGAGCCACGAAGGCGCTTTTTAAACAAGCGCTTGGCGCGCTTCAGGGCCGGTGCGATGCGATCCATGTCCAAATCTTGCAGGCTGACCTCCAATCCTTGCAGAGCGCAATAGGCCGCAATATCGCCGCCCATCAGGCCAGCGCCCACCACATGCACCCGCCGCGCGCGGAACTTGCCCCGTGCCTCTTTCTTCAGCCGGTCTTGCAAGAAGAAGACCCGGCGCAGGTTCTTGGCCGTATTCGACAGCATGAGCCCCGGAAAGCGCGCGACCTCGCCTTTATACATGGCCGCAGACGAGCCGCCGCTTTCCAAGACGTGGTCAATGATCGCGTAAGGCGCAGGATAGTGATCCGCCCGCGCCTTGGCCGCCGTCATCTGCCGCGCTTTCTTCGCCACCATACCGCGCAGTGGACCGCGGGTCAGCCGCGCCATCAAGGGTGGCTTGCGGCGCGGACGCGGGCTCAGCAAGGCTTTGCGCACGGCCCAGCGCAAATGGCCTCCGTCAGGCACCAAGCGATCGACCATGCCCAGGGCCTTGGCCTGGCTGGCGCGATAGTGCTTGGCGGTCAGCATAGCGGTCAGACCAACCTGTCCGCCACAGCGGTCCAAAATGCGCGCGGTGCCACCGAAGCCGGGGAAGATGCCCAACTGTACCTCAGGGAAGCCCAGCCGCGTCTTGTCAGATTTTGAGGCAATCAGCGTGCCAAAGGACAAAGCCAGCTCGAAGCCGCCGCCAAGGCACATGCCATCAACGCCTACGGCGGTCGGAATTGGCAGGTTCTCGATCCGCGCGAACAAAGCGTGTGCGTCGCGAATGCCTTTGGCGATCTGCTCCTCTGTGTCCCAAGTATCGAACTCGCTGATGTCCGCACCCAAGATATAAGAGCCAGGCTTGGCGCTCAGCATGCCCAGGCCTTTGACCGAGCCCGAAGCGGCCACAGGCTCAATGACATCCATGGCCTGCGCGAGCTCCGCCATAGCCTCGACCGACAGCACGTTGACCCGCGCATCGGCTTTGTCAAAGATCAGCCACAGCAGGTCTTCGGCGTCCTGCAATACGCGCCAATGTTTAAGATCAGGGGCCAGGTCTATTGGGTTTCCCATCGTCCATTCCTTCGTTTTGATCTTCATATGTTTAGGCGGCCCGCTACCCGCAGAGCAAGCCTGTTAGTCTTGCCACTGGAAGCCGTCAGCTTCGCCTGCCAAAAAGCTGTTGTGGGCAAAGCGATCGACAGCAGCCACTTGGTGCACCAAGCGCTCCAAAGCGCGCAGCCGCTCGGCTTCTTCGGCGTTCAAGACCTTGTGCTCTTGCAGCACGTCGTACCAATCGCGGTCGTGGAAGGCTCTGAGGCCCAGCTTGCGCGCGCCTTGCTTGACCTTGCGGTACAGGTCTTGGTTATCGTGCGCCATGACAAAGGCCCGCTCCAACACCGCCAGCGAGTCGCGTTCGCGGGTCTGAGGCACGTAGACCGAGGGCGTAAAGCGGTCGCGTTGGGGGCCAGGCACCTGAACCATGGCCGCGACCTTGCGGATCTGCGCATGCCGCGCCGGACGCCGCCACGCGCCGCGCGGGAAGATCACCGGCGACACGGCCCAACCCAGGCCCGCAGGCAAGTTGCCCAGCACATCGCGCATAGCTTCTTGTAATGCGAACAAGTGGCGCTGCATCACAAAGTCGATCAGGGGCAAATCTTCGTCATGGCTGCCCAGATCCTCCCAATACTTCAGGCCCGCGGCCATGAAATACAGCTCGGACAGACAGTCGGCCATGCGCCCGGAGACCATCTGGCGCGCCTTCAAGCCGCCGCCGAAGCTCACCAGCACCACGTTGGATAGGTGCGCGAAGCTGAGCGCCGCACGGCTGAGCTGGCGGTAGTGAGCGGCCAAGGGCTTGGGCACGTCTGCGCCCAGCTTGAGCAAATGCCCTCCGGTCAGATTGTGCCAAAACGCGCGCGCCTTGGTGGCCGCCATCCAGCCGACGTGGCCGGTCATGGCGGCGTCAAAGGCCTCAAGATCGCCGTCTTGCAGCGCCTGGATTTCTTTTAATAAGTAGGGGTGGCCGCGCAGCGAGCCTTGGGCAAAGGTGATCAGACTGCGGGTCAAAATGTTGGCCCCCTCAACCGTGATCGCCACCGGCACGCCTTGGTAGGCGGCCAGCAAGAGGTTTGAGGGGCCGTCGCAAATTGCCTTTCCGCCTTGAATATCCATGGCGTGATTGAGCGCGCCGCGCAGGCGGTCGGTCGCTTGGTATTTAAAGACCGCCGACAAGACCGACGGCTTTTGCCCTTGCACAAGGTAGGCGTTGGTTAAGGAGCGCGCTGCCTCCAGCACATAGGCATCGGCTGCGATCTCGGCCAAGCCCGCCGCGATGCCTTCCATCTTTCCGATGGGCAGCTCAAACTGGCGACGCACCAACGCGTAGGCTGAGATGATGCGTAGCGCGGACTTGGTGCCAGTAGTGCCAACAGCGGGCAAAGAGATCGCACGACCAACAGCCAATTGTTCCATCAGCATGCGCCAGCCTTGACCCAGCATAGCCTGGCCGCCAACCACGAACTCCATGGGAATAAAGACATCTTGGCCCCAAGTCGGGCCGTTCATAAAGGCGCCACCCGCCGGATCATGGCGATAGCCCATGACATTGCCGGGATGATCGCGCGGCACCAACGCCACGGTGATGCCAATCTCGGGTTCACCGCCTAGCAAGCCGTCCGGATCGGTCAGGTAGAAGGCCAGACCCAACAAGGTCGCAATCGGTGCCAGCGTGATATAGCGCTTGTCCCAAGACACGCGAATGCCCAGCACTTCCTTGCCTTCGTAGGTGCCACGTGTCACCACGCCCACGTCGCGCATGGAGGCCGCATCCGAGCCCGAGCGTTCACCGGTGAGGGCAAAACAAGGAACCTCCAGGCCCTTGGCCAGGCGGGGCAAGTAGTGCTGCTTTTGCTCCTCAGTGCCATAGTGCGACAGCAGCTCGCCCGGGCCGAGCGAATTGGGCACCATGACTGACACGGCCGCCGCGCCTGAGCGCGAGGCAATGCGCGACACCACCTCGGACTGAGCATGGGCCGAAAACTCCAGGCCTCCGTAGGCCTTGGGGATGATCATGCCCAAGAAGCCCTGGTCTTTCAGGAAGTCCCAAACTTCGGGCGGCAGGTCGCGATCCTGGCGGATTTGCCAGTCGTCGAGCATCTCACAGAGCTGAGCTGTGGGGCCGTCCAAGAAGGCCTGCTCCTCAGCCGTAAAAGCCCGTTTGGGCACAGCGCGAAGAGCGGCCAGGTCGATTTGGCCTGAGAAAATCTCGGCATCCAATCCCACTGTCCCCGCATCCAGCGCCGCTTGCTCGGTCTCTGAAACCTGAGGCAAGATTGGCTTAATCAGGCGCATGATCGGTCTGGAGACCAGCGGCTTGCGTATGGCTGGCAGGCTGATGAGCAGCGTTACCAGCGCAGGCGCCATCAGCAAGATCACCGCCCACAGCGCGGTGATCTGGAAATAGAACGCAATTGCAGCAGCCGCGAGCAGCATGGCTCCAGCCCAACCGCGCAGGTTCAGGCGCGCATAAGCGGCAGCCGTTAGGGCCGCCACGACGAACACGATCAAAAGCAGTATCTGCATAGTCCCTTCGTACCCCTAGGGGGTCCCTTGGTTTCCGTTGATGGGACTAGACTTACGTTAAGGTAAAGCGGAGTGCAAGCCCCTATGGCCTCAAAGCGCCATTCCTCGCAAGCTCGTGTTCTTAAAGGGGCTCGAGAGTGTGCCTAGCGCCGCCGCACCCAGTTCAAGAAGGCGTCACAGCCGCGCTCGACCTCCTCAGCCGAACCGCAGAAAGAAAAGCGCACAAAGCGCCCGCCACGCTGGAGATCAAAATCAACGCCCGGCGTAATCGCAAGGCCGGTGTCGTCGAGCAGTCTCGCGCAGAACGCCGGGCTGTCTTGAGTCAGGTGGCCCACGTCTGCATAGATGTAAAAGGCACCGTCCGGCGGGGCCATGGTCGTCACGCCCGCCGCCTGCAGCATGGACAGCACCAGATCGCGATTCTTGGCGTAGGTGTGCTTCAGAGCCTCCAGCTCGTCGGTGGCATCCAGCGCGCCCAAGGCCGCCACCTGCGCGACGTGCGGCGCACAAATGAACATGTTGGCCTGCAAGCGATCGACCGTGCGGCGCAGGTCATCGGGCAAGACCAGCCAGCCGACCCGCCAGCCTGTCATCGAGTAGTACTTGGAAAAGGAATTCACGACGATCGCTGAGGGCGAATAGGTCAGTGCCGTAACCTCGCGCTGGCCATACGATAAGCCGTGATAGATCTCGTCGGAAATCAACCGGATCCCCTTGGCGTGGCAATAGCTTGCCAAGGCCTCCATCGTTTCTGCTGTGACCATCGTGCCGGTCGGGTTTGAAGGGCTGGCCAAAATCAAGCCCTCGATCGGCGCGACGGCCTCCAAGTGCTCTACGCTTGGCTGAAAGCGGTCTTCAGGTCCAACGGGGATTTCGACCACCTCTAGGCCCATTGCGCCTAGAATATTACGGTAAGCCGGATAGCACGGCGTCGCCAACGCCACCCGGTCACCAGCCTCAAAAGCGGCGATAAAGGCCAAATTGAAGCCTGCCGAAGAGCCCGCGACAATGGCGATATTCTGAGGATCAACCGAAGCACCATAGCGATTTGCGTAGAGCTGCGCCAGCCCAGCGCGCAAGTCGTCACGGCCAAAACTGGGCGTGTAGCCAAGGCTGGTTTGCGCCATAGCTGCCGCCACTGCTTCTTGTGCCTTGCGCGGCGCGCCAGTGCCCGGCTGGCCGATTTCCATGTGATAGACCGGCAATCCCTGGGCCGCCCGCGCCAGTGCTGCGCGCACCACGTCCATGACCAAGAATGGCCCGACTGCCTCCCCGCGCTGCGAGGGGTGAAAAATCGGCTGCTCCGGTGTTGCCAGCATGCGGTATCCTTACAAATAGACGGGCAATTTCGCCCAGACCTTCTTTGGCGTCTTAGGCGGTGAGTTTGCTTGAAGCAAGCATTTTTGATTGCCTCCGGACCAATGTCGCACTTCTAGCATTAATTCGTATTATTATTTCCCGATATTTAAACTTTGTTAAGGAATTTTTTGCATTATGCATGATTCATTCTGAGATTTTGTCCTCAGGGAGAATGCGAGCAAAGCCTTGTTATCGTCCCATTTTCAAGGCAAGAACAGCGCGCTGTTTCGCTTGTCTCCACAGGAGTTCAATTTGTCCCAAGCCTTTCCCAGGCCCCGCCCATGTTTGTCGCGCCTCGCCTGCCTCTTGGTGGCAAGTTTGGCGGTCTGCCTGGCGCTGCTCGCGCCGCGCCCCAGCGAGGCACAAGGCACGCGCGTGGTCCGCGACGCTGAAATCGAGACTTTCTTGGAAGAGGTGGCGCGTCCCATTTTTGCCGCCGCTGGCCTGGGCGCTGATGCGGTCGATCTGGTTCTGGTGATCAACCCGTCGGTCAACGCCTTCGTGTCCGGCGGTGCCAACCTGTTCTTGAACACCGGCTTGGTATTGCGCGCTGACTCCATCGAAGAATTGTCCGGGGTCATCGCGCACGAGACCGGGCATATCGTCGGCGGACACTTGATCCGCGGTCGGGATGCGATTGCGGCCTCTACAGCAAAGTCATTATTGGGCATGTTGGTCGGCCTGGGGGCCGCCGCGCTGAGCGACAACCCAGACGTTGCCAACGCGGCCATCGCCAGCGCGCGGGTGTTTGCGACCGCTGACGTGCTGCAATATTCGCGCGCTCAAGAATCCGCAGCCGACCAGTCTGCGGTCAGCATATTGGACGCAGCCGGCCTGTCGGCGCGCGGTCTGCCCAGCTTTTTCGCCAAGCTGGCCGAGCGCGACTACCTTGCCAACTCCAACCGCTATTGGCGCTCCCACCCCTTGAGCCAGGATCGCATCGACCAGCTAAAGTCGAACGTGGTCAACGCCTATAATTTCCGCCGCAGCGTGTCTTTCGACCAGGCGTTGCGCTTTGAGCGGGTCAAGGCCAAGCTCGCGGGCTTCTTACTCAGCGCGACCGAAGTCGATCGCCTCTACCCACCCAACAACACCAGCGTGCCTGCCATTTATGCCCGAGCCACCTATGCGGTGCGCAATGCCCCGCTGGAGCAGGCACTCGGATTGATCGACCAACTGATCGCCCACGCGCCCCAAGATCCCTATTTCCATGAACTGCGCGGCCAGGCTTTGCGCGAACACGGCCACATCCAGGCGGCGCTCGTTTCCTACAATCAAGCGCTACAGCTTGCCGGTGAGCAACCCGTATTGCTGGCCTCAGCAGCGCAGGTCTATCTGGACGAGGGCAGTTTCAACGCGCTGGCACAGGGACTCGGATTGCTCAATCGCGCGCTTTTGAAGGAACCAAGCAACGCTAGCTATTGGCGGATGATGGCCATCGGCTATGCTAAGGGCGGCGAGCAAGGCCTCTCGGCGCTGGCCATGGCTGAATCGGGCCTGGCGCTGGGAGACGAAAAGCAAGCCATTGTCCAAGCCAAACGTGCCCAGGATCTGTTAACCGCAAACTCGCCATCCTGGTTGCGCGCCAAGGATATTGAATATCAGGCCGAGCTAAAATAAGCCTGGCCACTCCATTTCACCGGCGATAAGGGCGTTTTTCCTGTCCCGCAATGCCTGACACCTCTCAACCCGCGCGCCGCTCCTGCATTGGCCGCATCAACCAACCGGAACAAGAATGTCTGAGTCTCAAGACCCTCAAGGAAGCCCTTTCGTGTCCACACCTGCTAGCACCCCAACTTTGCCACTCGTTCTGGGCCTGGTCGGCGGATTGGTCGGCGGCATGCTGGGGGCCTCAACCTTGCCGATGCTCACCTCTTCGTCGTCTGAAGACGATCAACTTGACGCGCTGAGCAAGCAAGTCAGCGCCTACGAAATTCAAGTCACCGAGCTTAAGCAGCAGTTGGCCACCCAGGCGATCGCGGTTGCCAATGCGGCCTCGCAAGCCACCGCCGCCGCCAAAGCCAGTGCAGACCAGCCACCGCGCGAGGTGTCTGCCGCCAGCGAAGACGCAATCCGTGCCTTCTTGATCAATAATCCTGATGTGATCTTTATGGACGCCCTTGAGACCTTCCAGGCGAACGAGCCCATCTATACCGCGCGCCGCTTTGCCAAGGTTCTGGACTCCGGCTTGCGCGATCCGCTGTACAACAGCAGCAGCGATCCCTTCTTGGGTAACCCAGATGGTGACGTGGTGTTGGTGGAGTTCTTCGACTACAACTGTGGCTACTGCAAGCGCTCCGCCCCTGACCTGTTCAAGACCGTTGAGGCTGATGGCAACATCAAGCTGGTCATGAAAGAATTCCCAATTCTGTCAGAAGCATCAAGAGTGGCGGCCCAGGCGGCACTGGCGTCGCAAAAGCAGGGCCTTTACGATGTCTACCACACGACCCTCATGAACTTTCAGGGCCGAGTGACTGAAGATGTTGTCTTCGAAGTGGCACAAGAAGTCGGGCTGGACGTAGATCAACTCAAAGTGGACATGCAAAGCGATTTTGTGGCCCAAAAGCTCGCCCAAACTTCAGCTTTGGCCGACCAGCTTGGGGTCACAGGAACCCCGGCCTTTATGGTTGGTAACACCTTCTTGCCCGGCGCGGTGCCCGCCGCCCAAATTGAGCAGGCCGTCGATCTCGCCCGCAAAGTCGCGAGCAATTCCTAAAGGCTCAGCCCCTTTGCCCCTTTTTGCGCCCTGGAGCTGTTGAGCTCTGGGGCCTCTGGCGCCCTAACTTGGAGCCCGGCAAGCAGCAGTCTTTGAGCCCTGCTTCGCGGGGCTTTTTTACGCGCAAAGTTTGCTCTATGCTGCGCGCCAAGCATGCCGAGGCCCTTGGAATCTGCGCCCGTAGCGCAAACCGCGAGAAGGTCGCAACACCTGCGAGCTTGCATTGGCGTTAAGAACATGAAGCGAGAGCGGCGATTCTAACCTCATGCCAGAGCCAGACGCTCTAAGCCCAAACCAAAAGAGACCGATTTTCTATGTCCCAGATTTTGTTGCTTCACGGCCCGAACCTCAACCTGCTGGGCGAGCGCGAGCCGGGCATCTATGGCGACCTGTCCTTAGCAGGCATTGAATCGGCAGCCAAGACCAAGGCCGAATCGCTCGCCATGACCCTGCGCTGCCTGCAGTCCAACAGCGAAGGTGCGCTGGTCGATGCCATTCACGCCGCCCGCCACGATTGCCAGGGAGTGGTGATCAACGCCGGGGCCTATACCCACACCTCCGTGGCCTTGCACGATGCCTTGCGCGGCACCCGCCTGCCCTTCATCGAAGTGCATCTGTCGAACGTCTATGCCCGCGAAGCCTTTCGCCACAAATCCTATCTGTCGGCGATTGCGATTGGCGTGATTTGCGGCTTTGGCCCTCAGGGCTATGACTTCGCGCTGGAGGCACTGGCCAAGCACCTGCAGAGCTAACAAGGCCGCCCCACACCTTCGCCAAGGGTCAAGTGCCAATTGGTCCGCTGGCCGCCGGAACCCCGGCAAACATGCCCAGTTGCAGCCAGCCAGGAAAGGCGCGGACCAACGCGCTGGGACCGTGCAGGTCGATGCGCCCCTCTTCGATCATCGCCTGTAACCCAAGATCGCCGTTCCAGACCAACGTCATGGTTTTGGTGTCGCTGGTTATATAAAGATCAACCGGATGGCCCGGATCTGTGATGCACAGCTCTATGCCACCCGCGTCGCCAACAATCCAATAATCGCGCCGATGGTCTGGCTCGCCCTTGAATTCGAACTTAAGGCAAGTGCGCGTCTGCGGGAAGCGCTCAAGGTCGATGCGTCGGCGCATGTCCCACATCAACAGGTCGGGATCGAAATCCATGTCCGTCAGTTGGCCACGCACCCAGCGCTGTCCCCAGACGCCCAATTGTTCGATCACCGGCTTGAGCTCCCAGCCCGCCTCGGTCAGCATGTAGCCGCCCGTCACTTCGTCCCGCACGATGACCCCGCAGCCCTCAAGATAGGCCAAGCGCTTGGACAGCAGCGCGGGCGACATGCGCGGGATGCCGCGTTGGATCTCGCTGAAGCGGCTAGAGCCGCAAATCAGCTCTCGCAGGATCAAAGGGCTCCAACGTTCGCCCACGACCTCTAGCGCCTTGGCGATCGAGCAAAATTGTCCATAAGGTTTCATGGCAGCCAGTCTGCCAGGTTCTCGCCCGAAGCGCTACAGAAACAGAAGTATATTCGGAGCAGCGGCGCGCCTAAACTGTCACCAGATGCGAAAGCGCTACTCAAAGGAGGACACAACCCATGACGACGACAGAAGCCAAAGTGGCCAACCACTACACAAACGGCGCACTTCAGTCGGCCATTGCCGCTGGTTGGGCCAAGATGCGAGACAACAGCGATGCCGCTCCAGTCGATTTGCTGGCCGGGGTGGATGAGTTCCATATCGGCGGGCGCCCCGCAACCAAGATGGTGTGTGAGCAGTTGAATTTGTCGCCCGGACTGCGGGTGCTGGATGTCGGCTGCGGACTTGGCGGAGCCGCGCGCTTTATGGCCTCGACTTACGACACCATCGTCGAGGGGGTGGACCTGACGCCTGAATACGTCTCCGTCGGCAACACCTTGACCCACGAGGTCGGCCTGTCTGACAAGGTGGGGCTGGTCGAAGGCAGCGCGCTGGAGCTTCCCAAGGCCGACGCCAGTTTCGACCGAGTGACCCTGTTCCATGTTGGCATGAATATCCAGGACAAGGCCTTGTTGTTCCGGGAAATCGCCCGCGTGTTGAAGCCGGGCGGACGGCTGGCCGTCTATGACGTCATGCGGGTCGGCGAGCAGGCGTTAGACTACCCGGTTGCTTGGGCGCAGGACGAGACCACCTCCTTCGTGGGGACGGTGCCAGCCTACAAGTCAGCCATCGAGGCCGCCGGGTTGAGCGTGACCTTGGAGGCCTCGAAAAAAGAGCTGGCGCAAGAATTCTTCACCAAAATGAAGGCGCGCATGGCTGAGTCTGGCCCGCCGCCCTTGGGTCTGCATCTTGTCATGGGCCAAGACGCGGGCCTGAAGGCCGCGAACATGGCCGGCAATATCGCCAAAGGGGCGATTGCGCCCGTGCTGTTGATGGCGGTGAAGCCCTAAATCCAAAGCTGGGCCCCGGCCAGTTCGCCTACAGGCGACTCTGGCCGAGCGCTCGGCGGATCAAGGCAAAGAGCGCGCGACCCTGAAGCCGACATCGTTGCCCTTAAAGCCAAGGCTCGCCCAGATGCGATCAGATGAGCGCAAATCTGCCGGCGTTGAATACCAGCCACCGCCGCGCATGATATAGCGCTTGCAATCCTGCGGTTGATAGGGATCGGGGCTCGCATCTGAGCCGCTGTAGCTCTCACGATAGCAGTCTGCGACCCACTCGGCCGCGTTACCGCTCATATCAAACAGCCCAAAGGAATTGGCGCGATAGGAGCCTACGGACGCCGGTCTTAGAGCGTGGCCATCGTCGCACTCCCCCCTGACCGTCCAAGAGGTCTTGCCATTGTTCCAGGTCTTCGCATCGGTGCCATTGGCATAGCGGCATTGCAGGGTATGAGCGCTATCATTGCCCCAAGAGTAGTCGGTTTGGGTGCCCGCGCGCGCGGCGTATTCCCACTCGGCTTCGCTTGGCAAACGGTAGGGTGCGCCGTCAACCTGGCCGTTGAGCCAGGCCACATAAGCATCCGCGTCATCCTTGGTGAGGCAAACCGCAGGCAGGTTGTCGCGTTGCGCAAAATTCGGATCGCGCCAAGAGCGTCCAGGCCGCTCCCCATACTCATTGTCCTCAAAGGTCCAGCAGCCCTGTGTCGGCTCGTGACCGGTCGCCACGACGAATGCTCGGAATTCCGCTAAGGTAATCTCATAGCGCCCCATCGCAAATCCTTGATCGATCCGCACGTTGCGCACAGGCACCTCGTCTTCGTCGCCGCGTGTTGAGCCCATCTTAAAGCTGCCGCTGGGCAAAACCACCATCTGCGGACAGCTCGGGCAATCACGAAACACACTGCGCACCTTGCGCGAGCAGCTCAGCGCGTGAGCGGCTTCAAGTTGGCTCAGCACTTGGACGCTCGACTCGACCGCAATCCGGCCTTCCTTGCGCCGCGCTTCAGCAAGCAGATCTTCCAAAGCTGCACGAGTCTTGGCGCCGATCTGGCCATCAACGCTGCCCGCATCGCAGCCACGGTCGTTCAGGGCGCTTTGCAGACGTTTGGCATCACTGCTCGACAGCCGGCGCAGATTCAAAGCCTCCAAGCGGTCGGCCAACTCAGTATAACTCGTGCCCGAAGTGAGTTTGTCCAAGGCGGCGCGCGCCTCTTGGGCATGCGCACAAACTGGCTGACAGCTTGATAGATAGAGCTCCAATGATTCGACATTCGGGCTCTCATTGACCTTGGCCCAAATCTGCAAGTCCAGCAGTTCGGCTTGCCGACCTGCATTTTCGCGTTCCAGAGTCTTGCGGCGCTCTTGGGAGTCTGGCTTGTAGCGACACAGCCTGCAAATCCGCTCGTAGGCCAGATAGCCAGAGATAGAGTTACGCTGCTGCGCGCGGGCCCACAGGCGGTTGTCGCGTGCCAAATCCTCATCATCGTCGCTCACGGGTTCGGCTGGGCGCTTGGTCACTTTGGGATCGGGTGTGGCAGGATCTTCGGTCACTTTGGTGACCTGCTGATTTGCAGCCTGCTCAGCAGCCTTCTTTGCGGCCACCTCAGCATCAAGAATGCGAGCCAGGGCCTGGCGCGCCAAGCCGCGCGTTGCGTCCAATTGGCAGCCATCAATGCATGCCTGCCAGTCTTCTTTGGCGTTGCTGCGCGTGGCCTTGGCCAACAGCTCGGCATCAGAAAGCTGAGTTTGCGCGGGCGTCAGCAAAGCGCATTCGTTCTGCGCTGCGCTCTGGTAGATGCAGGCATAACCGGGCTGGATCGCTTTGAAGCGTTTGCAGGCCTGCAAATAGGGCTGGCAGCGCTCCGTCACACTGCGGGCGGTTTCTTCTAGCCAGGTCGCTTGGTCTTCGAATTCCAGCAGGTTGGCTTGTAGGCGTCCGTTGAGGGCCTGGCGGCGGTCCACCAGCGCCGCACCACAGTCTTGGCTCTGGCAATAGCGATCAAAGCGCCGCAGCGGCAGCAGGATTTGATCACGGCTGAGCCGCGCAGCTTGTAGGGCCTGTAGGTCGGTGAAATCAAGCGCGTTGGGCAGGCGGTTAACCGCCTGCTGAGCACGCTCAAACAGGGTCGAGGCCCGTTGGCTTTGTTGCAAATCTTGGAAATCTGGCACGGCATAGACCGGCAAGCTGATGTCCTGCGCTCCGATCAGATCGGCGGCCTGAGCCCGTCCTGCCAGCGCGGCGACATTCTCGTCTAAATAGGCTTTCAGCTCCACAGCTTCCAGATTGTTGTTGGCATTACCATCATAGCGACGGTCGTCGGCCAAACCCGCTGCGGCACGCAAGAAGCCCGAAGTCAGGGCTCCCAAACGCGCGTCTTCGTCATCATAGGCGATACCGTTGGATGCACTCAGCAACGTAAAACCAGGGCCGTCGTCAGGCACCTGGATCTTCGGCACCAAGGGCGGGGCCTTGCCGCTGTAGGCTTGTTCGCCGGGCCGGTGACGGTCTTGACCAGAAAAGCAGGTGTCAAACATGGCGAACACGCGGCGATCCAGACCAGAGCTTTGCTGTTGCTTGCGCGCACGCCCCAAGGCAGCCTTGACCTCATCGACCGAATAGAGCTGCTTGACCCGCGCCGGATCGGCGTTTGACGGCAAAAAGTGCGAACTGGCCTCGCCCGGCAAGGTGACGCCGTGGCCAGAAATAAAGACAAACAAATTGCGGCCGCGCAGCTCGCGGTCAATCAAACCGCCCGGGCCAAAGATGCTATCAAAAGCGTTGCTGTCGGCGTTCTTAAAGACATGCAGGCTTTGCGGGCTGACCTTCAGGCCTTCCAGCGCATAGAGCCGCATGGCCTCCAGATCGCGCTCGGCGTAGGGCAAGTTGGTCGCGAAGTCGTTGTCTGGGTTCCCGATCAAGATCACCAGACTCTGACGCCAGTTGATGTCAGCGGCCTCGGCTTGTGCGATAAAGGTCTGGGGTGCGGACACCTCGGGTGTCGTGCTCTCACCGCCCATGGCGCGGGCGAGCGGCGGCGCAAGCAGGCTCATGGCGAGGGCAATACTGAGCAAGATTGGGCGCATGCGGCTATCCTTTGTTAGGGCGGCGATCCGTCCAAAGCCAAGGTTTGGGCACGCCCATGCCTATCGTGTCACACTGCCAGGCTAACTGGAAGGGGCAGGCTGCAAATTGTGATGGATCAGACCAGGCTAGCCGGTGCCTCAGCGACCCATGGTATAGAATTCATCGTTCGGACGCATGGAGGCAAAATTTGCCATGCGATTGCTCATGCCGAAAAAGGCAGAGATGGCGGCCATGTCCCAAATATCTTCGTCATTGAAGCCGTGACTGTGCAGCGCCGCATAGTCTTCCTCACCAATGGCTTGCGAATCCTGGCTGACCTTCATCGCGAATGCCAGCATAGCCTTTTGCCGTTCGCTGAGATCGGCTTTGCGGTAGTTGATCGCCACTTGCTCGGCCAAGAGTGGCTGCTTGGAGCGCACTCGCAAAATCGCGCCGTGAGAAATCACGCAGTACTGGCAGCCGTTGGCGTTAGAGGTCGCAACAACGATCATCTCGCGTTCGGCCTTGCTGAGCCCGCTGTCGCGCTCCATCAGCGCATCGTGGTAAGCCATGAAGGCGCGAAATTCATCGGGGCGGTGCGACAAAGCCAAGAAGACATTGGGCACAAAGCCTGCTTTCTCGGCAACCGCCTTGATCCGCTCTTGGATATCGTCGGGCAGCTCCGCTAACTTTGGCACTGGATAGCGGCTGATCGGCAGGTCGGACATGGGCAAAAGGCTCCTAACTCAGCGAATGTAACAATCGGCGCGCGGCTTACGCCAGGCCGAAGGCGCGAATGACGAAGGCGTACTCTTCAGCCACCTCGATCAAGCGATCATAGCGGCCCGAGACTCCAAAATGGCCCGCGGTCATGTTGGTTTTGAACATCAAGCAATTGTTGTCGGTCTTGGTGGCACGCAGCTTGGCGACCCACTTGGCGGGCTCCCAATAGGTGACGCGCGGGTCCGACAGGCCAGCGGTGACGAACATGTGCGGGTAATCCTGAGCCACCACGTTGTCGAGCGGCGAATAGCTCAGCATACGGTGGTAGACCGCTTCGTCTTCGATGGGATTACCCCACTCGGTCCACTCGCCGGGGGTTAGCGGCAGATCGGAGTCTAAAATGGTGGTCAGGACATCGACGAACGGCACCGAGGCGATGATCGCCTTGTAGAGATCCGGGCGCATGTTGACGATGGCTCCCATCAGAAGGCCACCGGCAGAGCCACCCATGGCCGCCACCTCGCCCTTACGGCCATAACCGCGCTGGCACAGATCTTCGCTGACCGCGATGAAGTCGGTGAAGGTATTGAGTTTCTTTTCTAATTTTCCGTCGAGGTACCACTGATAGCCCATGTCCATGCCGCCTCTTGTGTGGGCAGTGGCGTAAGCAAAGCCGCGATCAACCAGGCTGAGGCGGGTCACAGAAAAGCCCGCCGACTGGCTGAGGCCATAAGAGCCATAGCCATAGACGAACAGCGGCGCGCTGCCGTCCAAGGGCTGGTCGGCCAAGCGCAGCACTGTGACCGGGATTTCTGCTCCATCATTTGCGGTGGTAAAGAAGCGCTCGACCTTATAGCGGCTGGGATTGTGGCCGCTGGGCACCTCTTGGCTATAGACCAATTTGCGTTCGCGCGTGGCCATGTCGTAGTCAAAAATCTGCGTCGGCGTAGTCGGCGAGTGATAGGAAAACCGGGTGACGCGGGTGTCAAACTCGCTGGCCCCAAAATGGGTCAAGCAATAGGCAGCCTCGGCCTGCTCAATGCTGTGCTCCGCGCCGCTCGCCAGGTCGTGCACGACGATTCGCGGCAAGGCGCGTTCGGTCTCTTCGCGAACCAAGTAGCCGTCAAACAGCTCCATGTGTTCGATCAAGCACGTTGGGCTGTCGGCCAACCAGGTCTGCCAATTCTCAGCGCCTGGGGCCGCGATTGGCGCGGTGCAGATCTTAAAGTTGGTCGCACCGTCGCGATTGGTGAGGATAAAGAAGCGCTCGCCATGATCTTCGAGGGAATAGTAAACATCGGTCAAGGCCTCAGCCACCAAGCGCGGTTTGGCGGCTTCGTCGCCCGCGTCCATGATGTAGACCGCGTTCGAGCCCGAAGTGCCACGGGAAATCATATGAAAGCGGCGCGAATTGGTCTTGGCCAAGCTGACCTGCCAGGCCCCGTCGGCCTCCTCATAGACCAGCTCGTCGGTACCGGCATCCTGCCCTAACAGGTGCCGCCAGACCTTCGAGGCGCGGTGGCTGTCGTCCAAAGTCGTATACAGCAGACCGCCGTTGGTTTCGATCCAGGTAAAATTTCCCGAGATGGGATAGAGGCTGTCGGGTAGCCAGTCGCCGGTCTCCAGGTTCTTGATGCGCAGGCGATAGGCCTCGTCGCCCTGGGTGTCTTCAGCAATCGCCAACAGCTTGTGGTTCGGGCTGACGCCAAAGCCACCCAAATTATAGAAGTTGTGCGCCTTAGCGGCCGCATCGGCGTCGAACAACAGCTCTTCCGGCCCGCCGCCACGCTGACGGCGCAGATAGCGGCGATGCTGGCCGCCCTTCTCAAAACGGCTCAGGTATTCGTAGGGACCACGCGGGGTCGGTGGCGCTTCTTCGTCGTCCTTGATGCGCCCGATCATCTCTTGATGTAGGTCGTCGACCAAACTGCCCCACTGGTCCATGACAGCCTGGCAATAGGCGTTTTCGGCCTCCAAGTAGCTGCGGATTTCTGGGTCAAGTGTCGCTGGATCGCGCATCACCTCCTGCCAGTTGCCCGCACGCAGCCATGCGTAATCGTCCTGGCGCTCGTGGCCGTGCGCACGGTGGATGACCGGCAGTTTCTTGGCGACGGGTGCGGGCGTCGTCGCGGGATCGGGAGCGCTCAGTGCGGCGGGCTTCGGCATGTTTCCTCAAAGTGTCTGAGATGGCGGTGTAGGGCCGTTTTGACCGGAACCCTGGCAGAAACCGGCCAAGATGCAAGGCGTTATGCCCGAGTTCTTGGCCGCGTCTTTGCTTTCGCTTCTGGCACAAAAAAGCCCGAGGCAAGCGGCACTCGGGCTTTCGTTACCTTACCGGCGGGCCTAGAAGCGGTAGACGCCCACCAGGCCCAGCCCCCACTGAAAGGGCGAGCCCAGGTCTTGCACCAAGGGCGACTGTCCAGCATCGCCCAGCACCACCGACATCTCTGCTGAGCTGACGAGCGAGAAGTTGGGGCTGAAGGCATACTCGATGTCCAAGCTGGTTCCCAGCTCGCGCAGTCCGCCATTGGGGTCATAGACCGTCACCGTCTCGCTGCGTCCGGCGCTGGCAAGCGCGGCGTTGACAGCGGCGGCCTCGGCTGTGCTGATACCAAACAGGGTATCGTTATAGCGGTTGTCCGACAGGGCCGCCCAGGCTTTGGGACGCAAAGAAAAGCTCTCGTTGATGTCGAACCAATGCGAGGCGCTCAGCTGCATGTCCAGGCCCGTATTGCCGCCCAAGACACCCCAATCGCCGGTCAGATCCACATCGACCCATTGGCTGCGAAAGCCCAAAGTCGCCCCCACGGCCATGCTGGGATCAACGGGCACCATGCCATCAAGATCGCCTGAGTCTCCGCGCGCGCCCCAGTATTTCAGGTGCAAATCGGAATAGAAGGTCTCGTTCTTGAAAGGCACCACACCCAGGCCGTGCTTGGAGGACAAAAAGACCGTGTCCTTAAAACTGATATCAAACAGGATGTTGGGGGCAATCTCGTAGTTATTGCTGCCCAGATAGTCGGGGCGCACCGCCAAGCCAGCGCCCAGCACAAAGCCGAAATCGGTCGGAGCCAAGCCGCTGTCGCGCGCCTTGGGGATGGCGTCAGAGAAGGAGGGGCTGGCGGAAACGCCTGAAATTGCGGCCACACGATCCATGCGCGGGCTGCTTTCTGGCTGCGCTTGCGGGGCTTGTTGGACCGGCTGGGGCTCAACAATGCTGACTTCACTGATCACTTGCGGGCTTGCGATCTGCCCGCTCTGAGAATTTGCGCCGACCGAGTAGCCTGCTTGCGCACCCGAATCAAAGCTGTATTGGCCGACACCAGTTTGCGGGCCGGGGATGGCCTGCCCCTGATCCAAAGGATCGCTGGCATAGAGGACTTCATCGTCCTCTAGGGCTGGCGCGTGGATATCGGGTAGGTCGGCGGCATCGCCCAGCGCGGTCACGCCCATCTCGCTCAGCATGGCGCCGGCTGCATTGGTGGCCGAGGCAACCGCCAGAGGCAAGCCTGCGTCGGCAGAAGGTATGGAATCAAGACCAGATTGCGCAGTCAAAAGACCCTGCCCACCTGGGCTTACAGGCGCGCTCAAAACCGTCGTGGGCGCACTGTAGATCAAGGCGTCGGCTTGATTGAAGTCCATCAAAGCGGCGGGAACCGCGCCAGCGCCAAGGCTCGACAAGGGTGCGACCCAGGACTGCTGTGCCTTGGCATGCTGAGGAAGCGCCATGCTCGCGATCAAGCCTACTAAGCCGATCATCAGCGGCAAGGAGCCCAGGTTCAAGAAAGCGGGACTGCCACGGGCAGCGGAGCGCAGAGCGTCACGCTGCACAAATACGGGTGCGCAAGGCACCGCGGCGTCTAAAAAGCGCCAGGTCGCCGTCATTTGAAATACCCTAAATCTAAATACTTTTGACCAAAGGCTGAACCCTCTGGCGCCTCTAATCTATTGAGGCAGGCTTAAGATCGGCGGGGAGTTAGGCAGCTTTGAGATTGAAAATCGGAAGTTTCAAGGTGGCTTGTGCAAACCTTGCACGCCAGGGTAGAGGCATGCGTGCCAGCAAGACTTGGGTCGGCGAAATGCTCAAGTGCAGCCGCCCCCATGCTTGAACTAGAGCGTCGGGCGATTAGCCTGAATCTGTTTTTGGGGTTCCCTTTTTGTTTGATTTGTGATTCTCCCTCCTTGGAGGTGGATCATGGGCAAACCCTTATCGGCGGATTTACGCGAGCGCATTGTG
>JAUIBT010000004.1 GCA_030428255.1 Alphaproteobacteria bacterium | reverse complement strand
AGGGCCCAGTCTCAGGGCCCAGTCTCAGGGCCCAGTCTCAGGGCCCAGTCTCAGGGCCCAGTCTCAGGGCCCAGTCTCAGGGCCCAGTCTCAGGGCCCAGTCTCAGGGCCCAGTCTCAGGGCCCAGTCTCAGGGCCCAGTTTCAGGGCCCAGTTTCAGGGCTCAGTCTCAGCGCACTGTGGGTCTACCAGAGGGATTTAGCGGCCCGCGCTGGCCAGTTCGCGTCGTAGGCCGCGCCATCAAAGTCACCGCTGCTGATTTCGCGTAGCATGTCGCCGATGCTCGGAAGGCCCACGGCGTCCGCCTGGCTCTCTTGGCCCCAAAGGTCAGCGCGCATCAGGGCGCGGGCGCACTGCGGGTAGACCTCTTGGATTTTGAACATCATTACGGTCGTTGGCCGCTTTCCTTGCTGCTCAAAGTTCTGGACTAGGGCGGGATCAGCGGACACGTAACCCTGAGCGTTGACGCGCAGCACAGTGGTGCTGCCGGCGACAAAGAACATTAGCGATGCGCGCGGGTCGTCCACCAAATTGCGCAGCGTGTCCAAGCGGTTGTTGCCGCGCCAATCGGGCATCAACAGGGTCTGCGCGTCTTGAATACGTACCACCGGCCCGGCGTCACCGCGCGGCGAGGCATCGCAGCCCGCCGGTCCCACAGTCGAGACGACGCAGAACCGCGACCGCTCGATCCAGCGGCGATAGCAGTCGGTCAGGGCCGGTGTGACCTTGAGCAGGCTGGCCTCGGCAGGCGCGCCATAGAGAGCCTCCAGCTCGTCGATCGATCGAATATGGCTCTGGGGCATGGTCTAATCCTCCTCGCGGGTCTCAAGCCCTGGCCCGCCGCGCTGGGCTGAGCGCTTGGAGAAGTGCAGCACCAAATCCATCAGCTTTTCAAAGGGATAGGTTTTGAGCCCCTTGGCGACCTTGGGCGCTTTGGCCTTGCCCGAGGTGCCGCGCAGCGGCGGCATGAGGGCGGCGGTGAAGCCCAGCTTGTCGGCCTCAGACAGACGCGCTTCGGCTTGGGCGACGTTGCGCACCTCACCCGACAGACCCACCTCGCCGAATACCACGCAAGAGGCGGGCACCGGTACATCGGTGATCGACGACAGCACGGCGGCCGCCACCGCCAGATCGGCGGCAGGCTCGCTGATCCGCAATCCGCCCGCCACGTTCAAGAACACGTCCTTATTGGCCAACACTACCCCGCAGCGGGCCTCCAGAACCGCCAGCAGCATGGACAAGCGCGCCGAATCCCAGCCGACCACCGCGCGGCGCGGTTGCGGCAAAGGCGAGTTGGCCACCAGCGCCTGGATCTCGACCAGCACGGGGCGGGTGCCCTCCATACCGGCAAAGACCGCCGCGCCCGAGATTTCCTCTTGTCGCTCAGCCAGGAACAGCGCCGACGGGTTTGCGACTTCCTGCAAGCCTGCCTCGGCCATTTCAAACACACCGATTTCAGCCGCCGGGCCAAAGCGGTTCTTGATGGCGCGCAGCAAGCGAAACTGGTGGCCGCGGTCGCCCTCGAAATACAGCACGGCGTCCACCATGTGCTCGACCACTTTGGGGCCTGCAATCATGCCCTCCTTGGTGACGTGGCCCACGAGGATCAGGGCAAAGCCCAGGCGCTTGGCCTGTGCGATCAGCTCTTGACTGGCGGCGCGTACCTGGCTCACCGTGCCGGGGGCTGAGTCCAGCGTGTCCATATAAAGGGTCTGGATCGAATCAATCACCACCACTTGCGGGATGGGATCAATCTGCAAGGCCTCGACAATGGCGCGCACCGAGGTCCCGGTCGCTAGCGCCACCGGAGCGTCGGATACGCCCAGCCGTTCGGCGCGCAGGCGGACTTGATCAACAGCCTCCTCGCCAGAGATATAGGCGCAGGCCATACCGTCGCGCGCATTGCTGCCGGTGGCCAGCGCGGCGCAGACTTGCAGCAGCAGGGTGGATTTGCCGATGCCCGGATCGCCGCCGATCAACAGCGCCGACCCCGGCACCAGGCCGCCACCCGTCACGCGATCAAACTCTTTGTTACCGCTGACAAACCTCGGCGCGGCCTGCGACTGCCCTTTCAAGCCAGTAAAGCGGATCGTCGAGGTCCCCAGGCTGCCAGCGCGCCCGGCGCCGCTGCCCGCCAATGAGCCCGGGCGCGGCTTTTCCACCAACTCTTCGACCAGCGTGTTCCATTCTTCGCAGGCTTCGCACTTGCCCGACCACTTGCTGGCGACGGCGCCGCAAGACTGGCAGACAAATTGTTTCGCAGCTTTGGCCATAAAGGTTAGACGTGCGCCTGGTTGACCGCTTGGCGGTAGGCCGCCACGGCGGGGTTGTCGGTAGTGGCGAAATCGTCGGGCGCGCCATCCCAGGCAATGCGCCCTTCGGACAACAGCACCAGGCGGTCGGCGATGCGCTGGGCGCTGGCCAGATCGTGGGTGATGGTAAAGCAGGTCATGTTGAACTGATCGACCAGGCGGCGGATCAGCGTATCAATCACCAAGCCCGACACCGGGTCCAGGCCGGTTGTGGGCTCGTCGCACAACAGGATCTCTGGACGGGTGGAGACCGCACGCGCCAGCGCCACGCGCTTGGCCATGCCTCCGGACAGGTCGCGGGGGTATTTCTGGGCGACATCGGCCGCCAGATCGACTTGCTCCAGCAAATAAACCGCGAAGTCTTGCGCCTGGCGGGCGGTCCAGCCTTCAACATCGCGCAGGCTGAAGGTGATGTTCTCCCAGACCTTCATGGAGTCAAACAAAGCGCCTTGCTGGAACAGCACGCCGATGGTCTCCATCAGGGCGCGGTCGGGCTTGCGGCCTTTGACCAGCACCTCGCCTCTATCGGGGCGCAGCGCACCGGTGATGTGCTTGAGCATGACCGACTTGCCCGAGCCCGAGCGGCCCAAAATCACGATGGATTGGCGCTTTGGAATTTCTAGATTGAGGTCGCTCAGCACGGGTCGATCACCAAAGGCCTTGCTGACCTGTTTGAAGAGAATTTCCATCTCGCCCTGTGCTGAGGTGTTTGTCATGTGGCTATCCCGCGACTGCTTTGCCCGCAGTTATAGCGCAGTGGTGCGCGGGGTAAAGCGGCGCACGACGGCCATGCACAGGCTAGCCGACCGCGCGAACTTGAGGCCAAGGCCGCTGGCCGCTGCTGAACTGCTGTCGCGGGGCTCTCGGCCTGTCTGTAGAGCGCTCAACGCCTTGATTTGGCGTATAGCAGCAGGGATAAAGATTGACCCTGCACTCGGATGCATCGTTGTTAGAACATAACAAGAACGAACGCTGGTCGTAAGGCTATGCAATTTACATGAGCAATTCCTCAACTCGCCAGCGGTCCCGAAGGTTCGATCAAGCTCCAGGCAGTCCCAGCACCTTAGGGATACTTTCCCTACGATCTTGAAGATGGCGCATCATTGGGGAGACCAACCCCACAAACGGCACACAAGCCTTACGGATATGTTGGTGGAAGTCCGTTGACTTGTATGAAAAGGGCAGCAGGTGTTTCAGCGGCCGTTCTGGTCGCTGGTAGAAACCCGAAATCCGCAAGAGACGCTGCGGTCGCGGCCTTTGCCGCCTGCAAACTCGAAAGCGGAAGCTGGAGCAAAACCCGAGCAATCGCTCGCGATTGCGCCAAAGCTGCCTGGGCTGCATTTGCGGCGATATCAAAGAGCCAGAGCGCGCAAGCTGACTGCAATTCCGTGAAACGCTCTAGGTGGCGCACTGGCCCTATCGGTTAAAAAATGCCTCAGTAATCAGATAGTTAGACACCAAAATCAGAATGGCCGACAACACCACGGCGCTGGTGGTCGCGCGCCCCACGCCCTGCGCGCCCGCGCTGGCGTAGTAGCCCTTGTAGGCCCCGACCACGGTGACGATAAAGCCAAACACCGCCGCCTTGACCAAACCGGACACCACGTCGAACACCTCCAGGTATTCCAGCGTCGCGCTCAAATAGCCCGCCGAGCTGAAGCCTAGCCGGTAGACCGCGACCATATAGCCGCCCAGCACGCCAATCGTATCAGCCACGGCCACCAAGATCGGCATGGCCACGATGCCCGCAATCAGGCGCGGTACCACCAAGTAAGAAATGGGGTCTTTGATCATGGCCTGCATGGCCTCGATCTGGTCCGACACGCGCATGGTTCCCAGCTCTGCGGCGATGGCAGCGCCGACGCGACCGGCGATCATCAGGCCGGCCAGCACGGGGCCCAGCTCGCGGGTCAAAGACACCACCACCACCTGGGGAATGGCAGACTCTGCCGAAAAGCGCGCAAAGCCGGTGTAGGATTGCAGCACCAACACCATGCCGCTGAAAATCGCTGTCAGCCCTACCACTGGCAGCGACAGCAGCGCTAGATCCAGGCAGGCGACCAGAATGCGGCGCGGTCTATAAGGCGGGGTCAGGCTCTGGCCAACGGCCATACCCATAAACATGGTGAAGTGACCGATTGCGCCCAGGAAACTCAGGATGCGATATCCAATCCAGCCGACAAAGTTGAACACGCTGTCATCCTTCTTGTTCGGGCCGTGGTTCGACGGTCAGCGGCGCGCTTGCGTGGTGTTAGAGATAGCGGCGCTCGTAGCGGGCGCCAAGCGAGGTCAGGATTTCGTAGCCGATGGTATGAGCGGTTTGGGCCAAGAGATCAACGGATTGTTGGGGACCCAGCAGTTCCAGCCGGTCGCCCACTTGCGGCAGGGGCTCGTCCTGTGGCTTTAGGTCGGTCAGATCGACCGTTACAAGATCCATGGAGACCCGGCCGACGACGGGCACCGCCTGCTGGCCCCAATACAGCGAGGCCGCATTGGAGTGCTGGCGCGAGAAGCCATCGGCGTAGCCCAAGGGAATTGTAGCGATGCGGCTGGGGCGCATGCTGGACCAGGTGGCGTTATAGCCCACGCCCCGCCCAGCAGGCAGCTCGCGGATTTGCAGGATCGGGCAGTCGAGCCGCACCACCGACTTCATAGGGTTGGCCAGCTCTGGCGTCGGGTTGGCACCATAGAGCGCTACGCCAGGGCGCAATTGGTCGAAATGATAGTTCGCGCCCAAGAAGATGCCGCTGGAGTTGGCAAAACTGACTGGCAGACCCAGCGTGCTGGCAAAGCTGCGCATTTGAGCCAATTGAGCCGCATTGCTGGGGTTGCCCGGCTCTTCAGCGCTGGCCAGGTGCGACATGATAAAGGCGATATCCAGGCCTTGCAGCAGGCTGGGAGTTTTCGCCAGGCGGGCTTGCTCGCTGTCGTCTAAGCCCAGGCGCGCCATGCCGGTGTCAATCTGGATATTGGCGGGCGCGGGCTGGTCAAGGCGAGACCAGGACTCAATTTGCGCCAGGCTGGAGAGCACGGGGCGCAGGTCTGCCTCAACAAAGGCGCGAGCTTCAGCCACCAACCCATTGAGGACTGTGATGTGCGCCTCGGGCAGAACGGCACGCAGGCTCAAGGCTTCTTCAAAGTGGGCGACATAAAAGGCGCGCGCGCCAGCCCGCCACAACGCTTGGCCAACCGGGGCCAGGCCCAGGCCATAGCCGTCAGCCTTGACCACAGCAGCGCAAGGGACCTGCGGTGCCTGTGCTTGAAGGCGGCGCCAGTTTTCACCCAAGGCTTGGGTGTCGATTGTCAGAACGGAGCGAAGAGATGCGGTCGTCATGGGCCGGGTTTTAGCGCAAGTCGCGCTGCCACGAAAGGCGCGCCTTGGTCGCGCTGACGCGGGCGGACGCCACAAACGAGAGACCGAACCGCAACCCAAACCGGAGCCAAAAAACAAACAGGGCGCTTTGTCCCCTCCAAGCCCCTAACAAGGAAAGGTCAAAGCACCCTGAATGAACTGATGCGTTCAGCAGATCAGCGCAGCAGATGACAGGCCTGCAGTTGGGCAAGCGCGTACTGTCGCTGTGTTACGAGCCTAATATGTCGGCTGCGGCGCTCGCAGCTTAGGCTTGCTTTGCGCTACGGAAGTCTTCGACGAAGCAGTCCATGGCTTCGGCGGCGCAAGCAATCAGATGTCCCGGGAAGGTGTAGCCGTTTCGCAGGGCTTCTTCTTGCAGGTACTCCAAGCAAGCGCGGAAGGACTCGGGGCTCGACTGTTCGAAGTTGCTGCCAAAGTCGTCACGGTCGTTGAAATCGCGCTCGTCGGAAAAATCAAATGGCATGGTCAAAATCTCTTTATTGATATGTTTTATTGCTAAAATCTTTGTCATCGAGAGCGCCGGAAAATGTGGTGACGCTTCACCCTGAGGACAAAATGGATAATACGCGATCACTGGCCTGCGATCAATCGGCTCCAAGCGGGAAAACGCTCCTCAAATTGGGGTTTGTTGGGGCCAGAGCCACGGAGTGATCTTAGTTCGCCGTATTTCGAACATAGCCCGGATCAAGCGGCCTTGAACTGGCCGCTGATCACGCTTTCTTGAGCAAGTCTGGTCTTGGTTGCGGCTTTGCTGGGTGCGCCTTAAGCGCGAAAAGCTCCGAAAAATCAGCCTTGCGAATCAACCAGATGGAGATATGAGCCAAAAACCCGGCCTTTGATCTGGCCCGCAGCACCCAGGTCTTGCCCGCGCGCATCGCTGGCTGACCAAAGGGCTTGGGCTTGGGCCTGGGCCTCGCCGTCTTGGCGCGAATAGTGAAATTCGTGGCCACGAAAGGCGGCACCGACAGGTCCAAAGGGCGTGGCTGCTGCAAGCTGCATGGCGCGATAGCCCAAATGCCGCTGCGGGGCGTCAAAGCGGGTGGCCATATCCAGCAGACCCGCCATGGGCCAGGCTTGACCCTGGGCGTCGATCAGGCGTTGGCCCAAAGCCATGTAGCCGCCACACTCGCCATAGATCCATCCCCCCTGGGCTGCCAACTGGTGGGCGCTGGCCCAAAACCGCGTCGCTTGGCTCAGCGTGCCGGCGTGCAGCTCGGGGTAGCCGCCCGGCAGGTACAGAGCGTCAACGCCGCTGGGCAAGGGGGCGTTGGACAAGGGCGAGACAAAGCGGATGCTGGCACCCGCCGCTCGCCAGTCCTCCACTATGTGCGGATAGATAAAGCTGAAGGCGGCGTCCTTGGCCACCGCGATGTGCTGACCCAAGGGCGGGAGGCGATGGAGCGGGCCAGTGGGTGTGCCAGTGGGTGTGCCAGTGGGTGTGCCAGTGGGCGAGCCGGGGCTCGTGGCGGTTTGGGCAGGCGTGTGTGGCAAGGGCAACAGGGCCTCGCAGCAGCCTGCCAGCTCGACCCAATCGGCCAGAGACTCAAGTTTGGCCTCCAAATGCGGAGTGTCGCCCGCCTGCACCAAGCCCAAGTGGCGCGAAGGCAGCTCCAAGTCGCTTTGCCGAGGCAGGGCGGCTAGGACCGGCAGCCCCAAAGGCACCAGCGCCTCAGTCAGCAGGTCAGCATGGCGCGGCGAGGCGACCTTGTTCAATATCACTCCGGCCAAGCGCAGCGCTGGATCAAAGCTGGCAAAGCCGTGCACCAGCGCGGCGATCGAGCCCGCCATGCCGCTGGTGTCGGCCACCAAGACCACCGGCAGATCCAGTGCTTTGGCCAGGCTTGCGGTACTTGCGCTGCCGTCCGCCGCGCCGTCGAACAAGCCCATGGCGCTTTCGATCAACACCAAATCACTGGCTTGGCCGAGGTGGGCGCGTTGATCGGCCAGGCGCGCGGGCGTCATGGCCCAAGGGTCGAGCGTTAGGCTGGCGCGTCCGCAGGCTGCTTGGTGAAAGGCAGGGTCAATGTAGTCGGGCCCAATCTTGGCCGCCGCCACGCGCAGGCCTTGGCGACGCAGGGCGCGCAGCAAACCCAGCGTGACCGAGGTCTTGCCGGAATGGCTGGAGGGCGCGGCTAAGATGAAGGCAGGGGGCGTTCGGGTCGTCATAGGGGAGGCCAATTGCGGTAGCGCGCATGGTAATACCCCGCCGTGCTGTCAAACACCAGAGCCGAGCCGGTCCATACCTGCGCGCCGGACCAGCATGCGAGCGACGAGGAGGGTGGACAGGGGACCCCAGGGCGACGATCGTTTGTAAGAACAAAGGTCTTGGGCAGACGATCGCCGTCAGGACTCACCCAGATATTGGGCGTCGCTGACGTGCTCCATCCAGTCCACGGCCTTGCCCGCGTGCATTTCATGAATCGCGATGTGGGTCATGGCGGTCTCGGGACCTGCGCCGTGCCAGTGTTTTTCACCGGGCTCGATCCAAACCACATCTCCGGGCTTGATGATCTGGAGGGGCTGACCCCAGAGCTGAACGCGCCCCGCGCCCGCGGTGACGATCAGCGTCTGGCCGAGCGGGTGGGTGTGCCAAGCTGTGCGCGCGCCAGGCTCAAAGGTGACGGCGGCGCCCTGAACGCGCGCTTGGTCGAAGGCGTTGAACAGAGGGTCCAGTCGCACTTGGCCGCTGAACCAATCGGCCGATCCGGCGCGCGAGGCTCTGCTTCCGGCGGGAATGATCTGCATGGCAGGGCTCCTTATCTGACAGCAGGTTCTAGCTTCAGGCTCCGAACGCTGCCTAGAGTTTTTTGCCAGATGGGCTGCCAGATTGCCAGCGCAAACCGCGAGGACGCTGCAACGGTAAGCTGCAGGGATTTGCGTTAAAAAACATCATGCTAGAGGAGCGGTGATGCGAAAACAGCGGAGGTTCGCCGGCGGCGTCAGAACCAAGACCCGCCAATTTACGCCGTGTTCATCATAGCGACTATAGTATTGTGAATATGGATTAAAAACATTTACGGGTTGATGGATACGGGTAAAAAATATATTATAATAGTTTATGGACTTAGAATTGGGGGATTAGAACGTGCAACCGGAGTATAAATTTTACGAAGGAGCTTGGACCTACAGAAGCTTCTTGGACGACCCAGATATCACCAAGGAGTTCAACACTTTGCGGTTTGGCGCAGGACTCATTAATTTCGGGCAAATCGCATACGATCAAATCCTCAACGGTGTCTTGGACATGGGCGGAGATTATAATCTCGCGCTCAGAGGAGAACTGCTTCGGAATATCGCAGGAATTACCGGAATAAGGTGGACCGGCACTGGCATCGCCGGAACCCCGACCGAGGGCTGGGTCTATGACTACCGAGGCGTAAAAACTGAAAAATGGGCAGACGCGGACGGCCAGAAAAATGTCATAGTCGGATCAGTAATCCGCACCGTCGCCCATGATGGCGCTCCGGCTGGCTTTGTCGGGTCTTTCTACATGGTCAAGCACTAGAGTGCTGGAACCTGGCATTGCAGCAGGCGCGTCGTTCTAGGGGTTTGTGCTTTACCACCAATCCACGTTCGAAAGTCCTGCAACACCTCAGAGCAAAGCCCAAGCCATCGACCTCGATTGTGCCAAGAGCGACCTGGGATGCATTTGCGGCAATTGGTAAGAGATAGAGCGCGTAAGCTGAATGCACTTGAGTGAATCGCGCTCTATAAAAAAGAAAGGCGGTCGCTGCGGCGCGGCGCGGCGTAGGCATCAATAGCGATAGGCACCGCAGTTCTGCAAATTCATGGCCTGCTGCACCGCCACCTGCTGGCCCTTCACTGAGGCCACTTGATCCGAAACATTGCTGCCCGACATGCTGGACACCGGCAGTCCCAACAGGATCACCCCAGCCACATCGCCGCTTCGGGCGTTGCGCTGCGCCTGGCTGACTTGCGCCAAGGCGGCGTCGAGCCGCGCGGCCTCGCTGGCCAACTGCGGGCAGTTATAAGACATATACTGCATGTGCGAGACATAGGCCGGGGCAATGGCCTCGGGTTTTTTGGCGCAGCCAGTCAACATCAAAGCGGTGAGCCCGAACAGCACAAG
Source organism: Alphaproteobacteria bacterium (assembly GCA_030428255.1). GTDB lineage: Bacteria > Pseudomonadota > Alphaproteobacteria > UBA7985 > JAUIBT01 > JAUIBT01. The sequence continues at coordinate 136,118 of JAUIBT010000004.1, read as the reverse complement.
ACCGACGAAAGAAACAGCACGCATAACGATCCTTAGGCGAACAAAACAATATAAACGATTGGATTGTCATACCCTAGCAGCAGAAAATCGCAACACAAATATATGGTTGTGCAATTTACCACTAGTTAGAGTATCTAGCTTCTCCAATAGAGGGCAAAATTGCAATCAATCGCCAATTTAGTCCTAGATCTGCGTGTGCATGCGATATCCAGCGTGAAAGATCAGCCGCACCGAGGTTACTACGGCCTGGGCGTTGTGGGTGCTGCGATCCAAGACCAACAGGCCTTGGCCAAGCTCGCAAGCTAGCAGCGCGGCTTGTTTGCTGGTGGCGGCCAGCGCTGAAAAGGTAAAGTCCCCGCCATCAAAGGGCACCTCGCGCACCAGCCACTCGTTGGGGCTGATGGTCACAAAGGTCTCCTCGTCGATGCTCGGAACGGCCGCCAAGTTGATCCAGCGATCTTCAAAGACGTGCGGAGCGCCGTCAGCGGTATAGAGGGTCTCCAGGTGCAACAGGGCCACTTTGGCCCCAGTCTTCAGCCGTGCGCGGACATCGGGCGGCGGCACCAGGGTCTCGCGCTTCAAGATGGCAAAGCCAAAGCTTTGGCCGCGCCCCTCGATCTCGCTGCGAATGACCGGGATTTCAAAGCGTGCGTGACGCACCGGATTGAGCGCAACCCGCGTGCCTGCCCGGCGCTGTCGCGTCAACAACCCCTCTTCGGCCAGCCCCCGCAAGGCGCGATTGACTGTGGCGCGCGCGCAGCCAAACTCCAGCGCCAGATCGGCCTCGTGCGGGATCAAGGCACCAGGCTTCCACAGACGCGCGTTGATGCGTTTGCGCACCTCGGCCTGGATGGCCTGCCAAGTCTTGGTCGTGCCGTTAATCGTGCTGCTGGTCGTGCTGCTGGTCACAGGTCTGCTTGCAACTCCCGAATGGCCTTGCGGTAGGCGGCGAGGATTGCCGCGCGGTGGATGTGGCGACCGCCCGTCACCATGTGGCGGCCCGCAGCCCAAACCTCCTGCACCATGCGGTCGTCGCCTGCGAAGATATAGCTGTCCAGCAGGGTATCGCCTTGGCGGCCGTCCAGGTCAATATGACCACGGTCCAGAGCCATAAGATCCGCCTGATAGCCGGGCGTGATGACCCCGGTCTTGCGGCCTGCCGATTGCGCCCCGCCCGCACAGACCGCGTCAAACAAGCGGCGACCCGTTGAGGCTTGGGCACTGGCCAGCGCAGCTCTGGTGCCGTCCCGCAGGCGCTGCGAATAATCGAGCGTGCGCAGCTCCTCGGCCAGGGCGATGCGGATATTGGAATCCGAGCCGACCGAGATGCGCCCACCGGCCTCGAACCACCGCAAGCCGTCAAAGATCCCATCGCCCAGGCTGGATTCTGTGATGGGGCACAGCCCAGCAACGGCGCCGCTTTGCGCCAGGCCCTGGGTCTCGTGGGGCAGCATCTGCGTGCAGTGGATGAAGGTATAGCGCGGATCGGGCGCAAGGGCCTCTAACACCCACTCCACCGGGCGCAGGCCCAGGGCCGCTTTGACCTCCGACACTTCGGCGGGTTGCTCAGCCAGGTGCATATGGATGGGCCCGTCCGTGAGCGCGAACAGCGAGGCGAGCTGCTCAGGCGCGACCGCCCGCAAGCTGTGGGGGGCCAGGCCCAAGCGCGCGTCGGTAGGCAGCGCGTCCACAAGCGCCTCACAACGCTGATAGAGCCTGCCAAAACGATCCAGATCGTTGCCAAAGCGGTCCTGACCCGTCACCAAGTCGCGCCGATCACAGCCGCCGTACTGATAATGCACGGGCAACAGCGTTAAGCCGATGCCGCTGGTTTGGCTGGCCGCTGCGATCCGCGCTGCCATCTCACCCAGATCGTCATAGGCCCGCCCGCCGCCTTGATGGTGCAGATAGTGGAACTCGACATTGGTGGCATAGCCCGCCTCCAACATCTCCATTTGCACCAGCGCGGCGATGGCCTCGACCTGCTCGGGCGTGAGGCGGTCCAAGAAGGCGTACATCAACTTGCGCCAGGTCCAGAAGCTGTCGCGTGGGTCGGGGCCACGCGCTTCGGTCAGCCCGGCCATGGCACGCTGAAAGGCGTGGCTGTGGGCATTGACAGGTGCGGGCAGCAAGAGCCCCACCCGCTGATCATCCGGCAGACAGGGCGCAGCCAGATCAAGCGAAACAATGCGGCCGTCATCGCCGACGCCAACCGCCACCGCGTCGTGCCATCCCTGTTCGGTCAGCGCCTGCTCGGCCCATATGCGCTTCATGCTGTCTGTCCTTGACTCGCTAATATGTATAGACATAATAGCAATAGATCGACTTTAATCAAGGTGCAACATGCTGTTGGATAACGCGACCATCGCAACCATGGCCCCAACTCAGGAACCAGGCCAAGAACTGGGCCAAGAACTGGGCCACGGCTACGGCCTGATCACCGCCGGGGCGCTGGTGACGCAGGGCGAGCAGATCGTTTGGCTTGGACCGCGCGACGCCTTACCCGACCGCTACGCGACGGAGGCACGCCTTGAGCTGGACGGCCGCCTGGTAACGCCGGGCCTGATCGACTGCCACACCCATATCGTCCATGGCGGCAACCGCGCGCGCGAGTTTGAGTTGCGCCTGGAAGGTGCCTCCTACGAGGAGATCTCACGGGCGGGTGGTGGCATCGTCTCAACGGTCTCCGCGACCCGGGAAGCGGACCTAGACACCCTGATCGCAAAAGCCTTGCCCCGCGTTGACGCCTTACTGGCCGAGGGCGTGACCACGCTTGAAATCAAATCGGGCTATGGATTGGATCACGATACCGAACTGCGCATGCTGCAAGCCGCACGCCGGATTGCCACGCTGCGGCCTGTGTCAGTGCGCACCAGTTTTCTGGGCGCGCACGCGGTGCCCAAAGGGCAGGACGCAGACCGCTACATTGATCAGGTCTGCTTGCCCGCGATGGCGGAGGCGCAACAGCAGGGCCTGGTCGATGCTGTCGATGGTTTTTGCGAAGGCATCGCGTTTGACACGGCCCAAATCCGGCGGGTCTTCGAGCGCGCACGGGCTCTGGGCTTGCCGGTCAAGTTGCACGCCGAGCAGCTCTCGAACCTAGGCGGTGCGCGGCTCGCGGCCGAGTTTTCGGCCCTGTCCGCAGACCATTTGGAATACGCGGATGCGGGCGATGCAGCAGCTATGGCGGCAGCGGGCACGGTGGCGGTGATCCTGCCGGGCGCCTTCTATACCCTGCGCGAGAGCCAAGTGCCGCCGATTCAAGCCTTTCGCGATCACCAAGTGCCCATGGCGCTCGCCAGTGACTGCAATCCCGGCTCCTCGCCCCTGACCTCCTTGCTGCTGACCATGAACATGGGCGCGACCTTGTTCCGCATGACGCCGCACGAGTGCTTGGCGGGCGTCACCTGTCACGCCGCCCGCGCCCTGGGGCTGGGCGATCGCGGGGTCTTGGCCGCTGGTAAGCGCGCCGATCTGGCGATCTGGGACGTCGAGAGCCCCGCCGAGCTGAGCTATCGCATCGGCTTTAATCCCCTGTGGAAACGTATGTCTGGAGGTCTGTTGTGACCATCACTCTAAACCCCGGCTCAGTCACTTTGCGCCAGCTTGAGCACATTTGGCGCTCGGGCGCGCCCGTGGTCCTAGACGAGGCCGCGCGGCCCGCGATCGAGGCTGCCGCTGGCTTGGTTGCCAAAGCGGCGGCGGGCGATGTCGCGGTCTATGGCGTCAATACCGGCTTTGGCAAGTTGGCCTCGGTGCGCATTGACCCTGGCGATACCGAGACGTTGCAACGCAATCTGATTTTGAGCCACTGCTGCGGCGTGGGCGAGACCTTGGACGCGGCCACCGCCCGCCTGATGATGGCGCTTAAACTTGTTTCGGTTGGGCGCGGAGCCTCGGGCATTCGCTGGCAGACGGTCGCCTTGTTGCAAGCGCTGCTGGACAAAGGCGTGACGCCGGTCATCCCAGCGCAAGGGTCGGTCGGCGCCTCGGGCGATCTGGCCCCTTTGGCGCACATGGCGGCAACACTCATCGGTGAGGGCGAGGCTCTGTTTGACGGTCAACGGTTGCCCGCCCGCCAAGCGCTGGAGCGCGCCGGCTTGGAGCCCGTGACTTTGGGCCCCAAAGAAGGCCTGGGGCTGATCAACGGCACCCAATTCAGTACGGCCGCCGCGCTGGCTGGCTATTTCCAAGCCATGCGGCTTCTGGAGGCTGCCGTCGCGGTCTCTTGTCTTTCGACCGATGCTATCATGGGCTCGACCGCGCCCTTGCACCCAGCGATCCACGCGCTGCGCGGTCATCCCGGCCAGATCCAGGTGGCCGCCGCCATGCGCCAAGCTATGCAAGGCTCGGAGATTCGCGAGAGCCACCGCGATGGCGACACCCGCGTGCAGGATCCATACTGCATCCGCTGCCAGCCGCAAGTGACCGGGGCAGCGTTGGACCTGCTGCGCTTTGCTGGCCGCAGCCTGGAGATCGAGGCCAACGCCGTGTCTGACAATCCGCTGGTCTTGCTGGACGATGGGCTGATCGTCTCGGGCGGCAACTTCCACGCCGAGCCCGTCGCCTTTGCCGCTGACCAGATCGCACTGGCCCTGTCGGAGGTCGGCGCAATTGCCCAGCGCCGGGTGGCGCTGATGGTCGATCCCACGCTGAGCTTTGATCTGCCGCCCTTCTTGACGCCTGAACCGGGCCTGAACTCCGGCCTGATGATTGCTGAGGTGACAACGGCGGCTTTGATGAGTGAAAACAAGCACTTGGCCAATCCATGTTCCACCGATTCCACCCCGACATCGGCCAACCAGGAAGACCATGTTTCCATGGCGGCGCACGGGGCGCGGCGGCTGGGGCGCATGGGGCAAAACCTGTCGGTCATCATCGGGGTGGAGTTGCTCTGCGCCGCGCAAGGCATCGAATTCCGCGCGCCGCTCAAGACCAGCCCAAGCCTGGCCCGCGCGGTGGCAGCGCTGAGGGAGCAGGTGGTAACCCTGGATCAAGACCGCTTCATGGCCAACGACATCGAAGCAGCGGCGGCTTTGGTGCGCCAAGGCTGCGTCGCAGAGGCCATGGGCCTGCGGCTCAGTGCTGAGGAGGGCGCGCGATGAGCCCGGTTCAAATCGTCCAGGGCGACAGCCCGGTGATTTTGGGCCTGCCCCATACCGGCACTTGGCTGCCGCCCGAGGTCTTCGAACGCCTGACGCCTTTAGGCCAAAGCCTGGCCGACACCGATTGGCACATCGAGCGGCTCTATGCGGGGCTCTTGCCCAGCGCGACCCAGGTGCGGGCCACCTTTCACCGCTACCTGATCGACGCCAACCGCGATCCTTCCGGCCAGAGCCTCTATCCGGGGCAGAACACCACGGGACTGGTGCCGCTGACCGACTTTGACGGCCAAGACCTGTGGCTCAGCCCGCCCAGCGCCGAAGAGATCGAGGCCCGCCGCCGCGACTACCACGCCGCCTACCACGCGGCTTTGGAGGCCGAGATCGCGCGGATCAAGCAGCGTCACGGGGTAGCGATCTTGTACGACTGCCATTCGATCCGCTCGCGCATTCCCTACTTGTTTGAGGGGCGCTTGCCAGATTTCAATGTCGGCACCAACGACGGCCAGACCTGTGCGCCCGAGCTGCAAGACGCCGTTGTCGCCCTCTGTCAGCAGGCCCAGGGCTACACCAGCGTGCTCAATGGCCGCTTTCGTGGTGGCTGGACCACGCGCCACTATGGCCAGCCCAGCCACGGCGTCCACGCCATCCAAATGGAAGTGACCCAACTGGCTTATCTGGCCAGCGAAGCGCCGCCTTTTGCTTACGATGCGGCCAAGGCTAAGGCCTTCCGTCGCCCGTTGAAAACCATCCTTGAAACCTTAGAGACTCGCGCGCTCGCGCTGAAAGGCCAAGCATGACCGATCCCCAACCCAACCCGAGACACAACCGCCGTGACGTCTTTGCACCGACCGGCACCAAGATCAGCGCCAAGAGCTGGCAGACCGAAGCGGCCATGCGCATGCTGATGAACAACTTGCACCCTGACGTGGCCGAAAACCCACACGAGCTGGTGGTCTACGGCGGTATTGGCCGGGCGGCCCGCACTTGGCAGGACTTTGATCGCATCGTTGCTGGGCTCAAGGATCTGGAAGCCGACGAGACCCTGGTGGTGCAGTCGGGCAAGCCGGTGGCCATCGTACGCACCCACGCCGATGCACCGCGCGTCTTGATCGCCAACTCGAATTTGGTGCCGCATTGGGCAACCTGGGATCACTTCAACGCCTTGGATAAAAAAGGCCTGATGATGTACGGCCAGATGACGGCGGGCTCTTGGATCTACATCGGCACCCAAGGCATCGTGCAGGGCACCTATGAGACCTTTGCCGAGGCCGGGCGCCAGCACTACGACGGCTCGCTGAAAGGGCGCTGGATCTTGACGGCAGGGCTTGGCGGCATGGGTGGCGCGCAACCCTTGGCGGCGGTCTTCGCAGGGGCCTGCTGCTTGGCGGTCGAGTGCGACGAGACCCGCGCGGACTTCCGCATCCGCACCCGCTATTGCGACGCCAAGACCCACTCGCTGGACGAGGCGCTGGCCATGATCGAGGCCTGGACCGCCGCCGGTGAGGCCAAGTCGGTCGCGCTGATTGGCAATGCCGCCGACATCTTTCCAGAGATCTACGCCCGCGGGGTGCGTCCGGATATAGTCACCGATCAGACCTCGGCCCATGATCCGGTGCATGGTTATCTGCCGCAGGGCTGGAGCTTGTCCAAGTGGCGCGACACGCAGGTCAGCGACCCCAAAGCGGTTGAGGCAGCCGCGCGCGCCTCAATGAAAACCCACGTCGCCGCCATGGTGGACTTTTGGAACGCGGGCGTGCCGACGCTGGACTATGGCAACAACATCCGCCAAGTCGCGCTTGAGGAGGGCTTGGAAAACGCCTTCGCTTTCCCGGGCTTTGTCCCGGCCTACATCCGCCCACTGTTCTGCGAGGGCATTGGCCCCTTCCGCTGGTGTGCGCTGTCAGGCGATCCCGAAGACATCCACAAGACCGACGCGGCGATGAAAAAGCTGTTCCCGGACAACCAGCACCTGCACCGTTGGCTCGATATGGCCAGCGAGCGCATTGCCTTCCAGGGTCTTCCCGCGCGCATCTGTTGGATCGGCTTGGGCGACCGCCACCGCGCGGGCCTGATGTTCAATGACATGGTGGCCTCGGGCGAACTGAAAGCGCCCATCGTTATCGGTCGCGACCACCTGGATTCCGGCTCTGTGGCCTCACCCAACCGCGAGACCGAAGCGATGAAGGATGGCTCGGATGCCGTGTCTGACTGGCCGCTACTCAACGCCTTGGTCAACACAGCCTCGGGCGCGACCTGGGTCAGCTTGCACCACGGCGGCGGGGTCGGCATGGGCTTTTCGCAGCACGCGGGCGTGGTGATCGTCGCCGACGGAACCCCCGAAGCGGCCAAGCGGTTGGAGCGCGTTTTGTGGAACGACCCGGCCTCGGGCGTCTGGCGGCACGCGGATGCGGGCTATGAGACCGCCATCGACTGCGCCAAGGCCCACGGCTTGCGCCTGCCGGGCATCTTGGGCAACTGACGCCCAACCCTTTCGGTCACAAAAAAAGAGGCACCCGGCGGGGTGCCTCTTTGTCGCTTGGGGCTCAAAAAGCGCAGAGCGCGTCCGGCTTAACCCAGGGCAGTTTCCAGCTTCTCGCCCACGTAGGACCAGTTGACCAGGCCATCCAGCACGGCTTGGCAATGCTTGGGGCGCAGGTTTTGGTAGTCCAGGTAGTAGGCATGCTCCCACACGTCCAAACCACACAGCGCGGTCTTGCCGTGCGCCAGCGGGTTGTCGGCGTTTGAGGTGCCCATCAGCGACAGCTTGCCACCATCCAGCACCAGCCAAGCCCAGCCTGAGCCAAACACATTGACGGCGGTGTTGACGAACTGCTCCTTCATGGCGTCGAACGAGCCGAAGTCGCGCTCAACCAGCTCAGCCAGCTTGCCAGCCGGGGTGCGTGCGCCCTGAGCGTGGAACTGCTCCCAGTACAAAATGTGGTTCCAAGCCTGGCCAGCGTTGTTGAAAACGCCTTGCAGCGCGCCGCCGTCCTTGGATTTCAGTACCACCTCTTCCAGGCTCATGCCCGCCATGTCGGTGCCTTCAACCAAGCCGTTCAGCTTGTCGAAATAGGTCTTGTGGTGCTTGCCGTAATGCAGGCCAACGGTCTGCGAAGAAATAACGGGGGCCAGAGCGTCTTCTGCATAGGGAAGGGCAGGCAGAGTAAAGGGACCGGACATGGATTGTGTCTCCTAAGTGCTTATTGTTTTGCTATCCTGACGGCAGCCGCGATCCGCGCGGGCGGCGCTTAGCCGTCAGACCTGCTTTTCATGTGGACCAGACCGCCGCTTTATTCAATGGCAAAGACCAAGGAAAGGAGTATGAGAGACCGGCGAACACCCTGCACATGTCAACAATTCCGTCCAAATTGGACGGCAGCAGCCTGGGCCGGGACGCTCCATCCTCTTTGACAACAGAGGCGCTCGCATGACGCTGTTTCCGATTCTTTTGCCCTTCTTTGGCCTGATCGCTCTGGGCTATTTCGCTGGCCGCCTGAACTGGATCAACGAGGCGGGCGTCGCGGGCATGAACACCTTTGTCATCAAGTTCGCCATGCCCTGCCTGATTATCAGTGTCATCGCGGCCTCGCAGATCACCGAGCTGGTCAATCCGCGTTTCTTGGTCAGCTATCTAGCCGCCGAGATCCTCATATACGCTTTGGCTATGGCGGTCAGCTTGGGCGTCTTTAAAACCAGTCTGTCCGAAGCAGCCCTGATGGGCCTGGGCGCCTCTTGGGGCAACGTCGGTTACATGGGCATTCCCTTGGCCGCCAGCCTGTTTGGGCCAGAGGCCGCGGTACCAGCGCTGGTGGCAACCGCCGCCGACATGGCGGTGGTGACGGGCATCACCGTTCTGCTGGTCGAATACGACGCCAAGCGCGGACAGATGTCCGTTGGACCGCTGTTATCGAACCTGGGCGCCAAGCTGCTGTTCCATCCCTTCATCATCACGCTGATCTTGGGCGTTGTGCTGTCAGCAACGGGCGTCGGCATCCCTGGCGTGCTGCAAAACTCAGTCAATTTCCTGTCGGGCGCAGCGGGGCCGACGGCTCTTTTTGCCATTGGCGCATCGCTGGCCGTGCGCCCGTTGAAAGGCGAGCGGGTTCAGATCGCAGCCCCCATCGCCTTAAAGCTGTTTGCTTTGCCTGCCGTCTTTTTGGCCATAGCGCTTGCGGTCGGCCTTGAGCCCTTATGGCTGACAACCGGCCTGGTGCTGACCGCCTTGCCAACGGCGGGCAACGTCTTTGTGCTGGCCGAACAAGCGGGCAAAGCGGTGCAGCGGGTCTCAGCTATCATTTTGGTCAGCACGCTGATGTCGATTGCCACCGTGGTGGCGCTTTTGACCCAGTTGATGTAGCTCGTGGCATTCTCCGAACTCGCCGCCTGGCTTCAGCTTTCAGACCTTGAATTGATCATCACCCTGGCGACGGTGTTTGTCGCTGGCCTGGTACGGGGCTTTTCCGGCTTTGGCATGACGGCGCTGATCGTGGCCTCCCTATCGTTGTTCTTGCCGCCCAAAGAGCTGATTGCGGTGGCTTATTTCCTGGAGTTGGCTGCCTCTTTGATGTTGGTTCGCGGTGGCTGGGCCATCGCGGATCGCAAGATCGCCTTCACCTTGCTGTTTGGCAACTGGCTGGGCTACCCCTTTGGCATCGCGCTGACCAATTGGCTGGCACCAGACAGCTCGCGCTTTGCCGCGCTCAGTGTCATCATGGGTCTGACCTTGTTGCAGTTGGCCAAGGTGCGCCCGCCGTCGATTGACGGTTTGCCGATGCGCCTTGGTGCAGGGCTCGGCGCAGGCCTGGCGGCAGGGCTGGCCGGTGTCGGTGGTCTGGTGGTGGCGCTCTATACGCTGATCAGTGATCGCGAGCCCAAGGTCATGCGCGCGACCATGGTGCTGTACTTGTCGCTGTCGATCTCAACCGGCTGGATCTTCTTGTATCTTGGCGGCTGGCTGGATGCCTTGACCCTGTGGCGCGCGGCAACCCTGCTGCCGGTCGCGGTGCTGGGTGTGTTTGGTGGCGCGCGGCTGTTCCGGCCCTCTCTGCAGCCCTTTTATCGGCTGTTTTGCCTCCTGTTACTCTTGGGTCTGTCGCTGTTAGGATTGGCACGGCTTCTTTGACGCTATTATGCCTGAGCCAGCTTGCTACCCTTGTGCCAGAGTCGCATGGTCCGCTGGGGGAGCCGTCCTATGAGCCTATCCATCTTTGATCTGTTTAAAATTGGCATTGGGCCCTCGTCCTCGCACACAGTGGGGCCCATGTGGGCGGGCTATCGCTTTGTCGAACAACTGCGGGTGCGCGGTGTGCTGCACCGCGCCAAGACCGTGCGCGCTTGGCTCTATGGCTCGCTGGCACTGACCGGTGCGGGACACGCCACCGATAAGGCGGTGATACTGGGCCTGATGGGCAAGACTCCCGATACCATCGACGCCGATGAAGCCGACACCATGTTCCAGCGCGTCCAGCGTACCGAGCTGATTATGCTGGGCGGTGAGGTCAACTTGCCCTTTGCCAACAACATTCACTTGATCTGGGAGTTTGGCAAGTCGCTGCCCGAACATCCCAACGGCTTGGTGTTTCGCGTTGAGGACGAAAACGACGAGACCTTGTTCGAGCAAGTCTATTTTTCAACCGGCGGCGGTTTCATTGCCACCCGCGAAGAGCTGGCCGGAACCGAAGCGCCGCTGACCGGCGGGCACAACTTGGCCTTACCGCACCCCTTCTCAAGCGCAGCCGAGCTGCTGGAGCAAGGCGCAAAGGCAGAGCTGAGCATCGCGGAAATCGCTTTGGCCAACGAACTTGTGCGCAGTGATCAAGCGGAGATCGACGCGGGGCTTGATCGCATCGCCGAGGTCATGGAGTCCTGCATTGATCGTGGTATGCGCATGGAGGGCATCTTGCCAGGCGGGCTCAACGTAAAGCGCCGCGCGCCTGACCTGCACGCGCGCCTGATGGCCAAGTCGAAGGGCGCGAACCCTGACCCCTTGGTGGTGATGGACTGGGTGAACCTCTATGCCCTGGCGGTGAACGAGGAGAACGCCGCTGGTGGCCGCGTGGTCACAGCGCCCACCAATGGCGCGGCGGGCGTCATTCCGGCGGTGCTGTCCTATTATCGCCACATGGTGCCGGGCGCGACCCAACAGGGCGTGCGCACCTTCCTGACCACCTGCGCGGCCATCGGTATGTTGTACAAGACCAACGCCTCAATCTCGGCGGCCGAGGTCGGTTGTCAGGGCGAAGTGGGCGTGGCCTGCTCTATGGCGGCGGGCGGCCTAACGGCGGTGCTAGGCGGCAGCAACCAACAGATCGAAAACGCCGCGGAAATTGGCATGGAGCACAATTTGGGCCTGACCTGCGATCCTATCGGCGGGCTGGTGCAGGTGCCCTGCATCGAGCGCAACACTATGGGCGCGATCAAGGCCATCAACGCCGCGCGCCTGGCCCTGGCGTCGGACGGCGAGCACATCGTCACCTTAGATGAGGTGATCCAGACCATGTACGAGACCGGCAAGGACATGTCGGAGCACTATAAAGAAACCGCTCTGGCAGGCTTGGCGAAGCGCTTTGACGGGCGGCTGGCGGCGGTCTCGGTCGCTACGGTGGAGTGCTAGAGCTCTGGGTTTGCCGCATGGTGGAACCAGGGACTGCTCTGGCTGACGGTTTTGGGACATGGCCGTAACATTTTGGACACAAGAGCTAGGCAAGTTGGCCTTTACTAAAGCCCCGGCCTCGCCCCACTGGTCTGTTTTACCGAAGGTCCACCATGCAACTTGCTCCCTTTTCGCTCGGTTATCGTTTCTATCGTGGCAATCTGCATGGCCACTCCACTTTGTCCGACGGCGCGCGCAGCCCGGCCGAGGTGGTGGCTGCCTATAAAGCGCTGGGCTATGACTTCACCTGCCTGTCAGATCACCTTATGCAAGGCCTGGATATTGGCGCACCTGGCGTGCCCGACAGCCGCAGCCTGTGCGATGAACGCATCACTACTATTCTGAGCGCCGAGCTGCACTGTCCGGGTAAAAAGTACGACAAGCGCGGGCTGTGGCATCTGGTGGCCAACGGACTGCCGCTGGATTTTCCGGCCCCGACCGCTGATGAAACCGGTCCCGAGCTGGTGCGACGCGCTCAAGCCGCCGGTGCCTATGTCTCCATTGCCCATCCCGAGTGGTACGGGCTGACCATGGACGAGGCGTTGGCAGTGAGCCACGCCGACGCGGTGGAGATCTACAACCACTCCTGCTTGATCGAGTGTGACCGGGCTTTTGGCATCGCTGTGGCCGACTATCTGCTCAATGAGGGCAAGCGGTTGCACTTCAACGCCACCGACGACAGCCACATGCGGTTGGATGATTTCGGCGGCGGCTGGGTCATGGTGGCCGCCGCGCGCAACGACCCCGATCTGTTGGTGGCCGCGCTTAAGGCCGGGCACACCTACTCCTCAACCGGCGCAGAGATCCACGATTTAGCGCTGGACGGCGACATCTTGAGGGTGCGCTGTTCGCCTGCGGTCTCGGTTGCGGTGGCCGGTCCCGGCGAGGTGTCGGCGGTGGCCATGGGCCCCAATCTGACCTATGCTGAGATCGACATCGCCCGCATTCGCGCGCGCCAGGGCTATTTCCGCGTCACGGTCATCGGCAACGGCGGCACCCGGGCTTGGTCCAATCCCTATTGGTTTGATCAGCTGGCCTGATCTGCTGGCCTGATCTGCTGGCCTGACCTGTTGGCCTGATCTGGCTCCGCCCCTTCTTTCCTCCAACTACCTTTCGCCCTTTCTTGTGCTTGCTTCATGATTATCACCAATGCCCGCCTGCCCTTTGACCAAGACATGCGCCTTGGCACCCTGGTGATAGAAGGCGGCCGAATCCAAGCCCTAGACGAAGGGCTTAGCCATCTGCCAAGCGCACAAGATTGGCAGGGCGACTATTGCCTGCCGGGCCTGATTGAGATGCACACCGACAACCTGGAGCATCACTTTGTACCCCGCCCCAAAGTCATTTGGCCCAACGGGCTGGCGGCGGTCATGGCGCACGACGCTCAGATGGCGGCGGCGGGCATAACCACGGTCTATGACGCCCTGACCATGGGCTCCTACGACGGTGAGAAGATCCCGCGCCACCGCATCTTGAGTGCCATGCTGGAGGCCATAGACGCCGCGCGGGCCACCGGGGCGCTGCGCATCGACCACCGCCTGCATTTTCGGTGTGAGCTGTCGGCGGCGGGGCTGCTGGATACGCTACAGGCGCACCAGCACAGCCCCGGTTTGGGCCTGGTGTCGGTCATGGATCACACCCCTGGCCAGCGCCAATGGCGCGATTTGGAGAAGCTGAAGGATTTCGCCGAACGCAGCGGCAAGACGCGCGCCGAGACCCAGGCCGATATTGAGCGGCGTATCGCGCGCGGCACCGCACAGGTTGAGGCCAACCGTGGCCCGGTGCTGGCTATGTTTGCCGGTCGCGAATTGGTCTGGGCCAGCCACGACGACACCACGGCGGAGCACATTGAACAAGCTGTGGCCGATGGCCTGAGCATCTCGGAGTTTCCTTGCTCGCTGGAAGCCGCGCGGCTGGCCAAGCAAGCGGGGTTGGCGACGGTCGGCGGCGCACCCAACATCGTGCGCGGCGGTTCGCATTCGGGCAACGTTTCCATGCTGGAGCTGTCCGACGAGAACGCGCTGGACGCCATCAGCTCAGACTATGTGCCTGCGGCCTTGTTGCAGGCAGTGTGGCACCTGGCCCAGCGCGACGGCTGCTCGATCGCTTGCCACTTGCCCAAGGTGACGTGCAACACGGCGCGCATGGTGGGGCTGAGCGATCGCGGGTGGCTGGAGCCCGGTTTGCGGGCCGACTTCATCCGCGTCGCCGAGCATCACGCTACGCCCCTGGTGCAGCAAACCTATGTTGCTGGCCAGCGCGTTTGTTGAGGTGGTGGGCGTCCGTGGTGCGGCACCTTGCTGGTTTCATGGGTCCTTGGTAATTCCGAAGGGACTTGTTCTTCTCTATTGTCGGGTATAGTTTTCGTTGACGCTTTAAAATTGCGTGTCACCCTTGGCACGCGCGTGCAAGGGAGGCTACAACTTATGACTAATGGATTGCCTGCGGCATTGAAATCGGGACAAGCTGCGCGCTTGTTCCCCGACTTTGCGGTTACAAGTCGTGAGAAGCGTATCACGTCAATTTTGCTTGCCCTAGTTCCGCAAATCCCGGAGTTAGCGCGGACTATTTTTTCAACAGTTGGAGTGCGAATTGGCGTGCGATCAACGATCGACGCCTGGACCGAAGTCGTCTTTAAGAATGATATTGAAGGTGCTTGTCGCCCGGACGGATTTATTTGCATTCGCAACGGGAAATCCGAATGGACCGCGCTGATCGAAGCAAAGATTGGCAGGGCCAATTTGGAGGCCGACCAAGTTCAACGCTACCTCGAGCTGGCAAAATCAAACAGAGTCGATGCGGTCATAACGATATCCAACGAATTTGTGACCCAGGCGAGCCACTCGCCCGTTGAAATCCCCCGAAGCAAGCGACGCAATGTGGACTTGTATCATTGGTCTTGGACGTGGATCGCCACCGAATGCGAAATCCTGCAATCGCAAACGGCAGTCACTGATAAAGAGCAAGCCTTCTTGCTCAACGAGTTCCACCATTTTCTAAACAGTGACGGAACGGGCGTTGAACGCTTTAAGCAGATGGGCTCAAAATGGAAGGAGTTGGTCAACGCATGCGTTCAAAAAAAGAGCCTAAATTGGAACTCCGCAGAAGTTGAAGACGGCGTTTCGGCCTGGTTCATGGAGGAGCGGGACCTCGAGCTTCAACTCAGCCGACTTGTGGGAGAGCCGGTCTCTACCGTTATTGAGCGCAAGCATCGCGATGACCCCAGCGCACGCTTAAAGGACGCATCAATACGCTTGCTGGACTCGCATTGTCTGGACAGCAGCTATCGCGTCCCCAACGCTGCGGGCGATCTTGAAATTAGCGCTGATCTGGCGCGCCGCAGCCTACAAGTTTCCATAAGACTCAGGGCACCAGAGGACAAAGTGAAAACAAGGTCACGTATGACGTGGCTGCTTCGAATGTTGAAAGACGATGATCCGCGAATCCTAATTCGTGCCCATTGGCCCGGCAAAGCGAAGGCCACGGAACGTTCTTTGGCGAAATTGCGAGAAGATCCAGAAAGTATTCAAGCGGACAATGGAGCACTGGTGCCACATTCATTCGAAGTCATTATGGTGCATACCGATGCAAAGCGCTTCGCTGGCCGCCAGACCTTCGTGGAAGACATTGAGGCCATTGTCCCATTGTTTTACACCATGGTTGCGCAGTACCTTCGCGCGTGGTCAGCACCACCGCCGAAACCAAGACCAACCACGTTATCGGACAGTACGGACACGGGCGAACTTGAAGGAGCTCGGAGCGAAGACCTAGTGTCCCTAGACAGGGACGGCTAAGTCAGGGCGACCTGCGTGGCGGCATTTTGGCAATGTTAAGTCGCAAAACAGAGATGTTGCCTACTTTAGGTTGAAATCTTGCCGAGAATCTGGCACCAGCACAGGACTGCTGCTCCCCGTTGCGGGGGCGGCCAGGGTCCAAGATCGCAGCTCACCTGCTCGCAAGAGCACAAGGGACGCCGCCAAGGGGACCTCCACCGAACAGCTGAGGCCCTATGCCACCGATTTTTCGCTTGATGACCGCCGTTGCAACCTTGCTTGTCCTTGCTGGACTTGCCCCGGCTTGGGGCCAGAACACCGCGCTGCCCCACGCCAGCGCCAGCGGGTTTCAGCCGCTCGTGATCCCGGCGCAAAGCGCCCCACTGGTCTTGCCTCAACCGATCAGAATTCCCACCGCGATCTTGCCCACTTCGCCCTCTGGCCAGCCAGCGCAGTACCAGTTTGACGAGACGCCGGTCGCCCAACCCTCGACGCAGCCCCAGCAGCTGCAATACGGCTTGCCGCCATCTGCGCCCACCGTTCCGGCGGTAACTTCGGGCCAACAGCAGGCGGCGTTCTGGGAGCGCCAAGGTCGGCCCTTGCGCCTCTGGCCGCTTCAGCCTGCCCCCAGTCAAACCGCGCCCAGTCAAACCGCGCCCAGTCAACGTGCGCCTGTGCAACCTGCAAGTCCCCAGCAGGGCTATGGCCAGCTGGGCTATCCTCAGGTGATCTACCAACAGCCGGTCTACCCGCAGGCGATCTACCCGCCGGTGATCTACCAGCAGCCCGCATACCAGCAGCCCGCATACCAGCAGCCCGCTTACCCACAGGTCATCTACCAACGACCGGCGACTCCAAGCCCCGCACCCACACCCTTGGCCCCGAGCCAACCAAGGTCCTTAGGACCGATCCCAGAATTCACCAGCGGCAAGGGCGCTTTGCAGGGCTACAAGCAGGCAGCTCAGCTCGCCAAGGCGCAAATGGGTAGCGGCCACATCGTGGCGCAAATCGACCTGTCCGAGCAACGCATGATCGTGAGCGTCAACGGCAAGCCTTGGTACGATTGGCCGGTCTCAACCGGGCGCAAGGGCTACCGCACCCCGACCGGAACTTGGGGCATTCAGCGCATGCATCGGCACTATAAATCGCGGAAATACGACAATGCGCCCATGCCCCACGCTATGTTCTTCAACGGTCCTTACGCCATCCATGGCACCAATGCTGTGCGCCGTTTGGGCCGCACGGCCTCGCACGGTTGTGTGCGGCTGCACCCCAAGAACGCCGCCATGCTCTTCACGTTGGCTGAGGTGTTTGGCAAGGACTGGATGACGGTCAAAGTCCAGCGCTAGCTTGGGACGCAAAACTTTGGTTTTGGCGAAAAAAGGGGCTTGCGCAGGCAGGTGACTCTGGATATACCACCTCTCCACACACTCTGGTCCCTTCGTCTAGAGGCCTAGGACACCGCCCTTTCACGGCGGCAACACGGGTTCGAATCCCGTAGGGATCACCAGTGTGCGCAACCCCGCGAGCCGCCCGGCCGTGGGTTTTTTTGTGCCTTGCGTTTGCTGAGTCAAAATGAGCGCACCGCGTTCTGTGCTCCGTGTCACTTGCCTTAACGACGAACCAGATCGGGCAGGCCCAGCTTGGGCGCAAGCCAGCGCGCCCCGTAGGCGTTCAGGTGCCCCTCGTTGCGATACAACAGCGTGCCGTCGGCCACCAGCCGGCACAGTCCGTCTGGGCACATAGCAGCGCTCGGCAGGCTGAGCCCCAGCCCATCAAAGCGCGCAGCCAGCCCGGCATAGAAGGCCTCGGTCTGCCTCAATCCCTCGGTTTTTTCTTTCCCGCAAGCCGCCTCGGCGGAGACATCAAGCATGGCCTGCTTTATGCAGGGGTCGCGCAGGGTCATGCTGCTTTCGATCGGCGCGATGATCTGCAAAGCAATGCCGCGCGCCTGCAAGTCAGTCGCGAAATCCGCCAGCGCCTGGGTGTGGGGATCACCCGCCGCAAGCAAGGCCTCAAAGTCGGCAGCAAAACGGAAGTGATTGGCCAAAATCAACAGCTTGAGGTTAGGGTTGCTCTCGATCATGCGCAGGATGGTTTGGTGATAATCTTTGCACATCTGCACCTTTTTATAGGTCGGGCGGATCAAGCCCGGCACCCCTGAGCAGGTCGAGTTGGTGACTTGGCGCAGGCTGATGCCCTGCTGTTCAGCCCAGAGCTTCAGTCCCGGCACATGGTGATCGGCAAAGGAGGAGCCAATCAGCAAAGCGTCGTAGCCGTGCTGGCGATCATAGGCGCGGCCCAGCGTGCAGAATTCGGGCGCGGCCTCGGCCTTCTGCCAAGAATCGCAGCGCTTGCGATAGGGGTTGCTGGTGGCTTGCTGGCTATAGATCAGCCGCTCGACGCCCGACAAACGCCAGGGCATGCCGTCCAGAGCGATCAGACTGCCGCCCAGGCCCGCCAGCGCCAACAGGCCCGCTAGGCTGCCCCCAACAACCGCCAGCTTGAGCTTGGTGGTCACCGCGCCTTTCCAGCGGCGGATCGGCCGCTCGACGAAGCGCCAAGACAGAAGGGAGGCCATAAAGATCAGCGCCAATAAAGGCAGCCAAGACCAGAGCGGCAGCGCGCCTGCGAAGGCGGCGTGGGCAAAGGCCAACACCGGCCAGTGCCACAAATAGAGCGAATAGGAGATGAGGCCGATGGCCACGAAGCCCCGCCAGCACAGCGCGCGGGTGATCCAGGTTGGCGCTTGGCCGCCCTGGCGCGCGCCAGCCCACAGCAACACTGCCGTGCTAACCACCAAGGGCAGGCTGGCCGGGCCTGGCAGGCCGTAGTCTTCCGACAAGACCGCAAAACTGGCCAAAATCACCAGCGCCGCCATCAACGATACGGCCTGAGCCAGCCGCGCAGGCAAATGCAGCAGCGGCAGGGTCAAGGCCAGCAGAGAGCCCAAGCCCAGCTCCCAAACGCGGGTCGTCAACAGGTAGAAGTGCTGTCCAGAGGCAGCGTCGGGGCCCCACAGCAGCCAGGCAAAAGACGCCAGTGACAAGACCACAATGATGCTGGCGGCCAGCGCGCGGCCCCTACCAAAGCGGAAGGCCAGCAAGATCACCAGCGGCCAGATGAAATAGAACTGCTCTTCGACCGCCAGCGACCAGAAGTGCAGCAAGGGGTGCTGTTCGGGTGGGGCGGCGAAGTAATCCAGCGTTCGGGCAAAAAAGATGTTGGCGTGAAACAGCGCCGCGGCGATCAGGCTGCCGCCAAAGACCTCGGCATCTTCCAGCGACAAGAACACCAGCGCGCCGATAAAGCTGACCAACAGCACCAGGCTGGAGGCGGGCAACAAGCGCCGCATGCGCCGCTCCCAAAAGCTCAACAGGGCCACCGCGACCCCGCGCGAGCCTTGCTCAGCGTCCTTGATCAGCACGCCGGTGATCAAGAAGCCCGAGATGACAAAGAAGACATCCACACCCAGATAGCCGCCCGGCAGCAGGCTAGGCGACAGGTGAAAGGCCAGCACCGGCAAAATGGCAAAGGCGCGCAGGCCGTCGATGAAGCGCAGGTAGGTCACGCGGGGCTCGGTCTGGTGAAAGCGGAACAGGCTCGGGGCCGATGGGCCTCTGGGCCGCACTGACATAGCCAAAAAGCAGGCGAGGGGGCTAGCGAAAACCGCGGTTTGCCCAGAAAGGGGCGCAACACGATGGCGCAGACAGCGGGTGAAATCGGGCTTGGCAGGGGCCAGCCAGGGGTCTAGCGTGCAGCGCATCGAACCGGTTTATTTGCGCTTGGAGCCCTTGCATGTCCCATCCCCTTGTATCGCCCGCCGACATTCAAGCCTTTCAGCGTGACGGCGTGGCTGTTATTCGCGGCCTGTTTAAAGACCAGGTCGAGATCTTGCGCCAAGGCGTTGAGCGCAATATGGCCGAGCCCGGCCCCTATGCGGCAGAGAACCTGAAACCCGGTGAAGCTGGGCGCTTTTTCGACGACTACTGCAACTGGCAGCGCATCCCTGAGTTTCAGGACGCGCTCAACAGCTGCGACGCTGCCGAAGTGGCCGCCGCGCTGATGGGCTCGCAGACCGTGCAATTGTTCCACGACCACGTGCTGGTCAAGGAGCCGGGCACCTCCAAGCCCACGCCCTGGCACCAAGACGGGCCCTATTACTTCGTCGAGGGCCAGCAGACCCTGAGCTATTGGGTGCCGCTGGACCCTGTGCGCGAAGCCAGCTTGCGCTGTGTGGCGGGCTCGCACCTTTGGGACAAGCCTGTGCTGCCGACCCGTTGGTTGGCCGAGACCAGCTTTTACCCCAACGAAGACGACTACATGCCGGTGCCCGATCCCGACGCCGAGGGCATGACGGTGGCCGAATGGGCCATGGAGCCGGGCGATGCGGTGGCGTTTAACTTCATGGTGCTGCACGGCGCGCGGGGCAACGACAGCGCTAATCGCCGCCGGGCCTTTTCGCTGCGGGTCGTGGGCGACGACGCGCGCTATGTCCAGCGTCCCGGCCGAACTTCACCACCCTTCCCTGGTCATGACATGCAGCCCGGCCAGCGCCTGCGCGAAGATTGGTTCCCGGTGATCTATGACGCTCAGGGCCGCCACGCGGTGAGCGGCTAGGCCGCCCGCATGAGCTATCACCTGGGCATTGCCGTCAATCGCCGGGCGTTTCTTGAACAACTGCTGCAGGTTCTGTTTGTCGGCCTGACCATTGGTGCCCAGCGCACGGTACTGCCCGCGCTGGCCGAGAGCGACTTTGGCTTGGCACGCGGCTCCATGACCGCCATATTCGCGCTGATCATCTCCTTTGGCTTAGTCAAGGGCGCGATGAACTTCGTCTCGGGCCGCCTGTCCGAGCGCCTGGGTCGTCGCCGGGTGCTGATCTGGGGTTGGATTGCAGCCCTGCCGATTCCTTTTATGATCCTGTGGGCGCCCTCGTGGGGCTGGTTGGTGGTGGCCAACGTCTTGCTGGGCGTCAATCAGGGTTTCGCTTGGTCGATGACGGTCAGCGCCAAAATGGATATCGTCAAAGCGGGCGAGCGCGGCTTGGCGACCGGCCTCAACGAGTTCGCGGGCTACGGCGGGGTGGCGCTGGCGGGCTTGGCGACCGGCTATCTGGCCAGCAGCTTTGATCCGCGCTGGAGCCTGTTTGTCTTTGGCCTGACCGTGGCGTTGGTGGCGCTGGCGGGGGCGCTGGTGGCCTTTACCGAGACCCTGCCCTTTGCCCAGGCCGAGACCACCCGGCGCGCTCAGGCAGCCGGGCCAGACGCGAAATCCGAGGCGCTGAGCACCGGTCAGGTCTTTGCGCTGGTGAGCTGGCGCGACCGCAATTTTCTGGCCCTATCCCAAGCGGGCTGTATCGAGAAATTCGTTGATGCGCTCATGTGGGGGCTGATGCCGGTCTATCTGTTGGCGCGCGGCGCGAGCCTGATCGAGGTCGGTTGGGTGACAGGCGTCTATGGCTTTGTTTGGGGTGCCAGCCAGCTGTGGACCGGACCGTTGTCTGATCGCTTTGGTCGCAAAGGGCCAACGGTGACGGGCTTTGGGCTCTGTGCGCTGGGCGTGCTGGTCTTTCCGGCGCTGGCGGGGCTGTTGGCTTGGAGCTTGGCCGCGGCGGTGATCGGTGTTGGTATGGCGCTGCTCTACCCGACTTTGATTGCGGCTATGGGCGATCTGGCGCATCCGGCCTGGCGCAGCTCGGCGCTGGGGGTCTACCGCTTTTGGCGCGATCTGGGCTACGCCTTTGGCGCGCTGGCCATGGGGCTGGTGGCCGACGCCTGGGGCCTGCTGGAGCCCGCGTTTTGGGTCACGGGTACGGCCATGCTGGCCTCGGGACTTTGGCTGCTGCTCGCGCTGAAGGAGAGCCACCCGCGTGGCTAGCGCAAACCCCTTAGGTGGATTTGCGCGGAACAACCAGCAAACCCCTTAGGTGGATTTGCGCGGAACAACCAGCAAACCCCTTAGGTGGATTTGCGCGGAACAACCAGCAAACCCCGAGGCCCCAAGGGCTGAAAGTGGATTTGCGCTGGCCAAAGCTGGCGAACGCCACTGCTTGGCGGATCGCTAGTCCTTGTCTTGCGAATCTTCGTGCTTTGACCAATGCGCTGGTGGCTCTTGGCCATCCGGCAGAACGGTGCTTTCGTCTCCATCGGCCAGGTCGATTTGGTCCTGGGTCAAATTGTTTGCGTAGCATAGAGTGTTCCCGCGCAGCGCGGCCCCGCTCAGGTCGGCACGATACAGGTTGGTCCCGCCGAGGTCGGCCTCGCTCAGGTCGGCCTCGACTAGCTCGGCACCACCCAGGTCGGCCTCGCTCAGGTTGGACCCGCTAAGTTCAGCACTTCGCAGGATGGCACCGCTCAGGTTGGCGCCTCGAAGGATTGAAGACTTGAAATGGTAGCCGTTCAGCTTTGCGCCCGCCAACACCGCAGCGCTCAAGTCACAATCACTGAAGTTCAGCGCGTCATCTGGAACTGAAAAGCCCAGGGCAAAGACCCCTTTGAGGTCAATGGGCTTGTCCCTCTCGTCGATGCGGCGTCGCCATCGCCAACGACCTTATGAATGCGCGCGTACCAAGGGTCACCACTGTATCGAAAAAGATCTCGGTCACCAGCCAAGTGGCAACAAAGCCGAAGAGGATCGCCGCAACGATGCGCGCGAAGTAGCGCCGAAGGAAGTCTTCAAGCTTGCTGTGCTCGCCCTGCATTGCGACCGCCCCCATATCCTGCTCCGCGAGTAAAAACCCTAGGATGGGACAAGGAGCCCCGCAAGGCTCGGGGCAAAATGCGAAGACCCGGCAGGGCGCTGAAGTGCAACCGGCCGGGCCAGCGTTTCAGTCTCGCAGTTGCCTGCGAATTCAGCGGTTAGGCCGCGCTGTCGTCGCCCTCGGGTGCGGCTGGGTCAGCATCGCCTGCCACGCCTACCTCGCCATCGTCCGGCTCCTCGTTGCCCGCGTCTTCCAGGCGCGCCACCGAGACAATGCGCTCGTCCTCGGCGATGCGGAACAGGGTCACGCCTCGGGTGCTGCGGCCTGCGACGCGGATTTCGTCCACGCCCATGCGGATCAGCTTACCACCGTCGGTCACCAGCATGAGCTGGTCGTTCGGTGTCACGGGGATCAGCGCGATGGTCTCGGCGCGTCCAGAGGCCTTGCTGCGTGACAGGTCGATGGCTTCAACGCCCTGGCCGCCACGACCGGTCACCCGGTATTCGAAGGCCGAGGTCTGCTTGCCAAAGCCGTCGTTGGCCACCGCCAGTAAGCGCTGCTCGTGCGCTGACAGCTCAGCGAACCGCTCCATGCTCAGCTCAACACCGCCGGTTTGCAGGTCGGGTTCGTCGCCCTCAGACGCACGGCGGATGGCGTTGGCACGGCGCAGGTAGGCGTCGCGTTCCTCAATGTCCAGATCAACGTGATCTATCACCGCTGTCGAGATCAGATGGTCGCCCGCTGCCAGCTTGATGCCGCGCACACCGCGCGAATCGCGGCCTTGGAAGACCCGCACATCGCTGACCGCAAAGCGCATGGCCTTGCCGAAGGCAGAGCCCAGCAGCATGTCTTGATCCTCGCGCGCGATTTGCACGCCGATCAATTGCTCGCCGTCATCCAGCTTCATGGCGATTTTGCCGTTCGACTGCACGCGCTCGAAATCGGACAGGGCGTTGCGGCGCACCATGCCGGTCGAGGTGGCAAACATGAGGTAGAGGCCGTCGGCCTCCTTGGCATCCTCGGGGATGGGCAGGAAGGTGGTGATGGTCTCCCCGGTCTCCAGCGGCAGAATATTGACAAAGGGCTTGCCGCGCGCCTGGGGAGCACCCGCTGGCAGCTTATAGACCTTGGTCTTATAGACCTTGCCCACAGAGGAGAAGAACAGCACCGGTGTGTGGGTATTGCAGACCAGCACGCGGGTGACGAAATCCTCGTCTTTGGTGGTCATGGAGGCACGGCCCTTGCCGCCTCTGCGTTGGGCGCGGTAGGTGTCCAGCGGCACGCGTTTGACATAGCCCGCGTGGCTGACCGTGACGACCATATCCTCGCGCGGGATCAGTTCTTCGATGTCCTGGTCGAACTCGATGTCCTCGATCACGGTGCGGCGGCCATCGCCGTGCATGGCGGCATAGGCATCCATCTCGTCACGGATGATGGTCACAACGCGGTCACGCGAGCTTAGGATGTCCAGATAGTCTTTGATCTTGGCGGCCAGCTCTTCCAGCTCGTCGCTGATCTTCTCGCGCTCCAGGCCGGTCAGGCGCTGCAAACGCAGATCCAAGATGCCGCGCGCCTGGGCTTCAGACAGTTGGTAGGTGCCGTCGTCGGCGACGCGGTACTGCGGATCGTCCAACAGGGCGATCATGGGCGCGATGTCTGCGGCGGGCCAATGGCGGGCCATGAGCTGCTCGCGCGCTGCGACCGGGTCTGGGGCAGAGCGGATCAGCGCGATGATCTCGTCGATATTGGCCACGGCCACGGCCAAGCCGACCAAGATGTGGGCGCGGTCGCGGGCTTGGTTCAGCAAGTAAGCCGTGCGGCGTGTCACCACTTCAAAGCGGAAGTCGATGAAGGCGGCCAGCACCTCTTTCAAGTTCAACAGCTTGGGCCGACCCTGGTCGATCGCCAGCATGTTGACGCCGAATGAGGTCTGCATTTGGGTATAGCGGAACAACTGCGCCAGCACCACGTCGGCTTGGGCGTCGCGCTTCAGCTCGATCACTACGCGCATGCCTTCGCGGTCGGACTCATCGCGGCATTCTGAGATGCCTTCGACGATCTTTTCCTTGGCCAGTTCAGAGATCTTTTCGACCAGTTTGGCCTTGTTGACCTGGTAGGGCAGCGAGTCGATGACGATGGCTTCGCGGTCGTTCTTGCCAAAGGTCTCGATCCGCGTTGCGGCGCGCATCATCACTGAGCCGCGACCGGTGTGGTAGGCCGAACGAATGCCCGAGCGGCCCAAGATCAGCGCGCCGGTGGGGAAATCCGGGCCGGGCAGGACGGTCATCAGCTCGTCGATGGTGGCGCCGGGGTTCTCCAGCAGCATTTTGGCCGCCTCGATCACCTCGCCCAGGTTATGGGTCGGGATGTTGGTGGCCATGCCCACCGCGATACCGCCGCCGCCGTTGACCAGCAGGTTGGGGAAGGGTGTAGGCAGCACCACGGGCTCGGTGGTGCTTTCGTCGTAGTTGGGCTGAAAATCCACCGTGTCCTTGTCGATGTCGTCCAGCATCTGGCTGGCGGCACGGGTCAGGCGGCTTTCGGTGTAACGCTGGGCCGCCGGAGGATCGCCATCGACCGAGCCAAAGTTGCCCTGTCCATCGACCAGCTTGAGCCGCATCGACCAGGGCTGCGCCAAGCGCACCATGGTGTCATAGATGGCGGTGTCACCGTGGGGGTGATAGTTACCCATGACCTCACCGACGGCCTTGGCCGACTTGCGGTGCGCGCGGTTCCAGTCAAAGCCGCCCTCTTTCATCGCATAGAGGATGCGGCGGTGCACCGGCTTCAGGCCATCGCGCACGTCGGGCAGGGCCCGGGCCACGATGACCGACATGGCATAATCGAGGTAGGAGCGTTGCATCTCCTCTTCGATGGTAATGCGGGCAATATCCGAAGGATCGGAAGCAGCGGGATCCAGGGTGGTTTCGTCGACCAAGGGGCAGTCCTACACAGCAAGAGTCTTTATACTTGCAGCGTGTTTAGCAGCTCTCTGCGCGGGTCTCAAATACCTCAGGTTTAAGGCCCACAGCCGAATGCGTTTTCTGAGGCAAAATGCGCCCTGAAAGCTGAAAAAACGGCGATTGGCGAGCGTGCGCGACCAGCGTGGTACGCTGTCGTGTGCGACCAGCGTGGTACGCTGTAGCCTAGGCGACAGCCGCCGCCTGTAAATCTGGCGCCTGATTCTCTGACAGGTAATCGCCCCCTTTACCCCGTGCGGGCTCCTGGGATTTCAGCAAGCCGTCGTTGGGCTGGTCGCCTTGGTCGTGCAGAAAATAGACCCGCTGGGCTGGCCAGGCGGTGATGACGTATTGCAACAGCTCTTGGGTTTGGCCATCGCGATCCAAGCCAGAGGTGATCAGTACGGGGTGATTATCTGACAGCTCCAGGCGGTGCTTTTGATCCGGCGTCGCCATGGTGGCTTGCAGGCTGGTCTCCTGCCGCTCGATCTGGCGATATCCGTGCGCGGCCAGGCTGGCTGCCACATCGTGGCCTTCGCGCAGCAAACTGGCGTCTAGGTCGGCAAAGCGGCGGACCCGAAGGTAGTGGTTGGACATACACAAGGGGTCATGGCCCAGGTGGGTCAGAATGCGCAGGTGCCACAAGGCCTCGGTCTCTGAGGCTTGGAAAAGCGCGCACAGCTCGGGGTTGGGTTGGATCTTTTCCAACATCAAACGCTGATGAGACAGACGAGGTTGGCTGGCTCCAAATCCAG
The DNA here is from genome assembly GCA_030428255.1 of Alphaproteobacteria bacterium. Classification (GTDB taxonomy): domain Bacteria; phylum Pseudomonadota; class Alphaproteobacteria; order UBA7985; family JAUIBT01; genus JAUIBT01. The sequence continues at coordinate 110,170 of JAUIBT010000004.1, read as the reverse complement.
TATTGTCTTGTTTGAGTCCCAGACCCGCCAGCGCATCAAGCGGTTGCGCCGACAGACTGAGCGCCAAGCGCTGAGGCGGGCGGTGGGACACGCGGGTATCTGCAACAAAAGTACCGCGCCCTTGCTCCATCGAGACCAGACCTGATTGCTGCAAAGAGTCCAGCGCACGCCGCACCGTGTGGCGGTTGACCCCGAAGCGTTCAGCCAAAATTACGACGGTCGGCAATTGGTCGCCCGGGCGATAGAGCTGCCGGTCGATTTCTGAGCGAATCACATCGGCGATGTGTCGCCATTTCTGGGTGAGGCCATAGGACATGGGCGCCTCCTGAATCGGCTACAGTTACGTCACGGCTGGGGGCTGTCTGAACCAGCAAAACACCGCTGCCCGACCGAGGTGCGCGGCGCCGGTCCACATGATCGCGGTGCGGACCCGATCCAACCCCGGATCCCCATTGTACGAGGTGTGACATAAGCTGCGGCGCAAAATGGGATAATTGTAGAATATCTTGGTTTTGCAAATGGGCAAAATGGCACGCTAACAGGCTCTAGCCCAGCCTTTGGCTCGCGAAGTTGATGTAGATCAAAAAGCGGGCGACTTAGCTGGGCATGGCATCACAAAATAGTGTTTGCTGTTGCGGTGTTTGGCAAGGATGCAGCCAAGATGAGCAAATCCTAGCCTGCCCCGGGTCTTCTCCAGCGCCAGGTTCCGGACCTGGCTTCACGCTGCGCGCTAGCGTGGAGAGACTCCAGCCCAAGGCCTACCCTAGGGCGGACACTTGCCTGCTGGCCTAGGCCCGGTAGGTGGTCCATGTGGGGACCAATCTGGGGTCGCATGCAAAAAGCCGTGCATGACTTGCTCACCAAGGCTTGGTGCGAGCTTGGGCATGCTAGCCTCTCCAGTCTGCGGGCAGTTTGGCCCGCAAGCCACCGAATTTGGCTTTGTTGTTTGTGTCCGACTGGCCTTCAAAGGAATGCTTGCATGTTCGCCCATCGTCGCCCTATGTGGCTCTCTGTTCCTCTCGGCCTAGCCTATGCAGTCACGGTCTTGGCCCTAGCGCTGACGGTGAGCGGGCCAAACAGCGCTTGGGCGGACGAAAGCGGGGATCGTTACGAGGACTTAGGCAGCGACAATGCGGCCTATGACCCCTACGATTTGGACAGCCAGCAGGGTGCTTGGCCCATCACAAACAACGATACGCGTGTCATCTTGCAAGGCGGCCCGACCGTGGTGCGGGAGAGCAGCTATCAGCTCAGCAATACCTACAGCGTGAATTTCGATCCGCGCTATGCGCGCTCCTTCGCGCTGGGGCTTGAGCAGGACTTGTTTTCGGGCTTTGGCCTGAACCTCAAGGTGTCGAATGTGACGATGAATTTCGATCAAGTCACCGATTCTAACGCTGCTACCTGGGCCGTCACCGGTGGCGATTACACCAGCTTTTCGGTCACGCCGGGGGTTCACTACCGCCTGGAGAACGATGTTCTGGAGCCCTATATTCACCTGGGCCTGGGCCGCGCCAGTTATGATTTTTCAGGCACTTGGAACGCCACGTCTTACAGCAACAAGGAAACCGCGCTGCTGTATGATTTTGGCATAGGCATTGATTATGTGACCGAGGGCGGTCTGATCATCGGGCTCTATGAACACAGCCAGATCTTAGACGATCCTAAGCTGACCGACGGCGGCGGCACTCACACCTTTGGCATTCGTGTCGGTTTTGAGATGCAAAACCAGCTCTGGTGACGGGCGAAACAGCCGCCGCTCGGCCATAAGGGCAGGCGACAGGACTTGAGCACCAAGGCGAGCTGGGCCATGCTGGTGCCCCGATCTTTTGCATGAAAGCGCCGCTATGTCCGCACTTGTCTCGCCCTTGGATGTCTTCCCCTTGCAAGAGCGGCTAGATGGCCCCGAACCCTTGAGCGGCGGTGACGAGGTTCGGGCAGGCTTTTTGGCCGACAAGCGCCGCATCCAGCGCGACTATATTGCACGCGATGCAGCCGGTGAAGACCCTGAGACCCTGGGCCATTGGTGGTCCGATCAAGCCGACCGCATGCTGGACGAGGGGCTTGCTGCAGCCTGGCGTCAGCCGGACATGAAGCGCCGCACCACCGAGCTTCCCGACCAAGGCCCCATACCAGGCCTGTTTATTCTGGGGCTGGGCAAGCTGGGCGGTCAGGATCTGAATTTTTCGTCCGACGTGGATTTGGTGGCCTTCTATGAGCCCGATTTGGTGCCGGTGAAAGCCTTTGAGGGTAAGACCGATGTCTGCGCGCGCGCGCTGCGCAATCTCAACAAGCTGCTGGATGGCTCCAAGACCGGCCCCTTTGCCTGGCGCATTGACTGGCGCTTGCGTCCGGATCCTTCGGTTACGGACTTGGCCATGTCGGTGGCAGCCGGGCTAGACTATTTCTTTTTCCACTCACCGCCCTGGCGGCGTTTGGCCATGATGAAGGCGCGGGTGGTGGCCGGCGATCTGGAGGCCGGGCGGCGCTTTTTATCCGAGCTGCACCCCTTCATTTGGCGGCGTTCATTGGACAAGGGCGCAATCGACGAGATCAACGCTCTGCACACCAAGATCCACGCCGAGCACCCCGAGCTGAAAAGCGAGCGGTCCCAGCAGGTGCCGCTGGACCAGGCAGCGGGCTTCCACACCAAGCTGGGCCGCGGCGGCATTCGCGAAATCGAGTTCTTGGTCAATGCGCATCAGTTGGTTTGGGGCGGTCGCGATCCGCGTTTGCAGACTGCCCACACGCTGTCCGCCTTGCGGGTCTTGGTGGACGAAGGCCTGTTGGCCCCCGAGCTTGAGCCCGCCTATAAGCGGCTGCGCGCTCTGGAGAATCGAGTGCAGCTCTGGGCCGACGGCCACGAGCATGCATTGCCCAACACCCCCGATCAGCAAGCCTGGATTGCCCAGCGCTCAGGGCAGCCCGATTGGGCGGCGCTTGAGCAAGAGGTGGTGGCGATCCGTGCCCGCGTCCAGGCCGCGTTTCAGGCCTACTTTGCTACCGATGACAGCTTGGGCGCGGCGGTTGAGACCGACATTGAGCTGCTCAACATTTGGCAAGCGGGCTTCCAGGCCTACGGTTTGCCCCAAGACGCTGAGGCAAAATTCAAGGCGTTGGGCCAGGAAATGGCACGTCTTTGTCTGGAGAGTGCCGATGCCAACGCGGCCGCCAAAGCGACCCACGCCTTTTTGAAAAGTCTAGGTCCAAGCGCGGGCTCCTACCTGCGTTTGTTCGCCGAACAGCCGCGCCTGACCGCCCACGTCATCCGCCCTTTGATGCACTCGGGCGCCATGGCGATCTTGCTGCACCAATCGCCCTATGTGGTAGACGGCCTCATCTCCAACGGAGGCCGGGTGCCGGAGGTGCCAGATTTGGAGACCGGCCAAGCGCTGGTCACCGCCGCGCCTAACTATGAGCGCCAGTTGGGCGCGCTGCGGGCCTTCGTCAACGAGCAGCTCTATATGGCCTTTCTGGCGGTGTTCGATGAGCAGAAAGATACTTTGTGGGCGCAGGGTTTTTTGACCGATCTGGCGGACATGACGCTTCAGCTTGCCTCGGACATCTTGTGCCAGGAACAAGGGCTCGAGGCGCTGCCCTTCAGCGTGTTGGCGCTGGGCAAACTGGCGACGCGCAACATGATGCCGCTGTCCGATTTGGATCTGATTTTCATCGTGCCCAACGGCACCGAATTTGAAAAAGCCAACAAGATCGCTCGCCGCTTTGTCGCTTTGTTGGACGCACCGATGAAGGAGGGCCGCGCCTACCCTACGGATACGCGCCTGCGTCCCTCGGGGCGCTCGGGACCGCCGACGGTCAGCTTGTCGTCGTTCGAGACCTATCAGGCCAAGCAGGCCCACACCTGGGAGCACCTAGCCCTAGTCACCAGCCGGGTTGTTTTGGACGATCCTGGCATCAGCCAGGATATTCGCGCCGTGCGCCGCGCGATCTTGTCCAAGCCGCGCGATGGCTTGCAGCTTCACCAGGATGCTTGGAAGATGCTGGGGCGTTTGCGCCGCGCGCGCTATGAGGCCGAGCCCTCGGCTGGCGAAGTGAAGCTGCGTCCCGGCGGGCTGATGGAGCTGGAGTTCTTGATCAACGTTCAGGTTTTGACCCTGGCCGCTGACCATCCCGAGCTGTTGGATCAGGCCCCCTGCGACCTGCCCGCCGCGCTGGATCGCGCGCTGGGCGCAACCTCTCGCTTGGCCAGCGACGCGCTGGCCCTTCAGCACGCCCAGTTCTTGGCGCGTCTGTATGGCGGCGATTGGCGGGACCAGCGGCCGTTTGACGGCCTGGAGGCTCTGTTTGAGCGGGTTGCAGCGCTGGTACAGGCACAGATCGCCGAGCCTGCGGGGCTCAATGAGGCGCAGCGTGTGGGCTACCAGGAAACCGCCGTGCGCTGGCAGGCCGCGGACTAAATCCAAAGCCGGGTCGCTCCATGCGGCGCAAGGCTATGATTCGACCTGCGTTGCCACGACCTGGCAGACGGCAGAGCGGTCGCGGCGGCCCGGCGCTCGTATAAGACCAAAGCCGGGTCGCTCCATGCGGCGCAAGGCTATGATTCGACCTGCGTTGCCACGACCTGGCAGACGGCAGAGCGGTCGCGGCGGCCCGGCGCTCGTTTACATCCGCGCTCTTTGCTGGCCTTGCTATTCGCTAGCAACTGGTACAGCTTGCGGTTCGCTGTCTTCGACCTGGGTCGCCGCGGCCGCCGCCTCACGCGCGCGCATGCGTTTAATGCCCAGCATCAGCGGCCATATGGCAATCGCCATCAGCGCCCCGGCCACGACAAAGGGCGCGCCGGGGAAATAGGCGATGCGCGCCGCGGGATCGGTAAAGAAAAAGAAAATCCAACCCATGCTGGGCGGCAAAATCATCATGGTAATCGCGGTGACACCAGCGGTCGCGCCTTGCAGCTCGCCCTGCGACTTGGCGTCGATCAGCCGAGACATCATGCCGTTCAGCGCTGGGGTAGCGATGGCACCCAGGGCCGCCAAGGGCAGCAAGATATAGGCCTGCCAGCCCTGGGTTGAGAGCCCCACCAGCACCAGGATCGTCGCATTGATGGCAAAACCGAGCAGCGCGGTTTTCGCCTCGCCCAAGATGGGCAGCAGCTTGCGGATCAGCCCGCCTTGCACCACTGCAAACCCCAGCCCGACACCGAACAGCGACAAGCCGATCTGCGCGCTGGCCCAGCCATAGCGCTCGGCGGCGAAATAGGCCCAGATCGCCGGGTAGACAAAGTGCGCCATTTGGAAAAAGAAGAAGGCCACCAGGAACCAAGAGATCGAGGGCAACTTGCGTACCTGTGCCAGCGTCCCCAGCGGGTTGGCCCGCCGCCACTCGAAGGGCCGCCGCTTATCCTTGGCCAGGGTTTCGGGCAGCATGATCGCGCCAAAGGTTCCTGCCGCAACCATCAGTATAAAGGAGGCATAGAAGGGCGCGCGCGGGCCCAATTCGCCCAAGAAACCGCCGATCAGTGGTCCCAACACAAAGCCCATGCCGAAGGAGGCTCCCAGAAGTCCAAAGCGCGCAGCGCGCTGGTCGGGCTCTGAGATGTCGGCGACAACCGCGTTGGCGGTGGCATAGGTGGCCGCCGAACCGCCCGCCACCATGCGCGCCAAAAACAACAGCGCCATACTGGGCGCCAGGGCCATCAGCAGTTGGTCGAAGGCCAGCATGAACAGCGACAGTAGCAAGACCGGGCGCCGGCCAAACCGGTCAGAGATATTGCCCAGCGTTGGGCTCATCAGGAACTGCATGGCGGCGTAGGTAAACGACAGCCCCGCGCCCCAAGTGGCCGCCCTGGCCTCGTTGAGGCCCGGCATGATTTCTTGCAGCAGGTCCGGCATGATCGGCAGAATGAGGCCAATGCCCGTGGCGTTCAGCACCATAATCAGCGCGACGAACAGCAAAATGGTTCGGTGTGAGCGGGCAGGTGCGGGCATGGTGAAACCTTGATTGCGAAAGGAAGGCGCGGGTTGCGAGCCGCCTGGCTTGACGGGCAGTCGCGTCACAGCGGGCTTTGGGCTCAAGAGGTGGCAAATCTTTGCCCGCGGCGCAAGCTTTGCGGTCTGAGGTGGCGATTCCTCGCCCGAAGCAGGTTTAAGGTTGACGCAAATCCGCAAGCGGTGTATTAAAAGAACAAATAGTGTACACGCAGCGGTTTGTGTATTGCTTGGGGTAGAGGGTGATCTATGTTCTGGAAGCGATTGCTGGTTTTTCTAGCGACACTTGTCGGTATTTTTTTTGTTCTGGAGGTAAGTTTCCAGATCAACGACATCTATATGCGCAGCAAAGCAGATACTCTTTTGCGCGATTTGGAACTTGAACTACGAGAGCCAACAAGAGCATTTTTTGATGTGGGAAATTTCTACGATTTTTGCGGTGATTATGATCCAGTTACCTGCTTTGATCTAAGACTAAAACCTGAAATCACTCCATATCACAACTCTAAATATTGGAAGCCTTTCTGTCGTATTGAGAAGCCACATTTTTGCATTACCAAAACTGATGAAGAGACCAAGATCAAAACCATTACTCTGGAAAAGATGGTAATATATGGCAAAGATGTGGTTGGCAAATTGGATTATTACGACGCTGATTATCCAAGTCAAGCGATCGTATACTATTATACACCCCGCCCCGTGTGGAGACCAGATTTAGTGACTTGGTTAATAATTGTAGCCTTCGGATGGTCGAATTATCTTCACGAAGCAAACTGTATTGGGAGGATCAACAAGGCATTCAAACCCGCTTACGAACGTGTTGAATGCTGAAATTGCAAAGAAAAGGAGCCCTTATGGGAAACGTATTTACATCAGCACAATTAGTTCGTGCATCATATCGCGGATCGTATGATAGGAAAAACTATAAAGGCAGTGGAAGAGAAGATGAATTTAACAGAGAGGTCGTGAATGCTAAACTCTTGCATAATATGTTCGATCCCGCGTCAGGATTTTCTGCATCTGCTTGGAAAGTTGGACGAAATTACTACATAACGTTCACCGGCACTGATCTTTCACAATATGGGGACATACGAACCGACGTTCAGCTTGCCATGGGCAACTATCCTGAGGAAAACACATTTGTCCATGGCGATCCTCGTCCAGAAGGAAAGCACTATGAGTTTAGTAAAACTCAATGGGGTCATGCTCGAACATTCGTTAGGGATCTGGCTGTTTTATACCCAGACGCAAAATTCACCGTTGCTGGTCATTCTCTGGGGGGAGCCTTGGCTCAATACATTGCCAATGAAGACAGCGTAGAGCTGGTGCATGCGTTCAACTCGCCGGGTTTCCCAAACGGCGGGGGCTACAACCCAAAAGTTCGACACTAGGATTCCAGAAAGAACTACCTTGACATCGTGCAAACCGGCGTGGAAAGCCTTGGAACCCGTTGGGAAGCGGACCCGAACCCAAGAGCCAGGAATAAGAAGTACTCCTTTCGTGTTACAAATGCAGCGGGTCACGGCGGCGGGGACACGTTCCCCGATGCGTTCAGCGAAGCAGTGCGTTGGCCAATGATTCGGGCGGTCCAGATGCAAGATGATGGGGTCGTGTCCTATTCGAACAATCAGATCGACCATTATTTTCGGTCCAAGCAAAAACGAGCGCAGGCTCGCCGTGTCATGGAGTTATCAAAACTCAAGGGAAGTTATTTTGATCCCGAAGACTCACGTAATCACCAACACTCTCAATACAGGTATGGCGTTGCCGTTCCTTATTAATCGGTGATATTAGCGCATTTGGAGGTTGGGAGTACTGCTATAGGCTTACTTTCACCTCGTTGCGTTGTTTTTACAGTTTTCCGGAAAAGTTGTCAGTTTCGCGGAGTCGCACAAGCCCTCGCTGGCCGCTCATTTTAGCGGGCGCTGACCTCTCTTTTGGCTAGCGCTGTCTGGCCGCTTTGGTCTAGGTCTCAAGACGGCACCGACAGAAACCCAAAAGGCACCCCATGACAGACCTGGACAAGCGCGCCCTACGCAACGCATTTGGCTCCTTCATGACCGGCGTTACGGTGGTCACCACCTTGGACGCTGATAAGGCCCCGATTGGCTTCACCGCCAACTCCTTCACATCGGTGTCGCTGGACCCGCCGCTGCTGCTGATTTCGCTGGCCAAATCATCGAGCAACTTGGCCAACTTCCAGGCCGCAGAGGGCTTTGCGGTCAATATTCTCAACGAGCAACAGCGCGACGTGGCCAACGTTTTCGCCTCGCGGGTCGAGGATCGCTTTGCCAAGGTCGCTTGGTATCGCAGCCCGGAAGGCCGTCCGCTGCTCAAGGATGTCTGCGCCTGGTTTGATTGCAGTATGCATCAGCAAGTCGAGGCCGGGGACCACCTCTTGTTGATTGGTCGGATCAAAGCCTTTGACCAAGATCTGGAGCGCGACGGCTTGGGCTATGTGCGCGGGGCCTTCTATCACCCCAGTTTGATCGAGCGCGCCAGCGCCTCTTTGCGATCTGACAAGCCGGTTTCGGTTTCAGCGGTAATCGACCGGGGCGATAAGGTCTATTTGGAAGAAGAAGCTGACGGCTCCTTGCGCTTGCCGCGTCTGCCGCTCAACCCTGGCGAGGGCCACCCGCAAGCCTACCGTCGATTGCTGGGCAGTCTGGGTCTGACGGCCTCCATCGGTTTCCTCTTCTCCGTCTATGCCGACAGCGAAGGCCAGCGCCAGACCGTAGCTTATCGCTGTGTGTCCGAGGACGGGACCCCGCTGGATGGGCGCTTTTATGCGCAAGATGAGATCGACTTTGAGCGCTTGGCCGACGCCGACACGCATTTTGTACTGCAGCGCTACTTCGGCGAAAAGAGCCGTGGCAACTATGGGGTTTATTTCTCAAACCACGTCCTGAACCCCGGCCAGGCTTAGCGCGATCTGACGGGGTTCCGAACCTTCTTTCAAGTCGGGCTTGAGCGCGGCAACCGCCTAGCCCCCGCCGATCTTTTCTTCGTTAGCGATCTGCTCTAGGCTAACCACCCCTGAACCCATATGAGGCCCCTTGCATGACCGAAGATGCCCCCAAGCCCGACAAGTACGCTGGCTGGAGCCAGGAGCAAATCAACGCTCACTTCAATGAAAAGGCGCGCAAAAAGAAAGCCGCGCGCGACAAGATGCTGGCCGACAAGACCAACGAAAAGGGCTTGCTGATCGTCCACACTGGCAAGGGCAAGGGCAAGTCCACGGCGGCCTTTGGCTTGGCGGCGCGCGCGATCGGCAACGATATGCGCGTGGGCGTCGTCCAGTTCGTCAAGGGCAAGTGGGAGACCGGCGAGCGCAAAGTGCTGGAGGCCTTCCCGGACCAGATCGTGATCAAAACCATGGGCGAGGGCTTCACCTGGGAGACCCAAGACCGCGAGCGCGATGTCGCCGCCGCAAACCGCGCCTGGGATGCCGCCAAGGAGATGATCGAGGCCTGTCGCGGCGGCGAGCCTGCCTATGACATGTTGATCTTTGACGAGCTGAACATCGTCTTGCGCTATGACCACTTGGACCTGGAGGAAGTGATCGCCACTCTGCAAGACCGTCCCGAGGATTTGCACATCGTGGTGACCGGGCGCAACGCCAAAGAGGCGCTGATCGAGGTCGCGGATCTGGTGACGGAGATGACCCAGATCAAGCACCCCTTCCGTGAACAAGGCGTGAAAGCGCAAAAGGGCGTGGAGTATTAGGCCCCTGACTGCGGCACCCTTCGCTGCCTGCAAAGCGGATTTTAGAAATAAAACGCGGCCCCTCGCGCAAAAATTGATCTAGGCTTACCACTTAAGCAGGTGATGATCGTTTTCATCGTTCCTCCCTGTAGACCTTGGACGGGCGTTGGCTGAACCGCAAAGATCGCAAGATCGGCGGCCAAGTCAGCGCTCTTTTTTGTATGGGCCAGCGCCTTCCACCCAGGCCGCGTCGCTCCATGCCGATCAAGGCTGTGATTCGACCTGATCTACTGCTGCTTTTCCGATGTACTCGGGCTTTTCGCGGTGCGGCGCATATTTGTGAGGACCTGGCAGGCTGCGGCCTGCGCAATTTCCTGCTATGCTGCCTTGCACCTTCCCTCAAGCCGGAGACCGAGCCATGCGCAGATCCAACGCCTTTGCCAGCCTTATTCAAGCTGCAGCTATGGGGCTGGTGCTGGCCGCCAGTCTCGCCAGCAGCGCCAGCGCGTTTTGCGGCTTTTACGTTGGCCGCGCGACCGGCGATCTTTTTAATTCGGCCTCTAAGGTGGTCTATGCGCGCAAAGGCCAGCAGTCGGTCATCACCATGGTCTCTGACTATCAAGGCCCGCTGAAGGATTTTGCCTTGGTGGTGCCGGTGCCGGTCATTTTGGAAGAAGACGACGTGCGGCTGGCCTCCAGCGCGGCGGTGACCCATTTGGACGATTACAGCGCCCCGCGCCTGGTGGAATACACCGACCCCAACCCCTGCGATGAGATGAAGTTTCGCATGGCTATGCCTCTGGCCGCACCCATGGCAGGCGCACTGCCGCCCATGATGGAGACCGCCGCCGATCACGGGGTGATCATCGAGCGCGCCTATTCGGTCGGCGAATACGACATATTGATCTTGTCCGCCGAGCAGGCCGACGGCTTGGTGACCTGGCTCAATCAGGAGGGCTATCAGATCCCGCCGCGCGCCTTGCCGGTGGTGTCGGACTATCTGGCCGCGGGCATGAAGTTCTTCGTCGCCAAGGTCTCGCTGGAGGCGGTCAAGGGCGAGGCTCAAGAGCTGAATCCGCTGCAAATGCGGTTTGAGAGCCCTGACTTTATGCTGCCGATCCGCCTGGGCATGGCCAACGCCAAACCCGGCGAGGACCAAGACCTGATCGCTTATTTCCTGACCGATCGGGGGCAGGTGGATTTGACATCCTATCCGCTGACGCGCATTCCTTCGGACGTAGATGTTCCGGTGCGCACCGACAGCGTGTTCCAGGATTTCTACCGCCGCACCTTCGCCAAGGCGATCCAGGACCGGTCCTATGCCACGGCCTTTTTGGAATACGCTTGGGACATGAGCTGGTGTGATCCCTGCGCCGCCGACCCCTTGTCCAATGACGAGCTGCGCGATTTGGGTGCCTTCTGGATCGAAGAGCCCAAGCCTTTGATCTCCGACGCCGAAGAAGCGCTGATCTTGCGCTTTGATGCCGACGTGCAAGACGCTGTGCGCCAGGCTTTGATCATGCGCCGCGGCGCACCCATGCCACCTATGCCCGGTGAGGCACGCAACGCCTTCGTCACCCGCATCCACATGCGGTATCGCGCCGAAACCCACCCCAACGAGCTGGTGATGCAAGTCACTGACAACCGAGAGAATTTCCAGGGTCGCTATATCATGCGCCACGCTGCGACGCTGAGCGACCCGCAGAAAAAGCTGGTTTGCGGGCTGGAGTACCTCGAGCAACGCGAGGCCTATGAGGCCAAGGCGCGAGCCAATTTTGAGCAACTCACTGGCACCAGCTTGACCGCTCTGAAGGCGGAGCAATAAGGGCGTTTGTGCCGACCTAGGGCTGGTCGATCCGCGCCAGATAGCGCTGGGCCAGCGCAGCTTCCGGGCTGTCGGGAAACGTCGCAATCAACTGCACGAAGGCGCTGCGAGCGGCGGGCAGGTTGTCTTGTGCGGCCTCGACCAAAGCCAGCTCCAACACATAGAGCGGCTGGTCTAAGTCCGGCTGGCTCAGAGCCTGGATCAGCGAGGCCTTGGCGGCGTCGATGCGGCCCAGGCGGCGCTCGGCCCCGGCCCGATAGACCCAGAGCTTGCCCAATACCGCCGAGGGGGCACTGGCCTGCGCAAAGCGCTCCAGGGCGGCGCTCAAGGTCGCCAAACCCGCCTCTGCGTCACCGCCCTGCACTTGCAGACTGGCTTTTTGAATCCAGAGTTCCGGCTGATCGGCGAAGCGCAGCAGCAGCATGTCCAGCACCGCAACCGCTTGCTGGCTCTGCCCGGCTTCTTGCCAGGCAAAGGCGGCCTGCTGCCACAAGAAACCGGCATCGCCTGGCGCGCGTCCATCCATGGCCGCAGCCAGGTTCTCGAACAGGCGCGCGGCCTCCTCAAACCGACCGAGGCTCAGCAGGGCTTCTGCACGGCAATGGCTCAGTTCGGCGTCATCCATGGCCAAAGCGCCGTCGCTGGTCATGATCAAAGCGCGCTCGGGCTGGTCTTGGGCTTGCGTCAGGCATAAATCGTAGGCAGAAGCCAGGGGAGCAGCGCTGCTTTTCGCGTCGGGCTCCTGTGCCTGGCTCTCGCTCAGCATGACTCCCACCGCAAACATCAAGCCCCCGCAGGCTGGGGCGAATCTTTGAAAGAAAGTGACGCGCATGACGGCTCCACGTTTGTTCTGTTTCGGCCTTGGCTACAGCGTTCAGGTGCTGGCGCGGCGTTTGCAGGCCGAGGGCTGGCAGGTGGCGGGCACGGTGCGCAGCGCTGACAAGGCCGAGGCTTTGGCCGCGCAAGGCCTGACCACCTTCGTTTATGACGGCAGCACGCCCTTGCCCCAAGAGGCCATAGCTTGGCTTTGTGGCGCTGACGCGATGCTGTCGAGCGTGCCCGGCGACGCCCAGGGCGACGCAGCACTTGAGGCCGTGCGCGGCCTGCTGACAGACCGACCCCAAGCGCTCGCTGGTTTGCGCTGGGCGGGCTATCTTTCGACCACGGTGGTCTATGGCGACTGGCACGGGGCCAAGGTGGACGAGACCAGCGCTACCAAGGCCACCACCGAACGCGGTTTGCGCCGTCTGGCCTTCGAAGCGGGCTGGAGCGCGCTGGGGCTGCCGCTGCATATCTTCCGGCTGGCGGGTATCTATGGCCCCGGTCGATCGGCGCTGCACAGCTTGCGCAGCGGCAAAGCGCGGCGCTTGGACAAGCCGGGCCAGGTCTTCAGCCGCATCCACGTCGAGGACATCGCGGGGGCGCTGGCGGCCTCGCTGAGGCACCCCGCCGCTGCACCGGGCCAGGTCGAGGTCTACAATGTGTGTGACAGCTTCTCTTGCCCGCCGGGTGAGGTGATCGTCTACGCCGCCGAGCTGATGGGGGTCGCGCCGCCGCCGCTGCTGGCCTTCGAGGAGGCGGACTTGAGCCCTATGGCACGCAGCTTTTACGCCGACAACAAGCGGGTCGATAGCAGCAAACTCAAGCGCGCGCTGGGCTATGAGCTGCGCTTTCCCACCTATCGCGAGGGCCTGGATTATGAGTGGCAGGCGTTGCAGGCGGCCGAACAAGACTGACACCGAAGCCAGGCCGCTTCATGCCGTGCTTCGCTGTGATTCGCTGTGTGTCTCAGCGCCCTATCATGGCTGAGAGCGGTCACTGCGGCGCGGCGCTCGGAGCGCGCGATTGTTTCCATATTCCGCACAATAGGTTTCGCGCTGGCCTCTAGATTGCGACCCCTGTCTGCATTACCTTGGTGATAGGCAATAAACAGAGGCACATCCCATGGACCGCATGATCAAAGGTTTGCACCACGTCACTTCCCTGGCATCTGACGCGGTGACCTATGACCGCTTTTTCACTGGTGCGCTGGGGCAGCGACGCGTCAAGCAGACTGTCAACTTCGACAACCCCAGCGTTTACCACCTCTACTACGGCAACCAGCGCGGCGAGCCGGGCACAGTCATGACCTATTTCCCCTTTCCGGGTCTGGCACAAGGCCAGCGCGGCACGGGTGAGGTTGGCGTGACCCACTTCAGTGTCAATCCGGGCACCTTGCCCGCTTGGCAGGCCCGCCTGGCTCAGCATGGCGCGCAGCCGACCGCGATCGAAGAGGTGTTTGGCCAGCGTGCCTTGGCTTTTGCCGCGCCTGACGGCGACCGCTTTTTGCTGATCGAGCGCGAGGGCGATACGCGGGCGGGCTATCACAACGACAGCTTGGAGCCCGAGCTTGCGATCAAGGGCTTTGCCGGTGCCAGCTTGCGCCTGGCGGACATTGGGCCGACACGCGAGCTGCTGACCTTTATGGGCTACGAACCGCTGGAGACCCGCGATGGCCGTCAGCGCTTCCATGTTCCCGATGGCAACGGCGCAGATCACATCGACCTGGAGCAGCAGGCAGGTTTGGATAAGGCGGGATCAGGCGCGGGTTCGGTGCACCACATCGCTTTTGCCGTGGCCGACAGAGCCGCTCAGGACCGCATCCGCCAAGCTCTCATCGACGAAGGCCAAGCGGTGACCAAGCCGATTGATCGCGATTATTTTTGGGCGATCTATTTCCGCACGCCCGGCGGGATCTTGTTTGAGATCGCCACCAACGAACCCGGCTTTGACCGTGACGAAGACCTGAGCGCGCTGGGCAGCCAGCTCAAACTGCCGAGCCAGCACGCGCATTTGCGGCCCGAGTTGGAGACCAGCTTGCAGCCTTTGGACACGGTCTAACCCAGCATCGCGCCGAAGGGACCGCAGGGCTGTCTAATCGGGGGTTGCAAAACACGTCGAACCAAAGTTTCGCACCGTCGGCAGCCGCCGGCCTTGGTCCTAAAACTCCGCCGCGAAGGCTTGCTGGGTATCGGGCACCAGGTCGAGCGTGCTGCGCGCCGCCGCGCGGGCAGCATCGAGCTGCTCGGAATCGGCCGCTTGTTCGGCGGCCTTGGCACTGAGTGATAGGCGCAGGGCGCCATAGGTGGCCGCACTGCCCTTAATGGAATGGCAGATGTGGCGCAGGCGTGCCATGTCGCTGTCGTCTAAGGCGTCGCGCAAATCGCTGACCTTACCGTTAAGCTCGTCAAAGAATCCCGCCAGCAACTTGCGCGCGGTGGCCTCTCCGACATCGGACTTAAGCTGACCCAGCATGTCTTCGCTCAGAAGCTCGGCGTCCTCCAGCTTGAGATGCCCCAAGGGATCAAAGCCGTTCATCGCCTCGCCTTGCGATTTGGCGTCGCTGGCTTGCGCGCCGTCTTGCTGTTGGTCCGCTCCGGCTTGGTCAAGGCTTTCCATAGAGGCGCGGTGACTGACCCAAGTGGCCAGCGTTTCCAGCAAAATCGCTTTGTTCAGCGGCTTGGTGATAAAATCATCCATGCCAGCGTCCAGGCAGGCATTGCGATCATCCTCGCGCGCGTTGGCGGTCAAGGCGACGATGGGGCTTTCGGCCGAGGCGCCGCCGCTGTCGCGAATGAGGCGGGTCGCGCTGAGGCCGTCCATCACCGGCATGGAAACATCCATCAAAATCAGATCATAGTCGATCTCGCTGGCTTGCCGCACCGCCATTTCACCGTCGCTGGCGATATCAATTTCGTAGGACTGGCCGTCTAGCATGGCCAGCACCACGTCTTGGTTGGTCTTGCTGTCCTCGACCAGCAGCAGGCGGCCCAGCGGCTCGGTCTCGTCACCGGCGGCCTTGCCCTCTTGGACTTGCTTGCCGACATTGCGCTGAACGCGCCGATGCTGATTGGCTTGCAACCAGTCTTGGCGTTGCGCGCTGTTCAGCTCCTGCCAGGCCGGTGACAGGGAGGCCGGTAGCGGACCTTGGTAGTTGGCCACATCGACCAGGGCGTCCGCGTCGCCGATTTTTGCGGGCAGGCAGAACCAGAAGGTCGAGCCCAGGCCCAGCTTGGAGACCATGCCGATGGAGCCACCCATAAGCTCAACCAGACGCTTCGAGACCGCCAGTCCCAGGCCGGTGCCACCGTATTCGCGCGACACGCGGCTGTCGGCTTGCTTGAAAGGATTGAACAACTCGTCTTGGTTATGGTCGTCGATGCCGATACCCGTATCGCGGACCTCAAACTTGAGCTGCGGGCCACGGGTGGGATCGCTGGCCTTGGCGCTCAGGTGGATGGTAACGCTGCCCTCGTGGGTGAACTTAATGGCGTTCGAAACCAGGTTAAACAAGACCTGGCGCAAGCGCGAGGGATCGCAGCGCAGCACCTCCGGCACGCCCTCCGCGATGACGGCGCGCAGCTCAAGGCCCTTATCGCGCGCGGCGGCCTCATAGAGATCGACCACCGAGTGGACAAGCTGCGGCAGGTCAACGCTCAGCTCTTCCAGTTGGTATTCGCCTGCATCCAGCTTTGAGAAGTCCAGCACGTCGTTCAGCACCACCAACAAGGACTTGGCGCTGTCGCGCAAGGTCGAGGCGTACTTGCTTTGCCGTGGGTCTAGCGGGGTTTCCAACAACATCTCGGACATGCCAACCACGCCGTTCATGGGCGTGCGAATTTCGTGGCTCATGGTGGCCAGGAACTCGCCCTTAGCACGGTTGCCGGCTTCGGCTTGTTCGATGGCTTGACGCAGCTCAGCTTCTTGGGCGCGGACCTTTGATACATCACGCAGGGCGACAACGCGGGTTTTGCCGTCGGCTAGGCGGCGCAACGACACCTCGGCGTCAAAGGCGCTGCCATCCGCACGCACGCAGCGCAGATCCAGCACCGCGCCGGTTGGATCGTCCTTGCTCTCTTCGGCCTCAAGCAGCCTCTGCCAGCGCTGGCGCTCGCTCGGCTCGGCCAGCAGGCGGGCGTCCATGCCGACCAAGGTTTGAGTGTCATAGTCGAACAACTCGCTCATGCGTGCATTGGCCGAGGCGATCAGCCCGCCCTGTAGCACGGCGGTGCCTTCAAACGAGGCATCAGCCAGGCGCTCGAAGCGTTGGCGGCTGGTCTCAAGCTCGGCTTCGCGGGTCTTGGCGTGGCTGATATCGCTGGCCAGCAAGATGCAAGATTGATCTTCGTTCTTGTGATCAATGAGGCGAATCCAGCGCCCGTCGTCCAGCTCGACCTCCTGAGCACGGCCATGTTCAAGCTGGCCTGCGACCTTGGGAATGTGGTTTTGGCTGTCGGCCAGATCCGGGGCCTCACCAAACAACTGGGTGTAGGCGGCATTATGCAGGGTTAGGCGACCCTTGGCATCGAATAGCGCAAAGCCTGACGGCATGGTGGCGATGGCTGCGGCCAAGCGGTTTTCGGACTTGCTGGCGCGGCGCACCTGACGCCACAAAAAGACCAGCAGCAGCGTGCCCAACACGATGACGCCAGCAAAATACAGCACGATTTGCAGCTTGGCTTCGCTGAGCCGCCGCCGCGCCTCCTGCAACTGCATGTTCTGCGCTGCCTCAGTGTCCAGCGGATAGGTCGAGGCGCGCGCGCCCAGCGCTGACATGTCCGAACGCCAGGCTTCCAATTGGTCCCACTCCTGCGGGGTCAGCTCGATCGAAGCTTGGCCCGGTGTCGCCAGGGTGCGAATCAGCGGCTCGCCGCTCTCCAGCACCGCGCGCATCTTTTCGTACACCACCACCGAGCCGGGCAAGGGGCGCAGCTCGGGCGACAGATCGGGGCTCAAGATCTTGCGCAGATTGCCCCACAGGGCTTCATAGGCGTCGTGTAGGCGCAGATTGACCAAAGGATCGTCCTTGGCACCCCGCAGCTCGACCAGGTGTTCAAGCTGCTGCACGTTGGATTGGATTTGATACAGCGTCGCCAGGTTGGAGTGATCGCGCAGGGTCTCCAGCCGCTGGGTCTCGTCGTGCAGGCGCATATAGGCGGCCACCAACAGGCCAATGACCAGAGTCAGGGCCAAGAGCCCGATGCTCAAAAGGGGATTGTGGCGCAGGGCTCGTATCATGATGGACCTTGAGGCAAGACGGGATAGAGGGGCGGGTCGGACCGGCAGAAGACAGCTTGGCCTGCGACCGATGCCGGTCAGCGGGATCGTTTGCGCCGCCTGCATGAGGGCGACGCATGGCCAACCGGCAGCATACTCTAATCCGGCTTCCTTGCGCAGAGACTTCGCCTTGTGTTGACCACCACTCCGCTTCCCGCTACTTCAAGTGTCAGCTTAGACCCCAAATGACCCAGGCGGGCCGCCAATGTGACCGCTGGGCGTTGCAAATTAGGAATGGAGCCCCGCACCCATGGATACTGCTCAGCGCGCCGGCCTTGAAGCCCTCATCAATCAAGCCTTTGAAGACCGCAACACTATCAACACCGGCACCCAAGGTGAGGTTCGCGATGCCGTCGAGGCGACGCTCATGGCTTTGGACCGCGGTGAGCTGCGGGTTGCCGAAAAGGGCGCCGACGGCTGGCAGGTCAACCAGTGGGCCAAAAAGGCCGTGCTGCTGTCCTTCCGCCTCAACGACATGGACCTGATGAACGGCGGGCCGGCGTTCGGCAACGCCAACACGCCATGGTGGGATAAGGTGCCGTCCAAGTTCGAAGGCTGGGGCCGTGAGGACTTCCAGGCTGCGGGCTTCCGCGCGGTGCCCAACTGTATCGTGCGCCGATCGGCTCACATTGCGCCCGGTGTGGTGCTCATGCCTTCTTTCGTCAACCTGGGCGCCTTCGTTGACAGCGGCACGATGGTGGATACCTGGGCAACCGTGGGCTCTTGTGCGCAGATTGGCAAGAACGTCCACATCTCCGGCGGCGCGGGCATTGGCGGCGTGCTGGAGCCCCTGCAAGCGGGCCCGGTTATCATCGAGGATAACTGCTTCATCGGCGCGCGTTCGGAAGTGGTCGAAGGCGTCAAGGTCGAAGAAGGCTCGGTTATTTCCATGGGCGTCTTCATCGGGGCCTCGACCAAGATTGTTGACCGCAA
This sequence comes from Alphaproteobacteria bacterium, assembly GCA_030428255.1. GTDB lineage: Bacteria > Pseudomonadota > Alphaproteobacteria > UBA7985 > JAUIBT01 > JAUIBT01. Next base: position 91,663 of record JAUIBT010000004.1, on the reverse strand, counting down.
GACCGGCGAGGTTTTCATGGGCCGCGTGCCTGCCTATTCTGTCGTGGTTTCAGGCTCTTTGCCGGGCAAACCGATGGAAAACGGTGAGCCGGGTCCGTCGCTCTACTGCGCGGTTATCGTTAAGCGCGTGGACGAGCAGACCCGCGCTAAGACCTCGATCAACGACTTGCTGCGCGATTAGGGCTGGAGTCGCACCCTGTAACGCCGCGCCGCAACTCGCCAAGCGGGGCAGGGGCTTGATCTGACGCAACTGTGATCGCTGCCACCAGCAGCGTTCCGATAGAAATCACGGGGACCGCAGCGCGCGCTTCGGTCCCTCTTTCTTATCTCGCCACCTCCCTGAGGGGCCCTTACCCACCCTAGCCTCTTGGGGCGGAGACCCCTCAACACGCAAGCCACCAAGGTGACCTATGAGCATTGATGACGCCGTTTTGCGCTCTAACGATCCCGTCCTGTTGACCCAGGCCCTGGTACGCTGCCCGTCAGTGACGCCCGATCCGGGCGACAGCTTGGATTTGATCCAGGCCTGGGCTGAGGCGCGGGGTTTTGTCTGTACGCGCATTCCGGCCGCCAGTCCCAGCTATGGCGTGGACAATCTTTATTGTCGGTGGGGCAGCTGCGCGCCGCTGTTCGCCTTTGCTGGACACACCGACGTTGTGCCTGTGGGCGACGAAGCGGCCTGGAGCCACCCGCCCTTTGCGGGCAGCATCGTCGGCGACAAGCTGGTGGGACGCGGGGCCATCGACATGAAATCGGGCGTGGCGGCTTTCATGGCGGCTGTTGGGCGCTTGGTTGAACAACACCCCGACCTGCCGGGCTCCATCGCTTTCCTCATCACCGGCGACGAAGAGGGCGAGGCGCTGGCGGGCACTACCGCTATTTTGGACTGGATGCGCGCCCAGGGCGAGCAGGCTGATCACTGCCTGGTGGCCGAACCTTCCTGTGTTGAGGCCTTGGGCGATACCATCAAAATTGGCCGCCGTGGATCGGCAACCGGGCACCTGAGCGTGCGCGGAATCCAAGGCCACGCCGCTTACCCGGACCGGGCGCGCAATCCATTGCACCCCTTGATGCGCATGGGCCTGGCGCTGAGCGACACCCCTTTTGACCAGGGCAACGACCATTTTCAGGCCACCAGCCTCCAGGTGGTGAGCATCGACGTTGGCAACCCGGCCAGCAATGTCATTCCCGCCGAGGGCCGTTTGACCTTCAACGTGCGCTACAACGATATTTGGAACGCAGCCAGTCTGGAAGCCGAGATCCGTCGCCGCCTGGATGCGGTCTATGACGACTACAGCTTGAGCTTCCGCTCCTCGGGCGAATCCTTTGTCTTCGCTCCCGATGCGCTGGGCGCGGCCATCGCCAAAGCGGTCGAGGCGGTGACCGGCAGGCGGCCCGCCTATCAGACCAACGGCGGCACCTCGGACGCCCGCTTTATCAAAGACATGTGCCCTGTGGCCGAGTTCGGTGCGGTCGGCAGCTCGATGCACCAGGTCGATGAATTCGTGACCATCAGCGATCTGGAGCCCCTGACCCAGGTATTCCAACGCTTGTTGGCCGACTATTTTGGGGTCAGCGCGTGATCTCCTGGGCCGAGCTGCGCGCCAGCCTCTATGGCGCTTACTTGTTGTGCCGCTGGGATGCTCAGGGCTTCCGCTGGATTGATACCAGCCCGGCGGGGGCCTTGCGTTCCTTCTGGCTGGCGGTCTACCAACTGCCGGTCGTCGCCTATCTCTACAGCGATCTGTTGGGCGCCAGTATTGGTCTACAGCAAGCCGGCTCGTCGCAGGGTTTGGTGGTGCTGCTGGGCTGGCTGACGACCTACGGCTTTGACTGGGCGGTTGATGTCTGGTTCGTCATGTTGGTTATGCGCGTCGCGGTTGCTCCGCCTTTGCGCCGGGCCGCCTTGGCAGCGGTCTTGTCGGTCCTAAACTGGCTGGGCGCGCTGCAAATCTTGATCCTGCTGCCTTTGCTGCTGCTGTCGCCTGTCATCGGCGAGGATGCCGGCGCGTTCCTGAGCCTCCTGCTGTTCTTCTATATCATCGTGGTGTTGGCCAATGCACTATATCGCATCTTCAACGGCCATCTGAAGGTTGCGATTATCATTGTTCTGGGCTTGGTCGCCTTGGATTTTTATGTCGTCGAGCAATACCAAGACCTGGCCATCTACCTGCGTCAGATCGGCTAAGGCCATGTCGAGTGCGCTGGTATGGCCGGAGCAAATCGACAGCGCCCGCTTGCGATTTCAACGCCCTTGGACCAAGCCGAATGCCCAACACCTAGGCGAGCTGTTCGCTTGGAGTTCAGACCCCTTGGTGGCGCGCTTTTGCGGCTTTAAAGCCCATCAAGAACTCCGCCAAGCCGCAGCCCATTGGCAACGCTTGGTGACGGATTGGGACCAGGGGAAGGCCTCTTCCTACCTGGTGTCAGCGCTTGATGACCCGGATCGCTTGATCGGCAACTTTCACATCAAACAACAAGGCACGCGTTTGAACCTAGGCTTTGCCTACGCGCGCGGGGTCTGGCGGCAAGGCTATGGCCTAGAGGCGTTGCGGTTCTGGAGCGCATGGGGGTTGGCGCAGCCGCAGATCTGGCGCGTTGAAGCCTTTTGCGATGTTGATAATGCCGCCTCGCGGTCATTGCTGGAGCGCGCAGGCTTGCAGTTCGAAGGACGATTGCGGCGCTTCTATCTGCAGCCCGAACTTGACGACGCACCGCGTGATGTTTTGATGTTCGCCCGCGTTTGCGACGCCTGAGCTGTCCGTTTTCGGCAAAGGGGACTGGTGGCGAGGTGGCGAGCCGTGGCTTTGACTTTGCTCTTCACCGCTGGCCCAGATAGGCCAACAATATCGCGATCAGATCGCGCATGCGCTGGGTTTTGCCGTGCTCGACCTCAACGGTATAGTAGTCCGCCTGGCGGTTCAACTTGACGAAGTTTGAAAACGAGCAATCGTTCTTGGCTGGTGAGACCGCCTCATAGATGACGTGAACGCCCTGATGGGTCATAGCGCTGGCGAAGTGCAGAGCCTTGGGATCGGACTCAAAGCCCAGGGTTCCCGCGGTCATGATCAGGTTGTCTTCATCATCCGCCAGTTTTCCCGCCGCGGTCTTTGACGGATGACCTTGCAGAACGCTGGATCGGCGCAGCACGGAAATGGTGCCCCTGCCGCCGTTACCTGAATAGCCATTATCGTTGCTGTGCAAAGACAAGTAGGGGCGCGGTGATAAGCGGAAATAGCCGTCGATCAGCGCAGTCAACTTGGGGTGTGGCGCGCTCAATTGCGAGCAGGTGGCGACGTCCTGAGCTGTGATGCCGAAGATGCGATTGGCGTCTTGGCCTTGGAAAATGCGCTGATTGCCGGTCTCGAAGGTGATCAGGAAACCGCCGTACTTTGCGACCGCCCAAATGCCACCGTTCTGGGCCGCATCCTCGTTATCGTGCGGAGCCAGCCAAGCCCAGCTTCTTACATTCTCATAATTTTCAATAACTTGTACCAGCCAACGCCGTCCGGCCTCTTCGACCGTCACCACAGAGTAGCAGAGCGGCGAGGCGGCAAAAACCGGCAGATTGGCCCGGATGTCGCTGTCGCTTGAACTGGCCGGATCGCGGCAGGGCTGGCCGGTGACTTGCGAGCTGCGGCGCAGGTGGGTGGTGCTGACCGCAACGGCAGTGTTTGCAGCCAGGCTCGGCTTGGGGCCTGGCAGCGGGGTGGTGAGCGGGTCCGGAAGAGCGGTGGCGCTTTGGGCGTCTGCAGTGGCGGCGGTCGTACTGGGCGCTGTCGTACTGGGCACTGTCGTATTGGGCGCTGTCGTACCCAAGCTGGGTAGGCTGGGCAGGCTGAGGGGGTTGGAGTTGGGCACCGTGTCAGCCGGTGGAAGCGTCGCGCCAATAAAGGCCAGGGGAAGGGGCTTGCTGTCATCAATCAGGCAGGACAAGGCGGCGCGGTTGAGGCGCTCGTTGGGGTCGCCGTCGTTACAATGAACGGCCTTGAAGGAGGCCAGCGCCCGGCGCGACTGTGGACCGAAGTCGCCGTCAATGCTCAGCGGATAACCCTTGAGGCTGATGAGGTGTTGCAGCACGCAGGCCAGCTCCGCGTCACCGGCGGCAAGGCGCGCCTCCAGGTCTTGGGCTTCATTAGCCATCAGCTCCAGCATGATGGCGTCGGGATTGGCCACCGCAGTCTGGCAAACCACGGCGACTGGGCTGGCGGTGGTCTGTGCTGTGGCTTGAGTGGCGGCCAACAGGCCTAGGCCGAAGAGGCCCGCGCGACCCAGCAGAACCAGTGGTTTCAGCGGGTGCAGAAGGGCGGAAACAAATGCGGGCATGCAGGGGCACTCCTTGTGCGACACGCAGGTTGTGCAATGCGCAGGCCCTGGAGCGCGCGATCTGGGGCGGTTTTCACCGTCCGCAGTGGGGTGTCGAGGTCCACTTTTGGCCGACTTGGCTGAAGTCAGCGGTCTGCGGGCCTCTATACCTCAAGGCTTGCTCTAGTTTTCACGCTTAATCTCAAAGACTTGGCCAGGGTAGATCAAGTTTGGGTCTGAAATTTGATCGTTATTGTTTTCATAGATCAAGGTATATTTTACCCCCTCGCCAAAAGCACGCGAGGCGATGGTCCAGAGATTGTCATTGCGACGGATGGTCAGATCCACCTTACCCAAGGTATCCCAGGATGTGGCTTTGCGCTCGAACGGCAGCTCAACGCGGGACAGGACTTGGCCTTGGTCATCGACCAGATCGGCGCGCAGGGTATGCTCGCCCACCTCGCACTGATAGCCCCGCGGTGCCAGGTGCCAGCGCTGGTCGCGGCGCACGCGCGGCTGACCAACCAGCACGTTATCGACGTAGAGATTGACACGCTGGCTAGCTTGGCCCTGGCCAGTGAGGACCAAATTGCCGAAGGAATCGTAATCGAGGCGCTCAAGGAACAATTCGCCGTCGCGCTGTGGGCCGGAAAGCTGGGCGCTCAGGACGCGAAATTGCGTATCGCCCGCGCTCTTGGAGACCGCAAGCAGGCGCATTTGCCCACCTTCACCGGTCTTGAGTTCGCTGTTGGCTTTGGGGTTCAGCGGTTCGGCCAAGCTGTCGGCCTTGGCAATAAGTTGGTCCGCGAGCTTGCTTGGATCGGGGCTTGCTCCGGCATCGTCAGACGGTGCGGCCTCGGGCGTCGCGGCGGCAATCTGCGGCTCGGATGTCTGCTGCTCCGAAGCTTGCGGCGCTGGGATTTGCGCAGGCGCGGGCGCAGGTGTGGCTTCGCCGCTGGCCGCTTCAGCGTTGGCTGATGCTGGGCCTGTGTCTGACGGACTTGTGCTGGGCGGGCTGCTGTCGGCTTTGGCAATCTGAGGATCCGCCTTGGCGTCCTGTTCGGCTTGCTTGCCTGGCGCTTGCGGAGCGTCGATAAACAGAGCGGCCACCGCTAAGTAGGGCTCCAAGAAGGCACCCGTCACAGGGTCGCGCACGGCAAGGGCAAAGGTCAGTGCGCCGGTCGGCAGCGGCTTGTCGGTTACATAGGACCACTGCCCAGCTTCTGACACCTCCAGATTCTCAAGCAAAGTGTCGTTCATCAACAAGCTGGTAGTCCGCCGGTTGCTGGAGCCAGCCAGAACGGCCTTGCCTTGCGGGTCCAAGCGAATGAGATCAAAGCTGCCCTGTGAGGTTTCAAGCAGATCTTGCGGCGCGTCGGGTGAATTGGGCGCTCCAGTTTGGTTCGGCTCGCTCTCCGCTTTGGCCAGATCGAGCTGATCCAGGCCGCTCGCAGAGGCCTTGCCATTGCTTGAGAGCTGGCTGCCGTCGCCAAAGGCAGCCTGGGTGTCCTCTTCGGTAATCTGGAAAGAATCGACCAAAGCCGACAGACCTTCCAGCGTGTTGAGGTCTTGCGGTGCTACAGCCACAGCGGGTTCTTCGGTGGGCGCAGGCGCGGCGGGTTCAACCGGGGCCTCAGCCACAACGGGTTCTTCGGTGGGCGCAGGCGCGGCGGGTTCAACCGGGGCCTCAGCTACAGCAGGTTCGTCGGTAGACGCCGGAGCGGCAGGCGCAACCGGGGCCTCAGCCACAACAGGTTCTTCGGTAGGCGCAGGCGCGGCGGGTTCAGCCGGGGCCTCAGCCACAGCAGGTTCTTCAGCGGGCGCAGGCGCGGCGGGCTCAACCGGGGCCTCAGCCACAGCAGGTTCTTCAGCGGGCGCAGGAGCGGCGGGCTCAACCGGGGCCTCAGCCACAGCAGGTTCTTCAGCGGGCGCAGGAGCGGCGGGCTCAACCGGGGCCTCAGCCACAACAGGTTCTTCGGTAGACGCAGGCGCGGTGGGTTCAATTGGGGCTTCTGCCACAGCAGGTTCTTCGGTGGGCGCAGGCGCGACGGGCTCAGCCGGGGCCTCAGCCACAACGGGCTCTTCTGCGGGCGCAGGCGCGGCGGGCTCAGCCGGGGCCTCAGCCACAGCGGGCTCCTCGGTTGGCGCAGGAGCGGCGGGCTCAACCGGGGCCTCAGCCACAACAGGCTCTTCAGCAGGCGCAGGCGCGACGGGCTCAGCCGGGGCTTCTGCCTCGGGCTGAGTGACAGCGGCGGGCTCCGGGGCAGGGTTCTGGGTCACAAGCCACCAGGTGCCACCGCCCGCGGCGGCGAGCAAAAACAAAATCAAGACTGCAATTTTTGCCGGCATCGTTGCTTTCCAACCCGCATTTTGTAAGCTGCGGCAGGCGCTGGGGGCTTGGGCGTGTCAGTATCGCCTTTTGGGGCCCTTGCGCGAGCTGTCGGCCATCTGTTAGGCCGCTGTGCGCGCCGCACCGCTTCTCAAAGTTCCATGTCATGTGAGACCGGCGGCTCGGTCAAAACCGAGTCGAGGGAATCGCACTTACCTAAGAGTAACGACGCAAGATGTCAAAACAATCACTCGCGAGCCAGTCGAGAGAATCGAACTCCCGGCCTCGCAAAGGTCCGCTTTTGGGCTACACCATCTGTGTCTATGGCGGAGCATCGCAGCGCGGACCTGTTGCGCACCGCGAGCAGGCCTCGGCCGTCGGTCGCGCGCTGGGCTTGGCGGGCGCTGATTTTGTGTTCGGCGGGGGCAAGGTCGGCCTGATGGGAGCCTCAAGCCTGGCCGCTCAGCAAGAAGGCGCTGCCGTTACGGGCGTTATCACCCGTTTCCTGCTGGACATGGAGGCCGCCAATCGCGACCTGGCCGAGCTGATCGTGGTCGAAACCATGCACCAACGTAAGAATATCATGATGCAGCGCGCAGACGCCTTTGTCATCTTGCCCGGCGGCTTTGGCACGCTGGAGGAGGTGATGGAGGTGGTGACGCTCAAGCAACTGGGTCAACTCGACAAACCCATCGTTTTTGCGGACTTTGGCGGCTTTTGGCAGCCCTTGATCGCGCTGTTCGACCACTTCGAGTCTCAGGATTATTTGCACAATCGGTTTGAGGATCTTTACAGCCTGGCGACCAACCCTGAAGCGATTATCGCCGATTTGAGCAAAGCGCTGGCCGGGCGCGGGCCGCTGGCTCAGGGCTAGCGTGTCGCCCAAAGCGGGCAGTTGGGCCCGCTCTTAGAAGCGCGTTTGCTTCGAAGTCCCGCCTTTACAAACCGATTTTACATGGGGCGACATGTCATAGAGTTTGGCGCACCCTAGCTCTTGCGCCCAAAGGGCCGTGCGCCTAATGTCGCGCCACCCAACCGACCGTCGCACGGCGACGCTGTATGCGCACGACGCGACCCCGCGCGGTGAACTCGACCTGCTGTGGAGTGCCAGACTGCGGCATTCAAGAAACTGCGGAACTCAAGAAAGAGACTTAGCCCATGGCCAAAATTAAGGTGCTTAACCCAGTCGTCGAGCTCGACGGCGATGAAATGACCCGCATCATCTGGGACTTCATCAAGCAACGCCTGATCCTGCCTTACCTGGACATCGACCTGAAGTACTACGATCTGTCAGTCGAAAAGCGCGACGAGACCGATGACCAGATCACCATCGACGCCGCCAACGCCATCAAGCAATACCGCGTCGGCGTCAAGTGCGCCACTATCACCCCCGATGAAGCCCGCGTCGAAGAGTTTAATCTCAAGCAGATGTGGAAGTCGCCCAACGGCACCATTCGTAACATCCTGGGCGGCACCGTCTTCCGCCAGCCGATCATCATGAACAACGTGCCGCGACTGGTTCCGGGCTGGACCAAGCCCATCGTTATCGGCCGTCATGCCTTTGGCGACCAGTACCGCGCCACCGACTTTAAGGTGCCCGGCGCTGGCAAGCTGATCATGAAGTGGCAGTCTGCCGATGGCTCTGAGACTATTGAGCGCGAGGTTTTCGACTTCCCTGACAGCGGCGTGGCCATGTCCATGTATAACCTGGACGAATCGATCCGTGGCTTTGCCCGCGCCTCGCTGAACTATGGCCTGAACCTGGGCTGGCCGGTCTACCTGTCCACCAAGAATACCATCATGAAAGCCTATGACGGTCGCTTTAAGGACCTGTTCCAAGAGGTGTTCGAGACCGAGTTCAAGGAGCAGTTCGATGCCAAGGGTATCACCTATGAGCACCGCCTGATCGACGACATGGTGGCCTCCGCTCTGAAGTGGTCGGGCGGCTTCGTGTGGGCCTGTAAGAACTATGATGGCGACGTGCAGTCTGACACCGTTGCGCAAGGCTTCGGCTCGCTGGGCCTGATGACCTCAGTGCTGATGACCCCCGACGGGCAGACTGTTGAAGCTGAAGCGGCGCACGGCACCGTGACCCGCCACTATCGCTTGCACCAGCAGGGCAAAGAGACCTCGACCAACCCCATCGCCTCGATCTTTGCTTGGACGCGCGGCCTGGACTATCGCGGTCAGTTCGACGGCACGCCCGAGGTGTGCCGCTTTGCCAAGACGTTGGAAAAGGTCTGCGTTCAGACCGTCGAGAGCGGCTTTATGACCAAGGACCTGGCGCTGCTGGTCTCGCCCGAGCAGGGCTGGCTGACCACCCGTCAGTTCTTGGACAAGATCGACGAGAACCTGCAGGCGGCCATGGCGTAGGCCAAAGCCTCCCGCACCACAGTTGGACAAGGCCCTGCCGTTTGGCGGGGCCTTTTTTGTGGCCGGGCCTTTTTTTGTTGCCGGGCTTGCGTCCCACCTTGAGGGAAACGGCGAGCACCAGGTTGGCCGAGGCTGGTCAGGGCTGGCCAAGGCGCGGCGTGCGGGCCATAACATGAGCCTGTTTGACCGCCCTTACCAAGATCGGAGCCCCTGCTATGAAGCCTGCTATGAACCCCACCGCTTTTACCGTCTACCTGTCTGGCGAGATCCACACCGACTGGCGCGAGGCCATCGCAGCGGGGGTGGCTGAGGCGGGCTTGGCCGTGCGTCTGACGGCGCCGGTCACCGATCACGAGGCCTCGGATGATTGCGGTGTGGCCATCTTGGGCGCTGAGCCGGATAAGGTCTGGCACGACCGCAAGGGGGCCTCGCTGAACGCCATCCGCACCCGCCGTTTGATCGAGGGCGCCGATTTGGTGGTGGTGCGCTTTGGCGACAAGTACAAGCAGTGGAACGCCGCCTTTGATGCGGGCTATGCCGCCGCCCTGGGCAAGCCGCTGATCATTATGCATCAAGCCGAGCACGCCCACGCGCTGAAGGAAGTGGACGCGGCGGCCAACGCGGTCTGCCAAACGCCCGAGCAGGTGGTGGCTATGCTGCGCTATGTCATGCTGGGCGCGCTGGATTGAGGGCTGGGGCGGGACGCTTGCATGCCGCGCCGTTGGCCCTACCGCCTGGGTATAAGCTGGGCAGGGGCCTTGAGCGCAGGGTGGATAGAGCCTAGGGTCACCACTTGATTAGCACGCATGTGGGGTTGAGCGGTGGCCGAGCCAAAAAACGCGAACAAGGAGAGCCGATTTGCCAAATGGGTGGCTTCCGTTCCTTGGCGCGGTGGGCAATGGGATTTGCCGCTCTGGCTTGTGGCGATTTTTGTCGGAGTGTTCTTCGGCGCGAATTGGGCGTTCTTTGCTCGATTGATTCCGCTGATCCGTTCGTCGCTGGCTGCGGAGGCTTTCAAAGACCCAGATTCGATTGCGCAACTCGTAGCAGGCCTGCTGACGTTTTGGGCCGGTATTGCTTTGGCCACGATGTGGATATGGCGCAACGCCATTTCGGCAAAGGAAGCTGAGACTTCCCGACTTCAGGCCAAGGTCGCGCTGGACACACAGATTTCGACTGATTTGACCAAGGCTTACGAGCAACTTGGGTCTGACAAAATGGCGGTGCGGATCGGCGCAATCTATACGCTGGAAAGGGTGATGCGCGATGTGCAGGACACCGACTTCAATCTCTATTGGTCGATCATTGAGACCCTGAGCGGCTTTGCCCGTGAGCAATCCAAGGCGTTTCCGACAGTTGATGATCTGGCTGATCTGGGCAACGACGCTGCCGAGCAGCTGATCAAGGGTTCAGATTCAAACCTAGATATTTGCTGTGTCTTGACAGTGATCGGTCGCAGGCGGAGCGTACCCGGTGACAAATATATTGATTTGAGCGGGGTATTTGCTGCGGGTTTTTCTTCGTATGACAAAGCACTGGATTTCTGCGAAGTCGATTTCCGTAGCGCTGTTTTCAGTGGGGCCAATTTGATAGGATATAATCTCACAGCGTCCCTATTGATGAAGGCGGATATGCGTCGCGCAAAGTTGATCGGTACAAATTTTGAAAAGGCGGCGATTTGGGAAGCAAACCTAACAGGTGCGCTTGCTAGCAAAGCCGTTCTCAATGGTGCAAATCTGTCAAGTACCAAACTGAACGGAGCCGATCTGGTGGGAACTGAGTTGATCGGTGCCAACTTGTGGCAGGCAGAACTAAACGCTGCAAAACTGATCGAGACCAAGTTGGTTGGAGCCAAGCTTGTTGGGGCCAGCATGGGCGGTGCGAGATTGTACGAAGCCGATTTGAAAGGCGCGGACATTACGCGGGCGAGAATGATCAGAGCCCATTTGAACAAGGTCAATCTGACTAATGCTATACTTGAAGAGGCAGATTTGAGCAGGGCACAACTGATTGAGACAAGATTGGCGGGAGCCAATCTCTCGAGGGCGGTATTGAGCCAGTCATTTTTTCAGAAGCTAGATTTTGGAAGATCAAAAAATTTGACTCAAGTGCAAATCGATGCCGCCCGAGGGGCCCGGCACACCAAATTGCCGCCAGGGCTGTTCCGCCCAGCACATTGGCAAGCAGACGAAGAAGACGACAGCGAAGACTAGCGCCCAGCCAGGAAGGCGGAGTAGCACGCTTGGAACGCAGTGACGCCTGCCCGCCCAACCGCAAAGCCACCGTCGCAATTGAAGGCCAATGCTCGGGCTCTGCGCTAACGAAACGGAACCTCGTTAAAGCTGCGCAACTTGCGCGAATGCAGGCGGCTCTCGGGCATATCGCGCAACAGCTCCATGGCCCGCACCCCAATCTCCAAATGCCGCGCCACCTGCGTGCGATAGAACTGGCTGGCCATGCCGGGCAGCTTCAGCTCGCCGTGCAGCGGCCGGTCCGAGACAATCAGCAGCGTCCCATAGGGGACGCGAAAGCGAAAGCCGTTGGCGGCAATGGTCGCGCTCTCCATATCCAGGCCAATCGCGCGCGATTGAGAGAAGCGCCGCACGGGCTCGGCCTGATCGCGCAGCTCCCAGTTGCGGTTGTCGATCGAGGCCACGGTGCCGGTGCGCATGACCCGCTTCAGCGCGTCTTCCTCCAGGCCCGAGACCTCGGCGACGGCCTGCTCTAGCGACTGCTGCACCTCGGCCAGCGCTGGGATCGGCACCCACAGCGGCAGGTCGGCATCCAGCACATGATCATCGCGTACATAGCCGTGGGCCAGCACGAAGTCGCCCAGCCTCTGGGTCAAGCGCAGGCCCGCGCAATGGCCCAGCATCATCCAGGCCGAGGGCCTGAGCACTGCGATGTGATCGGTCATGGTTTTGGCGTTCGAGGGCCCTACGCCGATGTTGACCAGCGTAATGCCGCTGCCGTCGGCGGTCTTCAGGTGATAGGCGGGCATCTGCGGATTGCCCGCATGCGGCTCCTCAAAGGCGATGTAGGGGCTGGCGGAATCGGCGACGCTGCGTTCGGCCAGCTCGCGGAAGCCATCCACGTAGAACTGGTAGTTGGTAAACAGCACAAAGCTCTGGAAGTGCTCGGCGGCCGTGCCTGTATAGTGGCGCAAGCGGTGCAGCGAATAATCCATGCGCGGGGCGTTGAACAGCGCCAACGGGCGCAGGGTCGAGCCCAGAAAATCCACTTCGGCATTGACCAGTTGGTCGTCCATGGTCGCCAGGTCCGGGGCGTCAAACAGGCGGCTGAAGGCTTGCAGCTTGTCAGCGCTAAAGGCGCCCTCGACATAGATGCCCTCAGAAAAGGCGAAGTGAATGGGGATCGGCAAATCGCTGAGCCCTACCTGGAAATCACAGCCGTGGTTGCGGCGCAGCTCCTTGAGCTGGCGCAGCAGGTAATGGCGGAACAGGTCTGGGCGGGTCAGGGTGGTCGAGAACTCGCCGCGGGTATCACAAAAGCCATAGGAGCGACCGTCGTGGTCGTTCAGGGCCTCGGTGATGGTGACCCGAATTTCGGGGTAATAGGCGCGCACGGGGGCGTCTGGCTCGTCGCCAGCAACAAAGGCTTCGAAGGTGGTGCGCAGGCGACCGGTCTCTTGATCATAGAGCGCGATCAGGGCCTCAACGGCCTCATGGGGGGTGGTGTAAGTCTGCATCGAACAGGCTTAGGCCCAAGCGCGGGCGAATTCAAGCTGGCGTTGATTGTGCCGCGCTTAAGCCAGCCGCAACAGGCGTTCGGCGACTTGGTCTTGCAGCTCCCACAGGTGGGGGTCGTGGATGCCCGCCTTTTCCAATTCGGTGACGGTGTTCAACAGGTACTCCGCCATGGTGCCGCTATAGCCGACCGCGCGCGCCTGCATGTCCGCCAGCCGGGCCATGGCGGGTTCTGGGGTAAAGATAGGAAAGCTGGCGTCGACGGCGAAGACGATCGCCTTGACCGGGCCTTGGTCGGTCTCAGCGGTGACCAACGGCGGCGGCACCGGCGGCTCTTTTTGCAACAGGCTGACCAGCGTCGCGACGGCATCATCGCCAGGGTCCATGCGCAGCGCAACGCCCTGGCAGTCGCCGCCCTGAGCCAGAGCCATCATCAGCCCTGGCCGGTTGGGCGAGCCGCGAAAGCGCCGGTCTTGAATGCAAAAGGCGCGTCGCCAGCCCTGGATAAAGGCAGTGCGGCGCTCGACCACCACCATGCGCGGGTTCCAGATCAGCGATCCGGCCGCAAAGACCCACAGCGCTTCGTTTGGCTCTAACGCGCCCAGGATCTGGCTGGCGGTGTCGTGGTAATAGGCAAGCTCGGGGGAGCTGACCAGAACGGGGCCGCGCTCCTCACAGCGCTGCGGCAGGCGATCGACCAGCGCGCGGGTCAGGCGCAGCGCAGGACGCAGCCCCGCTGTGCCTTGTGGTGATCGGCCGATGCGACGGTCTTCTTTGTGACTCGCTTGGTCGGTCATGGGCTGTGCTTTCAGGGTTGAGGCGGCTGTGTGAGGCTGGCGCGCAGGGCTTCAACCTCCTCGAACAGGCTGGCGCAGTCTGGGTCGTGAATGCCCATGGCCTCAAAGTGACGAACGATGTTGGCCAGGTAGTCGCGGCTTGAGCCCAAGAAGCCCGCACCAGTCGCGATAAGGCGCACCTGATCGGCGCGGCTCAGCTCGGGTTGGATGTCAGGCACCGCGTGATCGGCCACAAAGGTCAGAGCTTTGACGGAGCTTTGGTCCAGATGGGCGTCAACGAAGCGCGGGATATAGGCCGGGCCAACGATCTCGCGCCGCCACAAGATCTCGGTCTCGCGATCCACCGCCTCCGCTGGGATGCGAAACACCAGGCCCTCGCAGCTCGTGGCCGGGTCGCCAGGACCTCCAAAGGCCGGATCCTCGTCCAGCGCGGCCATCAGCCCAGGGGCCTCAGCGGTGCCGCGTCCGCCGCGGGCATCGACCAGGATCATGCGCCGGGCATAGCCCTGAAGTCGGGCGCGCCGCACCTCGGCAAAGTCAAGGGCCGGGTCCCACATCAAGGAGCCATAAGCGAAGACCCAAAGATCGCCGCTGTGCTGGCGCAGTGCTTCTGCCCGCATGGCCTCGCGTACCGCGTCACTGTAGACCCAGCCGCGATGCTCTTCGAGTTGGGGGAAGCGCGCCATCAGCCCTTCGACGCTGAAATCGCGGAAGAAGGAGCGGTACGGATCGTCGATGCGTCCGCGCAGCTCGGGGTGATGGGCAAAGGGGTCCGATGGTGGTGTCAAGCAGGTGTCCTCGTCACGAAGGGTGGCGGGCCCAGGCCAGCCCCCTCGCGTTGGTTGGTTTCAACGCGGACAGTATTGCAAAAATGCCTCCACGTCCAAGTCGCTCGCAAAGGCATCGGGGTTGCGGGCCATAATTTCTTGGATGAACTCGCGCTGGCTGTAGCGGTCGTCATAGGCTGCTTTCGCTTCGGCTTCGGCCAAGCGCTCTTGTGCCCGCTGGGCGCGGCGGGCGCGAACGGCGGAACGCGCTGCGTGAACCCGACCGCGCAAGGATGCCAGGGCGCGGGTCAAGGAGGGCAGGTGGGGCATGAATGTAGCGGACATGAGCGGTCTCCTGTTCGTCGGTGAGCGGATGCTCTCAAGATAAGCCTTGGCCCTTAGGGGCTGGTAGAGGCGCAAATTTTGTGCTGTTCTACAAATATGAAGAACGAGTTTCGCTCTTGGTCGGATGTGAGAATCTTTCTCGCCGTGGTGCGTGAGGGCTCGACCCTGGCGGCCTCGAAGGTGTTGGGGCTGGCTCAACCTACTGTCGCGCGCCGCATCGACGCGTTGGAGCACGAGACCGGTCTGACCTTGTTTGTACGTGACACGCGGGGCTTCAAGCCAACCAAGGATGCCATGGCCATCTTGCCAATCGCTGAAGCCTTTGAGGACGCAGCAGGGGCGCTGAGCCGCAAGGTCCAAGACTTGAGCCAGCCGCGCCCGATCCGCATCACTGGATTCGACACCAATTTCAGCGAACGGGTGTCGCAGATCTTTAACGAGTTCTGCGCGCTGCACCCCAAGATTCAGATCGAATTCCTGCCGAGTATGCAGACCCTTGATCTGGTGGCAGGCGAGGCCGACATCGCGCTGCGCCTGAGCCGCAGCCCGCAAGATCCCGATTTGATCTGCCGGACGATCAGCTTGGCGCGGTATAGCGTTTACGGTACGCCGGACTATGCAGCCAAGCACGGCTTGCCAACCAAGCCCGAGGAGCTGGCCGAGCACGCCGTGTTCTCCTTTAAGCGCTCGGATATCCGGCCGACCCTGCACGACTGGCTGACGCACTATGTGCCCGAAGACAAGTTGGCGCGGATCTATAGCGAGACCAGCTTGATGTACGCTGCGGTCTATGCGGGTCAGGGGTTGGGGCTGTTGAATCTGCGCCTGATTGCGGCAAAGGAAAAAGCAGGGGCAGTGATCCGCTGTTTCGAGCCGCCCGCGGCGCTCAACGCCGAGCACATGGTGCTGATCGCGCCCGACGCCTATCGCCGGGCTGAGGTCAAGGCCTTCGCTAAGTACTTTATTCCGCGCTACGCGGCCCTGTTTAAGGATTAGGCTCTAAGCGCTGGTTTTGCAGGCAGGCTCAGCTCGCTGGTTGGGTGGTGCAATCCGGGCTTGACTCTTGATCCGGCCTTGTTCTATCTAGCCGCTCTCTTTGTTGGGACGGGTTCGGCTCGTCTCATTGAAGCGAACTGTCCAAGACGATTGGGTCGGCAAACGGGCGGCTTAGGCCAAGCGGGCGCTGTAATCTCCCTTTCTAGACGGAACGCGATTGAGCCAGATTTTGTGGACGCAGCACTGCTTCGGCTGGGCGCTGCAACCGATAATGATGGTTTTGCTTCCTTTGGACAGTGTTGTGCGGTGTGGCTTTGACCGAGTGGTGGTCAGGGGGCTTTTGGGCGTCTTGGTGCTGTTTGGCTAGAGCTACTTCCTCTAACCCTACCTTTTTGAAAGGAGATCCGCATGGATCGCGCAAAAAAGGAAGCGTTGGTTAAAGAACTTCGCGCTCAGTTCGAGGCGTCTACGTCAGTGGTCGTTGCCCGTCAAAAAGGCATGACCGTTGCGAAGACCCAAGACCTGCGTGGCAAAATTCGTGAGAAGGATTGCTCCTTCCGCGTGGCGAAAAACCGCCTCGTGCGCATCGCGATCGAAGGAACACCCTTTGAGCCTCTCAGCCCTATCCTGGAAGGCCCAACGACACTGGCTTTCTCTACTGACCCTTCGTCAGCAGCGAAAATCATGGTCGATTACTGCAAGAGCAGCGACAACTTGGAAATCATCGGTGGCGCCATGGAAGGCGAACTGTTTGATGCTGATGGTGTCGTCAACGTCCTGTCGAAAATGCCGACATTGGACGAGATCCGCGCCAAGCTGGCCGGCCTGCTCAAAGCACCTGCAGCCAAAATGGCTGGTGTTCTCAAGGCCCCTGCTCAGAAGGTCGTCGGCGTCATCAAGGCGTACGAAGACAAGCTGGCAGAAACCGCCTGATCTTAGACCGACCAAACCCTTATTATTACGACTTTTCCCGAGGCCGAGACCGTGCCTTGCGGAAGCAAAACCTGGAGAAGACACATGTCTGATGATGCATTGTTCGATGAATTGGTAGAAAAGCTGTCAGCTTTGACCGTTAAGCAAGCCGCCGACCTGGCCAAGCGCCTGGAAGACGAGTGGGGCGTAGAAGCTGCTTCTGGCGGCGGCATGATGATGATGGCCGCTGCACCTGAAGCTGCTGCTGCTGCTGAAGAGAAGACCGAGTTCGACGTGATCCTGGCCTCTGCTGGCGAGAAGAAGATCAACGTGATCAAGGAAGTTCGCGCGATCACCGGCCTGGGCTTGAAAGAAGCCAAGGAACTGGTTGAAGGCGCTCCCAAGCCCGTCAAAGAAGGCGTGCCGAAGGACGAAGCTGAAGAGCTGAAGAAGAAGCTGGAAGAAGCAGGCGCGAGCGTCGAAATCAAGTAAGCTTCGGCTTATCGACACCGCGCGGCTTTTGCCGTTTCAAGCGGCTGGTTTCCCCGACATGGCTCGGGTGGCGCCAGCCGCTTTTTTTGTGCCTGATTTTGTGTTGGTGGAGACGTGGATCGCGTCCTCATTTTGGCACTGCCAGCGCTGGACAAGATCGGATTTGCGGTCTGCACCACTCGCCCAGGGCACCGGTCCTTCGCCAGAGCTGGCTATCCAGGATACAGCAATCTTGCGCCTAGCGTCCCCACTTCTCTCACGATGAGATTGCGGTGAAGAGGAAAGGAGCCCGTCATGCAGCTCTTTGATCGAGTATTGTTGACCCTGTTGCTGGCGTCCGGCTTGCTGGCCTTCGCCACTCTGGCCCCTGCCCAATCCCAAGGCATCAAGTTCATCAAAGGCATTGGCGACTCTTGTGCCGGACCCTATGACGAGTGCACGCCGACCGCGTTTTGCAACGAATACAAAATTTGCCAGTCGAAATCGGTGCAGATTATTCGCGGCATCGGCGAATACTGCGGCGGCCCCAGCGACATCTGCCAAGACGGTGCCTTTTGTAACGCGCAGCAGATCTGCCAAGGCCGCAGCGCAGGCGGAAATATTCGCGGCATTGGTGAGTCTTGCTCAGGCGGGCAAGACCAGTGCCAGTTTGGCAGCTTTTGCAACGAATACAGCGTCTGCGAGCGTGTTGGTGCGCGCGTGGTCAAGGGCTTGGGCGAATCCTGTGCACGCTCGTCGGATGTTTGCGAGCCGGGCACCTACTGCAACGACCGCCACATTTGCGCACAACAGACGATCCGGATTTTGCGGGATATTGGCGAGTACTGCGGCCGACCAACCGATGAATGCACCATTGGCAGCTTTTGTAACGCCCAACAGCGCTGCGAAGCCAGCCAGCTCAAATTCATTCGCGGCATTGGCCAGTTCTGTGGCGGCCCGCAAGATGAGTGCGCCCAAGGCAGCTTTTGCAACGATCAGCAACTGTGCGAGAGCAGCTCGACGCTTAAGTTCGTCAAGGGCGTCGGTGAATCTTGTGGCGCCCCCAAAGAAATCTGTACTGCGGGCAGTTATTGCAACATCGACTTTGTGTGCGAGTCGTACGAATAGCGCTTAGAAGTGGTGGGGTTAGACCTATTTTAGGTTGCGACGGCATGTCGCAAAGCCTCACCGTCGGGCGATTTGCCAGCGCCAAGCGACGCAGACCGGCCCATTCGCCCTTGTCAAGCCACAGTTTTGCGCCTATACAGCCCGACCGGCACGAATGGATGGTGCCGCCGCAACTCCCCCTCTCTATTGAACGTGGTGCAGATCTCTGCGCTGCCAATCACTTTGGTGATTTCATTGACAACTCGAGTTTCTTGGTAAGCGATTAGCTTGTCGGAGTGCGCAGCGGCCCCCAGGTTTGGAGACAGGTCGTCTGCGCTGTTGGCGTTTGATACGGCTGAGATTGGCCGCTTTTCCTGCCCTCCCCACGCTGCCTGCTTGCACAAGGCTCCAAATTAGATGGTAGGTCCATGGGCAAGTCCTTTACTGAACGCAAGCGCATCCGTCGCTCGTTTGGCCGCATCCCCGAAGTCATCGAGATGCCGAACCTCATCGAGGTTCAGCGTCGCTCATACGAGCGCTTCTTGCAGGCTAATATGCGCCACGATGAGCGCGAGATGGCGGGCCTGTTGGAGGTCTTCCACTCGGTCTTCCCGATCAAGGATTTCTCGAACCGCGCCGAATTGCAGTTCGTGTCCTACGAACTCGAAGAGCCCAAGTACGACGTCGAAGAGTGTATGTCGCGCGGCATCACCTTTGCTGCGCCGCTGAAAGTTACGCTGCGCCTGGTGGTCTGGGAAATCGACGAGGACACCGACGCGCGCTCGATCCGCGATATCAAAGAGCAAGACGTCTACATGGGCGACATGCCGCTGATGACCAAGCACGGCACCTTTGTCGTCAATGGCACTGAGCGCGTGATCGTCTCTCAGATGCACCGCTCGCCGGGCGTGATCTTTGACCATGACCGCGGCAAGACTCACTCGTCTGGCAAGTACCTCTATTCATCGCGCGTGATTCCCTACCGTGGCTCTTGGCTGGACTTCGAGTTCGACGCCAAGGACATTATGAACGTGCGTATCGACCGCCGTCGTAAGCTGCCCGCCACCACCTTGCTGATGGCGTTGGACAGCAACTATACCGCCGCCAAGCGCGAAGAGGCCGCCGCCGAAGGCCGCGCCATCGATCGCCGCGACGTGCAGGGCATGACCCGCGAGGAAATCCTGAGCATCGTCTACGGCTCCGTGACCTATAAAAAGGACGCTCAAGGCCGTGGTTGGACGCTGGACTTCAACCCGACGGCGCTGAAGGGCGTCAAGCTGGAGCGCGACTTGCAAGACGCTGACACCGGTGAGGTGGTCGCTGAGGCAGGCACCAAGCTGTCGCCGCGCAAGGCACGCAAGCTGCTGGATGGCGGCATGAAAGCCTATCTGGTTCCCGAAGATGACCTGATTGGACGCTACCTGGCGACCGACTACATCGAGGAAAGCGGCGCGGTCGTTGCCGAAGCGGGCGACGAGATCACCCAAGACCTGCTCGACTATCTGGCCGACATGAACCAGGAAGAGCTGGAAATTCTGTCGATCGACCACAACCAGGTGGGCGCCCACCTGCGCAACACTCTGGCCGTCGATAAGAACGCCACCCGCGAAGATGCTTTGCTGGACATCTACCGCATTATGCGCCCGGGCGAGCCGCCCACCTTGGAGACCGCCGAAGACCTGTTCCAATCGCTGTTCTTCAACCAAGAGCGCTATGACTTGTCTGCGGTTGGCCGCGTGAAGATGAACGCCCGCCTGGGACTGGAAGGCGAAGACAGCCTGCGGGTTCTGCGCCGTGAAGACCTGATCGCTATCGTGCGCACGCTGCATACCATGAAGGACTCCAGCGCCGGGCCGGATGACATCGATAACCTGGGCAACCGTCGTGTGCGCTCGGTCGGTGAGCTGATGGAAAACCAATACCGCGTTGGCCTGCTGCGCATGGAGCGCGCGATCCGCGAGCGTATGTCGTCGGTCGAAATCGACACCGTCATGCCGCAAGACGTGATCAACGCCAAGCCCGCGGCGGCCGCGGTGCGTGAATTCTTTGGCTCGTCGCAGCTTTCGCAGTTCATGGACCAGACCAACCCCCTGTCTGAGATCACCCACAAGCGCCGCTTGTCGGCCTTGGGCCCAGGCGGCCTGACCCGCGAGCGTGCGGGCTTTGAGGTGCGCGACGTCCACCCGACCCACTACGGCCGGATTTGTCCAATTGAGACCCCCGAAGGTCCGAACATTGGTTTGATCAACTCGCTGGCCACCTATGCCCGCGTCAACCAATACGGCTTTATCGAAAGCCCCTACCGCAAGGTTGAAGAGGGCGGCCAGTTGTCTGACGAGGTGACTTACCTGTCAGCCATCGAAGAAGCCCACTACACCGTGGCTCAGGCCAACGCCTCAACCGACGCCGAGCGCAAGCTTTCTGGTGAGCTGGTGTCGGTCCGCCGCGATGGTGAATCGCTGCTGGTGACGCCCGGCGACGTGGACTACATCGACGTTTCGCCCAAGCAGATTGTTTCGGTTGCGGCCTCGCTCATTCCCTTCTTGGAAAATGACGATGCGAACCGCGCCCTGATGGGCTCGAACATGATGCGTCAGGCTGTGCCGTTGGTGGTGTCTGAAGCGCCCTTCGTCGGCACCGGCATGGAGCGCACGGTTGCCCGCGACTCCGGTGCTGCGGTTGTGGCGCGCCGCTCTGGTGCTGTGGACCAGGTGGACGCACGGCGTATCGTGATCCGCGTGATCAACGATGACACCGGCCGCGAAGAGGGCGTGGACATCTATAAGCTGTCCAAGTTCCAGCGGTCGAACCAATCGACCTGTATCATCCAAAAGCCGCTTGTGAAGACCGGCGACCGCATCAAGGCCGGCGATATCATCGCCGACGGTCCTTCGACCAACTTGGGCGAGCTGGCTTTGGGCAAGAACGTGTTGGTGGCCTTCATGCCTTGGCAGGGTTACAACTTCGAGGACTCGATCCTCATCTCTGAGCGCATCGTGCGGGACGACGTTTATACCTCGATCCACATCGACGATTACGAGGTGATGGCCCGCGACACCAAGTTGGGACCCGAGGAAATTACCCGCGACATCCCTAACGTCGGTGAAGAAGCGCTGCGCAACCTCGACGAAGCAGGCATTGTCTATGTCGGCGCTGAGGTCAAAGCCGGTGACATTCTGGTTGGCAAGGTGACACCCAAAGGCGAAAGCCCGATGACGCCAGAAGAAAAGTTGTTGCGCGCGATCTTCGGTGAGAAGGCCTCGGATGTGCGCGATTCTTCGCTGCGCCTGCCGCCAGGCTCTTCGGGCTGCGTGGTTGATGTGCGCGTCTTCTCACGCCGCGGCATCGACAAGGACGAGCGCGCTCTGGCGATTGAACGTTCAGAGATCGAAAGCTTGGCCAAAGACCGCGACGACGAGCGCGCGATTATCGAAAGCTCATTCTTCTTCCGCCTGCGCGAGCTGCTGTTGGGCCAGACCATCGTTGACGGTCCGGCGCGCTCGTCCAGCGCTGAAGTGATCGACGAAGCCATGCTGGAAGAAATTCCGCAAGGCAACTGGCGTCTCTTCTCGGTTGCAGACGACGAGACCATGGCTGCCATCGAGCGCGCCAAGCAGGAATTCGATCAAGAGGTTGACGAGATCGTCAAGCGCTTTGAGGACAAGGCCGACAAGATCCAGCGTGGCGACGAGCTGCCTCCTGGGGTCATGAAGATGGTCAAGGTCTATATCGCCATTAAGCGGAAGCTTCAGCCCGGCGATAAGATGGCGGGCCGCCACGGCAACAAGGGTGTTGTCTCGCGGATTAACCCCATCGAAGACATGCCCTTCTTGGCCGACGGTACGCCGGTTGACATCGTTCTGAACCCCTTGGGCGTGCCTTCGCGCATGAACGTGGGTCAGATTTTGGAGACCCACTTGGGCTGGGCCGCGCGCGGTCTGGGCGTTTCAATCCGTCAAGCGATTGAAGCCTATCAGCACAAGCAGGTCAGCGATCTCTCAGAGGTCAAAGAGCGTCTGAAGACCGCCTATGGCGAGGAGATCTTCAACGACTCCATCGCGGACATGAACGATGCCGAGGTGCTGGAGCTGTCTGGCAACTTGGTCAACGGCGTGCCCATGGCCTCGCCCGTGTTCGACGGTGCGCGCGAGTCAGAGATCGAAGAGCTGCTGGAAAAAGCAGGTCTGCATGGCTCGGGTCAAAGCGAGTTGTTCGACGGTCGTACCGGCGAGCAGTTCGACCGCAAGGTGACCGTGGGTTACAAGTACTTGCTGAAGCTGCACCACTTGGTGGACGACAAGCTGCACGCGCGTTCGATTGGTCCTTACTCGCTGGTCACCCAGCAGCCCTTGGGCGGTAAGGCGCAGTTCGGCGGACAGCGCTTTGGTGAGATGGAGGTTTGGGCGCTGGAGGCTTACGGCGCTGCCTATACCTTGCAGGAGATGTTGACCGTCAAGTCGGATGACGTGGCGGGCCGTACCAAGGTCTATGAGGCCATCGTGCGCGGCGACGACAACTTTGAAGCGGGTATCCCGGAATCCTTTAACGTTTTGACCAAAGAACTGCGGGCTTTGTGTCTGAACGTCGATTTGGTCCAGGAGCGCAGCTAAGCGCTTTTCCGGCCTGGCGCGTGACCGCGCGCCGGGCCGCCGCCCTCTATTTTGCGTCACCACCAGCCGGTGGCGCCGTCCCCAAAAGGAGACACTTGCATGAACCAGATGTCCAAGATCTTTGGCCAAGAACCCGAATTGCAGAGCTTCGACGCCCTGCGGGTGACTATTGCCAGCCCTGAGCGCATTCGCTCTTGGTCTTTCGGTGAAATTAAGAAGCCCGAGACCATCAACTACCGGACCTTTAAGCCCGAGCGCGACGGCCTGTTCTGTGCCCGCATCTTTGGCCCCGTAAAGGACTATGAGTGCTTGTGCGGTAAGTATAAGCGCATGAAATTCCGCGGCGTCGTGTGTGAGAAGTGTGGCGTTGAAGTCACCTTATCCAAGGTTCGCCGTGAGCGCATGGGTCACATCGACCTGGCTGCCCCTGTGGCACACATCTGGTTCTTGAAGTCGCTGCCGTCACGCATCGGCCTCATGCTGGACATCCCGCTCAAAGAGCTGGAGCGCGTGCTATACTTTGAAAACTTCATCGTGGTCGAGCCTGGCCTGACCTCTTTGAAGCAAAAGCAGACCCTGACCGAAGACCAGTACATCGCTGCCCAAGAAGAGTACGGCGAAGACGCATTTGAGGCCATGGTTGGTGCCGAAGCCATCAAGCGCATGTTGCAGGAAATCGACCTGGATCACGAGCGCGACACACTGCGCGCGGACATGCGCAACACCAACTCTGAAGCCAAGCGCAAGAAGTTGGTCAAGCGCTTGAAGCTGTTCGAAGCCTTCATTGACTCCACCTCCAAGCCTGAGTGGATGATCTTGGACGTGCTGCCGGTGATCCCGCCTGAGCTGCGCCCGCTGGTGCCTCTGGATGGTGGCCGCTTTGCCACGTCTGATCTGAACGACCTCTATCGCCGCGTCATCAACCGGAATAACCGCTTGAAGCGCCTGATCGAGCTGCGCGCGCCGGACATCATCGTGCGTAACGAAAAGCGCATGCTGCAAGAGTCGGTGGACGCCCTGTTCGACAACGGCCGCCGTGGCCGCGTCATCACCGGTGCTAACAAGCGCCCGCTGAAGTCGCTGTCTGACATGCTGAAAGGCAAGCAAGGTCGCTTCCGTCAAAACCTGCTCGGTAAGCGCGTTGACTACTCTGGCCGTTCGGTGATCGTGACCGGGCCATACTTGAAGCTGCACCAGTGTGGTTTGCCCAAGAAGATGGCGCTGGAGCTGTTCAAGCCCTTCATCTACTCCAAGCTTGAGCTGTACGGCATGGCCTCGACCATTAAGGCCGCCAAGCGCATGGTGGAAAAAGAACGCCCTGAGGTCTGGGATATCCTGGAAGAAGTGATCCGCGAACACCCGGTTATGCTGAACCGAGCGCCGACACTGCACCGCTTGGGCATTCAGGCCTTCGAGCCGGTGTTGGTCGAAGGTAAAGCCATTCGTCTGCACCCGCTGGTCTGTACCGCCTTCAACGCCGACTTCGACGGCGACCAGATGGCCGTTCACGTGCCGCTGTCGCTGGAAGCCCAGTTGGAAGCGCGCTGCTTGATGATGTCCACCAACAACATCTTGGCACCGTCAAACGGCAAGCCGATTATCGTTCCCTCGCAGGACATCGTTTTGGGTATCTACTACCTGTCGATGGAAGGCACCGGCAAAGAGCCGGGTGAGGGCATGATCATCTCCTCCTTGGCCGAAATGCACCACGCCTTGAGCGCGGGCTTCATCCACCTGCACACCCCAGTTGTCATCCAATACGAAGAGATGAACGAAGCGGGCGAGCTGGTGACCCGGCGCTTTGATTCGACCCCAGGTCGCGCGTTGATCGCAGAACTGCTGCCCAAGTCGATTGGCATCTCTTTTGAGCTGATCAACCGCGTATTGACCAAGCGCCAGCTCTCAGAAGTGCTGGACGCCGTCTATCGTAACTGTGGTGCGAAAGAGACTGTGATCTTTGCGGACCGCCTGATGCAGTTGGGCTTCGGCCAGGCTTTGAAAGCGGGCATCTCGTTCGGCAAGGATGACATGGTGATCCCGGTCAACAAGTGGGATCTGGTTAAAGACGCCCAAGACCAGGTGGCCGACTTTGAACGCCAGTACCAAGATGGCCTGATCACCGCCGGTGAGAAGTACAACAAGGTGGTGGACGTTTGGGCTCAGTGCTCTGACAAGGTCTCCAAGGCCATGATGCAGACCATCTCAGTCGCCAAAGGTCGTGAGATGAACTCGGTCTACATGATGGCGCACTCCGGTGCGCGTGGTTCTGAGACCCAGATGAAGCAGTTGGCCGGTATGCGCGGCCTGATGACCAAGCCTTCGGGCGAGATTATCGAGCAGCCCATCATCTCGAACTTTAAAGAGGGCCTGACGGTACAGGAGTACTTCAACTCCACCCACGGCGCGCGTAAAGGTCTGGCGGATACGGCCCTGAAGACGGCGAACTCGGGCTACCTGACCCGTCGTCTGGTGGACGTGGCGCAAGACGCGGTGATCACCGAAGAAGATTGCGGCACCGAAAAGGGCTTGATCGTCGAGGCGCTGATCGAAGGCGGTAACGTCAAGGTGAGCTTGTCCGAGCGCATCTTGGGCCGTGTCGTCAACGAAGACGTGCTGGACCCCACCAGCGGTGAAGTCATGGTCGCCAAAGGCTCGCACGTTGATGAGGCTATGGCCGACGCGGTTGAAAAAGCCGGTGTGGTTAAGGTCTTTGTGCGCTCGCCGCTGACCTGTGAGACCCGCCGCGGCGTTTGCTGCACTTGTTACGGTCGTGACCTGTCGCGCGGTAACATGGTTAACGTCGGAGAGGCTGTCGGCGTCATCGCCGCGCAGTCGATCGGCGAACCGGGCACTCAGTTGACCATGCGTACCTTCCACATCGGTGGTGCGGCACAAGGTGGTTCTGAGAAGTCCTCAATCGAAGCCTCGATTGACGGTACGCTGAAGATCAAGAACCGCAACGTCGTGCGCAACCGCGACGGTCAGTTGGTCGCGATGACCCGTAACCTGGAGCTGATCGAGCTGGATAGCTTCGGTCGTGAGCGCGCCAGCCACCGCTTGAGCTACGGCTCTAAGCTGTTGGTGGACGACGGTGATAAGATTGCAATCGGCGATAAGATGGCCGAGTGGGATCCCTATACCGTGCCGATCATTACCGAGAAAGAAGGCGTGGCCAACTACGTTGACCTGCTGGATGGTGTCTCGATGAAAGAGCAGGTCGATGAAGTGACCGGCATTTCATCGCGCGTTGTCATCGACTGGAAGCAGCAACCCCGTGGTGCCGACCTCAAGCCGCGCATGACCCTGCGTGACGAGAGCGGCGAAGTGATCAAGCTGTCCAACGGCTTGGACGCGCGTTATTTCGTGGCTCCGGGTGCAGTGCTGTCGGTTGAACCGGGTACCGAGGTTATGGCGGGCGACGTGCTTGCACGTATTCCGCGCGAAGGCTCGAAGACCCGCGACATTACCGGTGGTCTGCCGCGTGTCGCTGAACTGTTCGAGGCGCGCAAGCCCAAGGACTTTGCGGTCATCGCCGATCAAGATGGCCGGGTGGAGTTTGGTCGCGATTACAAGACCAAGCGCCGTATCAACATCGTGCCGGATGATCCGGATATGGAGACCTCAGAGTACATGATCCCCAAATCACGCCACATGGCCGTGCAAGAGGGCGATTATGTGCGCAAGGGTGAGATGCTGTTGGAAGGGAACCCCGTCCCACACGACATCCTGGAGATCCTGGGCGTGGAAGCCTTGGCGGACTACCTGATCAACGAGATTCAGGACGTCTACCGCTTGCAAGGTGTGAAGATCAACGACAAGCACATCGAGGTGATGATTCGCCAGATGCTGCAGAAGATCGAAATCACCGAGCCGGGCGATTCGACCTTTGTGGCCGGTGAGCAGGTTGAGCGAGACGAGTTCGAGGAAGAGAACGAAAAAACCCTGGCTGACGGCGGCCGTGTCGCCGAAGGCAAGCCGGTTCTTTTGGGCATTACCAAGGCCTCTTTGCAGACCCACTCTTTCATCTCTGCGGCCTCGTTCCAGGAAACAACGCGCGTGCTGACCGAAGCCTCGGTCAACGGCAAGTTGGACCGCCTGACCGGCCTGAAAGAGAACGTGATCGTTGGACGTCTGATCCCGGCGGGCACGGGCTCTTATATCAACTCGATGCGCCGGGTGGCCCAGGAGCGGGATCGCGCCCTGGAGCAACTAGAGCGCGAATCTGGCGGGCTGGGACCACAACCTAGCATCCCGTTGGCTGAATAAGGCCGCAGGCAATAGCGACTCTAAAAGCGGCGATCTGGCCTCAGATCGCCTCTTTTTTTGCCCACAACTCACAATCTTGGCTGGATTTTGCTTGCTTCTTTGCTCAAAGCCGCTCTGCGGCGGCTTGGCATGACAGACATGCACTTTGTGGGGCAGATATCGCTTGACTAGGTAGGTAGGCGTCACTAGGTTGCGCGAACCGTTGAGCAGCGGTCGGCTCGCCTGTGCCTGACGCTCTGTCCCTAAGGGATTGGAGCTGGCATATATAAAGTGCGCTTTTCGCTGTTCGCACAGTTTGGACTCTCCATTCAGCAAGCCCTGAGGCCACGTGTTTTTACCCCCTTGATGATCAAGGTGTGGATTACACGAAGGCCCCTATCTTTGCTTTCAAGACCTAAGGTTAGGTATGCCAACTATTAACCAGTTGATCCGCAAGCCGCGGAAAGACAAGCCCGCCCGCAACAAGGTTCCTGCACTGGAATCTTGCCCGCAAAAACGCGGTGTTTGCACCCGTGTTTACACCACAACACCCAAGAAGCCCAACTCGGCGATGCGTAAGGTGTGTCGTGTGCGCTTGACCAACGGCTATGAGGTTACCTCGTACATCCCTGGTGAGGGTCATAACCTGCAAGAGCACTCTGTGGTGATGATCCGTGGCGGCCGTGTCAAAGACTTGCCCGGCGTTCGTTATCACACCCTGCGCGGTGTCCTGGATACCCAGGGCGTTAAAGACCGTAAGCAGCGTCGTTCGAAGTACGGCGCTAAGCGTCCGAAATAAGGGAAAGATCGCATGTCACGTCGCCATAGAGCCGAAAAGCGCGTTGTTCACCCGGACCCCAAGTTCGGTGACGTCGTTCTGTCAAAGTTCATGAACATCTTGATGCTGGACGGCAAGAAGTCCGCCGCTGAGAAAATCATGTACGGTGCCATGGATCGCATCCACGGGCGTATGAACGTTGAAGGCCTGTCTGTCTTCCACGACGCCATGGACAACGTTAAGCCCGAGGTTGAGGTACGCTCTCGCCGTGTAGGCGGTGCGACCTATCAGGTTCCCGTTGAGGTGCGCCCTGAGCGCGCTCAGGCCCTGGCTATCCGCTGGTTGATCAAAGCTGCACGTTCGCGCTCTGAGAACACCATGGTTGATCGCCTGGCCAATGAACTCATGGATGCGCAGCAGAACCGCGGTGCTGCCGTCAAGAAGCGTGAAGACACGCACAAAATGGCCGAAGCAAACAAGGCCTTCTCCCACTTCCGCTGGTAACCCTAGTTAACCGCAAGCGAGCACAGCAGGTTTCTCATGGCCCGTAACACGCCACTTCAGCACTACCGCAACGTCGGCATCATGGCGCACATTGACGCCGGTAAGACGACGACTACCGAACGCATTCTCTACTACACCGGCGTTGAGCACAAAATCGGTGAGGTGCACGAAGGCGCTGCCACCATGGATTGGATGGAGCAGGAGCAAGAGCGCGGCATCACCATTACCTCCGCGGCGACGACCTGCCACTGGCAGTTGGTCGACATGGACGGCAACATGGATGACACGCGCTACCGCATCAACATCATCGATACCCCAGGCCACGTGGACTTCACCATTGAGGTTGAGCGTTCGCTGCGCGTGTTGGACGGTGCTGTTGCGGTGTTTGACTCGGTTGCAGGCGTTGAGCCCCAGTCCGAGACCGTATGGCGTCAGGCCGACAAGTACGGTGTGCCGCGTATGTGTTTCGTCAACAAGATGGACCGCATGGGTGCTGACTTCTATCGCACCGTTGACATGATCGTTGACCGCTTGGGTGCGACTCCTCTGGTGACCCACCTGCCGATCGGCGCCGAAGCCGAGTTCGAGGGCGTGGTTGACCTGGTGCGCATGAAAGAAATCCTGTGGAAGGGTGAAGATCTGGGCGCGTCCTTTGAGTACGTGGATATCCGCGACGAGCTGAAAGAGCGCGCAGACGAGTACCGCGAGAAGCTGGTCGAGACCGCCGTCGAGATGGACGAAGCGGCTATGGAAGCTTACCTGGAAGGCGATGAGCCCGACGAGGCAACCCTGCGCGCTTGTATCCGTAAGGGCACCATTTCTGGCGATTTCGTTCCCGTGTTCTGTGGCACCGCCTTTAAGAACAAAGGCGTTCAGCCTCTGTTGGACAGCATGGTATGGTACATGCCTGCGCCGACCGACGTGCCGAACATCAAAGGTATCGACGCCAAAACCGAAGAAGAGACTGTTCGCAAGTCGTCTGACGACGAGCCCTTCTCCTCTTTGGCATTCAAGATCATGAATGACCCGCACATGGGCTCGTTGACCTTTACCCGCGTCTACTCGGGTGTCCTGAAGAAGGGCAGCCAGGTGTTGAACTCGGTCAAGGGCAACAAAGAGCGCGTAGGCCGCATGGTTCAGATGCACGCTCGTAAGACCGAAGACCTGGATGAAGCCTATGCGGGCGACATCGTTGCGATTGCTTCGCTGAAGGACACCACCACTGGCGACACCCTGTGTGATCCCATGAAGCCGGTTATCCTTGAGCGTATGGAATTCCCTGATCCCGTAATCTCGATTGCGGTTGAGCCCAAGTCTAAGGGCGACCAGGAAAAGATGGGTCTGGCTTTGGCGCGTTTGGCCAAGGAAGATCCCTCATTCCGCGTTCGTTCGGACGACGAGTCGGGCCAGACTGTGATCTCAGGAATGGGCGAATTGCACCTGGACATCATCGTTGACCGCATGAAGCGTGAGTTCCGGGTCGAGTGTAACGTGGGTAATCCGCAGGTGGCTTACCGCGAGTCGATCACCAAGCCTTACCGTGTGGACTATACCCACAAGAAGCAGTCTGGTGGTTCGGGTCAGTTTGGCCGCGTGATTGTCGAGATCGAGCCCAATGAAGCAGGCGCTGGTTTCGAGTTCGAAAGCAAGATCGTCGGTGGCTCTATTCCGCGTGAATACATCCCGGCTGTCGAGTCAGGCTTCAAGTCTTCTATGGACTCTGGCGTGATCGCGGGCTTCCCCATGGTTGACGTGAAGTTCACTTTGATGGACGGCGCTTACCACGACGTTGACTCCTCTGCGATTGCGTTTGAAATCGCTGCCAAGGCGGCCTTCCGTGAAGCTATTCCGAAGTGTTCGCCTCAGTTGCTGGAGCCTATGATGAAGGTCGAGGTTCTGACTCCTGAAGATTACATGGGCGACATTATTGGCGACTTGTCGTCACGTCGCGGTCAGGTCACTGGCTCAGAGCCGCGCGGCAATGCCGTGGCGATCAACGCCTTTGTGCCGCTGGCCAACATGTTTGGTTACATCAACACCCTGCGCTCTATGAGCTCTGGTCGTGCGCAATTTAGCATGCAGTTCGACCACTACGAGCCAGTACCGAAGCAGGTTGCTGACGAAGTAGTTGCGAATCTGGCCTAAGCGACTATAAGACACCGTTCTTTCTCCCCGGGGGTGTGGCCACCCCCATCATTCCGCCCGGGCCCCCCGGGGTTGACTAACTAACGAGGCTTTGAAATGGCTAAAGAAAAGTTTCAGCGTAATAAACCGCACATGAACATCGGTACCATCGGTCACGTTGACCATGGTAAGACCACTCTGACCGCTGCTATCACTAAGGTAATGGCAGAGACTTACGGTGGCGAAGCGACTGACTTCGACAACATCGATAAGGCGCCAGAAGAAAAGGCACGCGGCATCACCATCAACACCGCGCACGTGGAATACGAGACCGAGACTCGCCACTACGCACACGTTGATTGCCCCGGCCACGCTGACTACGTGAAGAACATGATCACCGGTGCTGCTCAGATGGACGGCGCGATCCTGGTTGTGAACGCAGCCGACGGCCCGATGCCCCAGACCCGTGAGCACATCCTGCTGTCTCGCCAGGTTGGCCTGAAGCACTTGGTTGTTTTTCTGAACAAAGTTGATCAGGTTGACGACGAAGAGCTGCTCGAGCTGGTCGAAATGGAAGTGCGTGAGCTGCTGTCAGAGTACGAATTCCCCGGCGACGATATTCCGATCGTAGCAGGCTCTGCCCTGGCTGCTTTGGAAGGTCGCGACGACAACATCGGTAAAGACAAAGTTGTCGAGCTGATGAAGGCTGTTGACGAGTACTTCCCAGAGCCTGAGCGTGCTGTCGATGGCGACTTCCTGATGCCGATCGAGGACGTGTTCTCAATTTCTGGCCGTGGTACCGTTGTGACTGGCCGTATTGAGCGCGGCATCCTGAAGGTTGGCGACGAGATCGAGATCATTGGTATCCGCGACACCTCTAAGTCAACTTGTACCGGCGTTGAAATGTTCCGCAAGCTGCTGGATCAAGGTCAAGCAGGCGACAACATCGGTGCGCTGCTGCGTGGTGTTGGTCGTGAAGACGTCGAGCGTGGCCAGGTTCTGGCAAAGCCCGGCTCTATCAAGCCGCACGCCAAGTTCGAAGCAGAGGCTTACATCCTGAACAAGGACGAAGGTGGCCGTCACACGCCGTTCTTCACCAACTACCGTCCTCAGTTCTACTTCCGTACAACTGACGTGACTGGTGTTGTAACCCTGCCTGACGGCGTTGAGATGGTTATGCCCGGCGATAACGTGAAGATGAACGTTGAGCTGATCGCTCCGATTGCGATGGACGAGCAGCTGCGTTTTGCGATCCGTGAAGGTGGCCGTACCGTTGGTGCCGGCGTGGTCTCTAAGATCAACTAATCCGACCAACACGCTTTTGGTGAGAACGCCCGGCCTGGTGCTGGGCGTTTTCTTCCCTTAGCAAGACAATTGTAGGTAGAAGAATGGACAGTCAAAACATACGGATACGATTGAAGGCGTTTGACCATCGTATCTTGGACAACTCGACACGCGAGATCGTCAACACCGCCAAGCGTACAGGCGCAGAGGTGCGTGGCCCCATTCCGCTGCCGACTCGCATTGAAAAGTTCACGGTTCTGCGTGGTCCCCACGTCAACAAAAAGAGCCGCGACCAGTTCGAAATCCGCACGCACAAGCGGATGCTGGACATCGTTGACCCCACGCCCCAGACCGTGGACGCGCTGATGAAGCTCGACCTGGCCTCTGGTGTGGACGTAGAGATTAAGGTTCAAAGCTAATGGCGACCCGTACTGGTGTAATTGCCCGCAAGCTGGGCATGACTCGGATCTTCACGGAAAACGGCGCACACGTGCCCGTCACCGTGCTGCAAATGGACGGCTGCCAGGTTGTTGCGCAGCGTACCGAAGACAAGGACGGCTATACCGCTCTGCAATTGGGCGTCGGCGCTGCCAAAGCCAAGCGCACGAGCAAGCAGATGCGCGGTCACTTCGCCAAGGCGAAGGTTGAGCCCAAAGCCAAGCTGGCCGAGTTCCGCGTGCCGGCAGAAGGCTTGATCGAAGTCGGCCAAGAAATCACCGCAGACCACTTCCAGGTGGGCCAGCACGTTGACGTGACCGGCACCTCGATTGGTAAGGGTTTTGCAGGCGCTATGAAGCGTCACAACTTCGGTGGTATGCGCGCCTCTCACGGTGTGTCTATTTCACACCGCGCCCACGGCTCGACTGGCCAGTGCCAGGACCCCGGCAAGGTCTTCAAGAACAAGAAGATGGCCGGTCACATGGGTGACGAGCGCGTAACCACTTTGAACGTATCTGTTGCGCGTACTGATGTAGAGCGCGGCTTGTTGTTTATCCGCGGCGCCGTACCCGGTGCTGAGGGTGGCTGGGTTTTTGTCCGCGATGCGGTCAAGAAGACCATGCCAGAAGATTTGCCGATGCCCGGCGCTCACCGCGACTTTGGAGCGGTCGCAGCGGCGGCAGCGGTTGAAACCGCCTCTGAGGATGCTGGCGACTCAGCTTCCGAAGAATAAAATTTAGACGTACCGAGGGTAAAGGCTTATGAAAGCGCCAGTGGTCTCTATTGACCAGGAGAAAGTCGGTGAGGTCGAGCTGCTTGATAGCGTGTTCGACACAGCGGTTCGCGCTGACCTGATGCACCGGACGGTGACTTGGCAACTCGCCAAGCGCCGCCAGGGCACACACAAGGTTAAGACGCGTTCAGAAAACAATCGTACCAAGAAGAAGTTTGGTCGCCAAAAAGGCGGCGGCGGTGCTCGTCACGGCTCGCGCAATGCGCACATCTTCATCGGTGGTGGTCAGGTGCACGGCCCGACCCCGCGCGACCACGGTTTTGATTTGCAGAAGAAGGTCCGTAAGGCGGCCCTGCGCTCTGCTCTGTCAGCCAAGCAGCAGGGCGGTCAGTTGATCATCCTGGACGATGCTAAGCTGGACAGTGGCCGGACGCGCGATTTGGCGATCAAAGTTGCCAAGTTCGATGCTAAGTCGATCCTGTTCGTGACCGGTAATGAGGTCGATGCAGGCTTTGCCCGCGCGGCTCAAAACCTGATCGGTATCAACGTTCTGCCCCAGCAGGGCGCAAACGTCTATGACATCCTGAAGCACGACGCGCTGGTCCTGACCAAGGACGCCGCCGCAGCCCTAGAGGAGCGCCTGTCATGAGCCGTGGTTTGATGCTGACGCGCCGTAACAAGGCGCAACCCAAGCTGGCCGTTTCTGCAGAGCGCAGCTTTGAAATCATCCGCCGCCCGATCGTGACTGAGAAGTCAACCGGCGGCTCGGAGCACAATCAGTACACCTTTGAAGTGGCTATTGATGCCAGCAAGCCTGAAATCAAGGCCTCTGTTGAGAGCATCTTTGGCGTCAAGGTCAAGGCGGTCAACACCTTGATCACCAAGGGTAAAACCAAGCGTTTCCGCGGACGGATGGGCCAGCGCTCTGACGTTAAGAAGGCGGTTGTTACGCTTCAAGCTGGCCAGGTCTTGGACCTGGGCGCCGGTGTGTAAGGAGAAACGATCATGCCGATGAAGTCATACAACCCCGTCACCAACGGCCAGCGTGGTCTGGTTCGCATCGACCGCTCCGGCCTGTACAAGGGCAAGCCGGTCAAGCACCTGACAGAGGGCCTGACCCGCACAGGTGGCCGCAACAACACCGGTCGCATCACCTCTCGCCACATCGGTGGTGGCCACAAGCGCCGCTATCGCTTGGTAGATTTCAAGCGCCAGAAGTGGGACATGCCTGCTGAAGTTCAGCGCCTGGAATACGATCCAAACCGCACGGCTTTCATTGCTCTGATCGAGTATAGCGATGGTGAGCAAGCCTACATTCTGGCGCCGCAGCGCTTGAAAGTGGGCGATAAGGTCGAAGCGGGCGAAAAGGCCGACATCAAGCCGGGCAACGCCCTGCCTTTGGGTAAGATCCCCGTTGGCACCATTGTCCACAACGTCGAGCTGAAAGCCGGTAAGGGCGGTCAGGTTGCGCGGTCTGCTGGCGCCTATGTGCAGATTGTTGGTCGTGAGACTGGCTATGCGCAGGTGCGTTTGGCTTCGGGCGAGTTGCGCTTGGTTCGCCAAGAGTGCATGGCTACCGTTGGTGCCGTGTCGAACGCAGAACACAATAACGAGAACCTTGGTAAAGCCGGTCGTCGTCGCTGGATGGGTCGCCGCCCCCACGTTCGTGGTGTGGTTATGAACCCCATCGACCACCCGCACGGTGGTGGTGAAGGACGTACTTCAGGTGGACGTCACCCTGTGACCCCCTGGGGTAAACCGACTAAGGGCAAGCGGACACGCAGCAATAAGAAGACAGATCGTCTGATTATGCGCTCACGTCACGCACGCAAGTAAAGAAGAGGCGATACCAACATGGCTCGTTCAGTCTGGAAAGGCCCCTTTGTCGACGGCTACCTGCTTAAGAAGGTAGAAGCTGTGCGTTCATCGGGCAAAAATGAAGTGATCAAGACCTGGTCACGTCGATCAACTATTGTACCGCCCTTCGTTGGGCAAACATTTGGCGTTTACAACGGCAAGCAATTCATCCCTGTGCTGGTGACCGAAGAAATGGTGGGTCACAAGTTGGGCGAATTCGCTCCGACAAGGACCTACTACGGTCACGGCGTCGATAAAAAAGCCAAGCGTAAGTAGAAGGACGTATCTCCATGGGTAAGATTTCCAGAGAGCGTCAGCTGGCTGATAACGAAGCCGCAGCAACGCTCAAAATGTTGAAGACCAGCCCTCAGAAGCTGAATCTCGTCGCGACTCTTATTCGCGGCAAGTCAGCCGAAAAGGCCCTGGCCGACCTGACTTTCTCTAAGCGCCGCGTCGCACAAGACGTGAAGAAGTGCTTGGAGAGCGCGGTTGCCAACGCAACCAACAACCACGACCTGGACCCCGACAAGCTGATTGTTGCGGAAGCCTGGGTCGGCAAGAGCATGGTTCTGAAGCGGTTCCGCGCCCGCGCGCGTGGCCGTATGGGACGCATCTTGAAGCCCTTTAGCCGGATTACCATTGTGGTCCGCGAAATCGAAGACCAGAAGGAAGCAGCCTAATGGGTCAGAAGGTTAATCCGATCTCCATCCGTTTGGGTGTGAACCGTACGTGGGACTCCCGTTGGTACGCCAACCCTAAGGACTACATGGGCCTGCTGCACGAGGATTTCAAAATCCAGGACTACGTGAAGTCCAAGCTGAAGCAAGCCGCGGTCTCTAAGGTGATTGTTGAGCGTCAGGCCAAAAAGCCGCGCGTCACAATCTACTCTGGCCGTCCCGGTGTCATTATCGGCAAGAAGGGCGCGGACATCGAAAAGCTGCGTAAAGAGCTGCAGAACGTGACCGGGCAGGAAGTGGCGATCAACATCGTCGAGATCCGCAAGCCTGAGATGGACGCCCAGTTGGCGGCCGAGAGTGTTGCGCAGCAGTTGGAGCGTCGTGTCTCTTTCCGTCGTGCTTTGAAGCGCACTGTTCAAAACGCCATGCGTTTGGGCGCCGAGGGCGTTCGTTTGAACGTCGCGGGTCGTTTGGGTGGCGCTGAGATTGCACGCACCGAGTGGTACCGTGAAGGGCGCGTGCCACTGCACACTCTGCGCGCGGACATCGACTACGGCGTTGCCGAAGCTCTGACCACTTACGGCATCATCGGCGTCAAGTGTTGGATCTATAAGGGCGAGATCATGGAACACGATCCCATGGCTCACGATCGCCGCATCAACGAACAGCAAGGATCAGGCGCCCGCTAAGGCGGCGCCGGTCGTTAGACGAGGAGATTAAGAGACATGCTTAGTCCCAAGAGAACCAAATACCGCAAGGCCTTTAAGGGCCGTTTGCGCGGCAAAGCCAAGGGCGGTTACGAGCTGAACTTTGGCTCTTACGGTCTGAAGGCGACCACCTCCGAGCGCGTTACCGCGCGTCAGATCGAGGCCAGCCGTCGCGCCATCACGCGTCGCATGCGTCGTGTTGGTAAGCTGTGGATCCGCGTATTCCCCGACCTGCCGGTCTCCAGCAAGCCTGCTGAAGTGCGTCAGGGTAAAGGTAAGGGCTCGCCTGGTTACTGGGCGGTGCGCGTTGCACCGGGCCGCATTTTGTTTGAGCTGGATGGTGTTCCCCGTGACATCGCCGAAGACGCCTTCCGTCTGGCTGCTGCCAAGCTACCGGTGAAGACGCGCTTCGTTGAGCGCCTCGGCGCGCAATAAGGAGAGCCCAGACAATGACAAAAGCAAGTGATCTGCGCGAAAAGTCAGCCGACGACCTGAAAAAGGACGTTCTGGACCTGCGCAAAGAAAAAATGAACCTGCGTTTTCAGCAAGCTGGCCTTCAGTTGCAGAAGACCTCGGAACTGCGTCGTGTGCGCCGGGACATCGCCCGCGCCAAGACCATTCTGAGCGAAAAGCAAAACGCCAAAGGATAAGGAAGAACCATGCCCAAGCGCGTATTGCAAGGCCGGGTTGTCAGCAACAAAACCGACAAGACCGCTACTGTGCTGGTTGAACGTCGCGTGATGCACCCCATCTATCGCAAGTTCATCAAGCGTACCAAAAAGTACGCAGCACACGATCCTGAAAACCGCTGCAACATCGGCGATTTTGTGCGGATCGAAGAAACAGCTCCGATTTCCAAGACCAAGACTTGGAAAGTGCTGTTTGACGAGACAGCCGCCTAAGCCTCCGTCTGGGCTAGGATGGTTTTATTAAGACGCTTTTTTACTAAAGGGTAACTGCCATGATTCAGATGCAAACCAACTTGGAGGTCGCCGATAACTCCGGCGCGCGCCGAGTGCAGTGCATCAAGGTTCTGGGCGGCTCGAAGCGGCGCTTTGCGTCGGTGGGTGATGTGATTGTTGTGTCCGTCAAGGATGCCTCACCCCGGGGTCGTGTCAAGAAAGGTGATGTACGCCGTGCGGTCATCGTCCGCACTGCTAAGGACGTTCAGCGTCCTGACGGATCTGCGATCCGCTTTGACACCAACGCCGCTGTGTTGATCAACAAGAACAACGAGCCCATTGGAACACGTATCTTCGGCCCCATTCCTCGTGAATTGCGCGGCAAGAACTTCATGAAGATCATCTCTTTGGCTCCCGAAGTT
This sequence comes from Alphaproteobacteria bacterium, assembly GCA_030428255.1. Taxonomy (GTDB): domain Bacteria; phylum Pseudomonadota; class Alphaproteobacteria; order UBA7985; family JAUIBT01; genus JAUIBT01. The sequence goes on along the minus strand of JAUIBT010000004.1, from coordinate 54,273 downwards.
CTGTAAGGCAGAGAAGAAATGGCAGCAAAAATTAAACGCGGTGACAAGGTCATGGTTATGACCGGTCGGTCTAAGGGCCAGACTGGCGTCGTGACTGAAGTCATCATTAAGACCGGACGCGCACTTGTTGAAGGCGTGAACATGGTCACCAAGCACCAAAAGCCCAGCCAGACCGCCGCCGGTGGCCTGGTGCAAAAGGAAGCCACCGTCGATCTGTCGAACCTCATGGTTCTGGATCCGTCTGATGACAAGCCGACCCGCGTCGGTTTTCGTGTCGAGGACGATGGCAGCAAGGTCCGCGTTGCCAAGCGCAGCGGCACCGTTATTCCTGAACCCGATTGGAGGGCATAAGGCGTGGCACGTTTAAAAGACCACTACAACGAGGTCGTGCGCGGCAAGTTGCAAGAGCAGTTCTCTTACCAGAACGTCATGCAGATTCCTCGCCTGCAGAAGATCGTCGTTAATATGGGTGTTGGCGATGCAGTCGCCGACAAGAAAAAATTGGACGCAGCGATCGCGGACATGGCTTTGATCACCGGTCAAAAGCCCGTCGCTACGGCTGCTCGTCGGTCTATCGCGGGCTTCAAGCTGCGCGAAGGCATGAAGATTGGCTGTAAGGTCACTCTGCGCGGCGATCGTATGTACGAGTTCTTGGATCGCCTGGTGAATATCGCCATGCCCCGCATTCGTGACTTCCGTGGCATTAGCTCCAAGGCCTTCGACGGCCGGGGGAACTATGGTTTGGGTCTGAAAGAGCAGTTGATCTTTCCTGAGATCGACTACGACAAGATCGACCAGGTTCGTGGTATGGACATTGTTTTCGTGACCTCGGCTAACACGAATGAAGAAGCCAAGGCATTGTTGGAGGGCTTCGATATGCCCTTCAGCAAAGCGTAAGGAGAGGCTGATATGGCTAAAAAAGGTATGATCGAGCGCGAAAAGAAGCGGGCCGCCAGCGTGGCGCGCCTGGCTGAGAAGCGCGCCACCCTCAAGGCGCAGGCTCGCGACTTGAGCCTGGCTCCCGAAGAGCGCTTCTTGGCACAGCTGAAGCTGGCGAAGTTGCCCCGCTCATCGTCGAAGGTTCGTATGCACAACCGCTGCATGTTGACCGGTCGTCCGCACGGCTACTACCGCCGTTTGGGCCTGTCTCGTATCGCTCTGCGTGAGCTGGGTTCGGCTGGGAAGATTCCCGGCATGACCAAGTCAAGCTGGTAAGGGAGGAAAGCACATGTCTTTATCTGATCCTCTCGGCGATTTGTTGACCCGTATCCGCAACGGCCAAATGGCCAAGCTGTCCAAGATCACGTCACCAGCGTCTAAGCTGCGTGCAGGCGTTTTGGAGGTTCTGCGCGACGAAGGCTACATCCGTGGTTACAGCACAACTGAGGTCCGCAAGGGCATCTCTCAGTTGGAAATCGAACTGAAGTACTTTGATGGCGAACCCGTCATTCGTGAGATTGCTCGCGAGTCGACTCCTGGTCGCCGCAAGTATTCCGGCATCAAAGATTTGCAGCGCTATCGCGGCGGTCTTGGCACCTACATCCTCTCGACTCCTAAGGGCGTCATGTCGGATGCACAGGCGCGCCAAGAGAACGTCGGTGGCGAACTGCTTTGCCGCGTGTTCTAAGGAGTAGAGAATGTCTCGTGTAGGTAAGAACCCGGTCGAGGTGCCCAGCGGCGTTGAAGTCAACGTAAAGGGCTCTGTCGTCTCTGCTAAGGGCAAGTTGGGAGAGCTAAGCTTTGCTTTTCCCGCCTCTGTCACCGTTGCGGTTGAGGACGGCAAGGTCGTCGTCACTCCCGCTGATAATTCCAAGCAAGCGCGTGCCATGTGGGGCACGGCGCGTGCGCGTATCGCCAACCTGGTTGAAGGTGTGTCCAAGGGCTTTGAAAAGCGGTTGGAACTGGTGGGCGTTGGTTACCGTGCTCAGATGAAGGGTACGGATTTGAACTTGCAGTTGGGCTATTCGCACGACGTGCTGTTCAAGGTTCCCAGCGACATCAAAGCCGCAATCGATGGTCCAACGAACATCATCTTGACTGGTGCTGACAAGCAGAAGGTCGGACAGGTGGCCGCTGAGATCCGCAAGTGGCGTTCGCCCGAGCCTTACAAAGGCAAGGGTGTTCGTTACCAGGGCGAATACATCATGATGAAAGAAGGGAAGAAGAAGTAGCCATGTCGAACGCACGGAAACTCTTCGTACAACGCCGCTTGCGCTCACGCGCTCAGCTGCGTCGCAAGGCTAACGGCCGCCCTCGTTTGTCGGTTTTCCGCTCTGGCCGCAACATCTATGCGCAGGTCATTAACGATGTGGAAGGCAAGACCCTGGCGGCTGCCTCTACCGTTGATAAGGAACTGCGCGGCGACATCAGCAAGCCTTGGACTGTCGAGGCTGCTGTTGAAGTCGGTAAAGCTGTTGCGGAACGCGCAAAAAAAGCTGGCGTAACTCAAGTGGCATTTGATCGCGGTGCCTATCGTTTCCACGGCCGTGTTAAGGCCCTGGCAGACGCCGCGCGCGAAGCCGGTCTTGAGTTCTAAGGGCGACGGAAATCTAAGGAGAGATACATGGCCCGAGGTCAAAAAGAAGAACGTCAGCGCGAAGACAGCGATCTGGTTGAAAAGCTGGTCGCCATTAACCGCGTTGCGAAAACTGTAAAGGGCGGTCGTAACTTCGCCTTTGCAGCTCTGGTCGTCGTTGGTGACGGCAAGGGCCGCGTTGGTCACGGTCACGGCAAAGCCAAGGAAGTGCCCGAGGCAATCCGTAAGGCAACTGAGACCGCCAAGAAGGCAATGGTTCGCGTTCCCCTGCGCGAAGGCCGCACGCTGCACCACGACGTTGACGGCCGCTTCGGCGCCGGCAAGGTGGTCTGTCGTACAGCGCCTGCGGGTACTGGCATTATTGCCGGTGGTCCCTCACGCGCGGTCTTTGAGGCGCTGGGCGTCAGCGACGTGGTATCCAAGTCTAAGGGCTCTTCAAATCCTTACAACTTGGTACGCGCAACCTTTGACGCTCTGTTGCAGAACCAAAACCCCCGCCAAGTGGCTCAGCGCCGCGGTAAGCGCCAGCAGGACCTTCTGCAGCAGCGCGGCGGCGACCTGGTAGAGGAGTAAGGCAGCATGGCCAAGAAAACAGTGACCGTTAAGCTGACCGGTAGCCACTGTAAGTGCACCGTGAAGCAGAAAGCCAACCTGCTGGGCTTGGGTCTGAAGAAGCGCGAGACCGTTCGCACTCTGGAAGATACGCCGGCAGTCCGTGGCATGATCAACAAGGTTCATCACCTTGTAACCGTACTGGACTAAGACCATGAAACTTAACGAACTACGAGACAATCTGGGTGCTCGCAAAGCGCGCGCTCGCGTGGGTCGCGGTATCGGCTCAGGCATGGGCAAGACCTCGACTTCGGGTGTCAAAGGTCAAAAGGCGCGCTCAGGCGTGGCGATCAACGGCTTCGAAGGCGGTCAAATGCCTTTGTACCGTCGTCTGCCCAAGTTCGGCTTTAAACGTCCCAACGCGCCGGTCTTCGCAGAAGTCACCACTGGCCGCATTCAGCGTGCGGTGGATGCGGGCAAGCTGGCGACCGATGGCACCGTTGACGCGGCGGCTCTGAAGGCCGCGGGCGTGGTTAAGCACACCCGCGACGGCGTTCGCCTGCTCAACAAGGGCGAGCTGACCGCAAAGCTGACCCTGTCTGTTGCTGGCGTTACCGCCGGTGCGAAGGCTGCCGTTGAGGCCGCTGGTGGCAGCGTTGCTGTTGCCGAAAAAGCTGCTGACAGCGACAAGTAAGGAAGACCCAACATGGCATCTGCTGCCGAACAACTGGCTGCGAACTTTCGTTTCGACTCCTTTTTCAAGGCAGGCGACCTGCGTGACCGGCTGTTGTTTACGCTGGGTGCCTTGTTGATCTATCGCTTGGGGACTTATGTTCCTTTGCCGGGGATTGACGGCGATGCCATGGCGCAGCTCTTCAATCAGATGAGCGGCGGCATTCTGGGCAATCTGAACCTGTTTGCTGGCGGTGCGGTCTCACGCATGTCGGTCTTCGCTCTGTCGATCCTGCCTTATATTTCGGCCTCGATCATCATGCAGCTGATGCAGGCGGTATCGCCGACGCTGGAAGCCATGAAGAAAGAGGGCGAGGCTGGCCGTCGCAAGCTGAACCAATACACCCGCTACCTGACCGTTGTGCTGGCTATGGGACAAGCCCTGGGCATTGCCTTCGGTCTGGAAAACTCAAGCTCGGCCTCCAATCCGCTGGTGATTGATCCGGGCCTCTTCTTCCGTATTCAAACCGTTGTGACGCTGACCGGCGGCACCGTGTTCTTGATGTGGTTGGGTGAGCAAATCACCTCGCGCGGCATCGGCAACGGTATCTCGCTGTTGATCTTCACCGGTATTATCGCGCAAATGCCTCAGGCTCTGGGCCAGATCTTGGACACTGTACAGCAGACTGATCAAGCGCTGCTGTCTTTGCTGGTGGTTTTGGTTGTCATCGCTCTGGTGGTGTTCGTGGTCTTCATTGAACGCAGCTTCCGCCAAATCGTGGTGCAGTATCCCAAGCGTGTCGTGGGCAACCGTCAGACCGAAGGCCAGACCCAATACCTGCCGCTGAAGTTGAACACCGTGGGTGTGATCCCGGTGATTTTCGCCTCAAGCTTGCTGATCATGCCTCAGACCATCGTTGGCTTCGGAGTCGGGGTAGAAAACGAGTGGCTGAACGCGATTTTGGCCCAGTTGGGCCGTGGTCGCCCGGGCTTTATCGTCATGTTCGGCGCGCTGATCATGTTCTTCGCCTTCTTCTATACCGCGATCGTTTTCAATCCGAACGAGACGGCTGAGAATTTGAAAAAGGGCGGCGGCTATGTCCCTGGCGTGCGTCCGGGTAAGAACACCGCGATCTATTTGGATTATGTGCTGTCGCGTTTGACCGTAGTGGGTGCGATCTACTTGGCCTTTGTTGCGCTGTTGCCTGAAGTTTGGGCCGGTGCCTCTAGCTCGGCCTTAGTTTTCGGCGGCACCTCGATTTTGATTGTGGTGTCTGTGACCATCGACACCGTGCAGCAGATCCAATCGCACATGATTGCGCAGCAGTACGAAAGCTTGCTGGCCAAGCAACGCCTGCGCAGTGGCGATAACAAGGAAACTCCAAAGAAAACCCGCCGGAGAACCCGTCGATGAAACTCATTCTTCTCGGTCCGCCGGGCGCCGGCAAAGGCACGCAAGCCAAGCGTCTGATGGAGGCCTACGGTATTCCGCAGCTCTCGACGGGCGACATGTTACGCGCTGTGAGCAAGTCCGGTTCAGGCTTGGGGAACGAGATCGCTGAGATCATGAAAACCGGAGCGCTGATTTCAGACGACATCATCATCAAGATGATCGCTGAGCGGCTGGACGACGCAGACTGTCAGAACGGCTTTATCCTGGACGGCTTCCCGCGCACCGAGGCTCAAGCCGCTGGCTTGGACCGCATGCTGGCTGACAAGGGCATGGCCCTGGATGCCGTGATTGAGCTGAGCGTTGATGTCAACGCTTTGGTGGAGCGCATCACAGGCCGCTATACCTGTGCCAAGTGTGGCGCCGGCTACCACGACGCATTCCAGAAGCCCAAGATTGAGGGCGTATGTGATGCCTGTGGCGGCACCGAGTTTACCCGTCGTGCAGACGACAACGAAGCGACCGTCCGTGATCGCATGCGGGTGTATGAAGAGCAAACCAAGCCCATCATTCCGCACTACGAGCAGCAAAACATGCTGAAACGCGTGAGCGGAATGGCGGACATTGATGTCGTGACGGCGTCAATAAAGACTATCTTAGATGCAGTGCATTGACAAAAGGGTTCAGGGCTGTTATCGGCAGCTCCCTTTGTTGTGGCACTTCCTCGACTTTTGCGCGTAAGCGCTTGACGCGGCTCGCGACACGCGAGCGCCGATTTGATCTGTAAGGAGAACGACCGTGGCCCGTATCGCCGGTGTCAATATACCAACGCAAAAGCCGCTGTGGATCGCACTGACCTACATCCACGGCATTGGCCAGACTACGGCCAAGAAAATCGTAAGCGACTTGGGCCTGGAGCCGATGCGCCGCGTCAATGAACTGAGCGACGACGACGTTCTGAAGATTCGCGAAACCATAGACGCCGACTACATGGTCGAGGGCGACCTGCGCCGCGAGCGCGCCATGAACATCAAGCGTCTGATGGACCTGAAGTGCTACCGCGGTTTGCGCCATCGCCACGGCTTGCCGGTTCGTGGCCAGCGCACACGCTGTAACGCCCGCACCCGCAAGGGCAAGGCCGTGCCGATCGCCGGTAAGAAGAAGTAAGGATTAAGAGACTATGGCTAGACCTGAGCGCGGCGTTCGCAAAAGAGAGCGCAAGAACATTTCGTCTGGTGTTGCGCACGTCGCTTCAACCTTTAACAACACCCTGATCACCATCACCGACGCCCAGGGCAACGCGATCTCTTGGTCGTCTGCGGGCATGCAGGGCTTCAAAGGCTCACGCAAGTCCACGCCCTACGCAGCTCAGATGGCTGCTGAGGACGCTGGCCGCAAGGCACAAGAGCACGGCATGAAAACGCTGGAAGTTTGCGTTAAGGGCCCTGGCTCTGGACGTGAATCAGCGCTGCGCGCCCTACAGTCTATCGGTTTTACCATCACGGCGATCCGCGATGTGACACCTGTGCCACACAATGGGTGTCGCCCGCGCAAGCAACGCCGCGTCTAATGACGCCCCTTGGACCAGTGCCACCTAGAGAGCGCTGGTCCGTGTAGGCGTGGGGGTGGTGCCAACCAAAAACTTACGCCTTGGTTGCTTTGTCAGGCGAGAGCCATACGGTGCTCTTCGCCTTTTTGCCGTTCTAGAGCGCGTTATGCGTTGAAGGAGTATTTTCGGTGCTTCAAAAAAATTGGACCGATCTGATCAAACCCACTGAGTTGGTTCTGAACCCCGGTGCTGACCCAAGCCGTTCGGCTGTTGCGGTCGCTGAACCCCTGGAGCGCGGCTTTGGACTGACCCTGGGCAACGCTCTGCGGCGTGTGCTTTTGTCGTCTCTGCAAGGCGCTGCTGTCACCAGCATTCAAATCGACGGCGTGCTGCACGAGTTTGCCTCTATCGATGGTGTGCGCGAAGACGTGACCGACATCGTCATCAACGTCAAGAAGTTGGCGCTGCGCATGCACGCCGAAGGCCCCAAGCGCATGCGGTTGCGCGGCAATGGCCCTGGCGTTCTGACCGCTGGCATGATCGATTGCGGCTCGGACATTGAGATCATGAACCCCGACCACGTGATCGCCACGCTGGACGAGGGCTCGGTCTTTAACATGGAGCTGATCTGCAACACCGGCAAGGGCTACGTGCCCGCCGCCGCAAACCGCCCCGAGGATGCGCCCATCGGCTTGATTCCGGTCGACTCGATCTTCTCGCCCGTGCGCAGTGTGTCTTACAAGGTGGACAACACGCGTGTTGGCCAGGTCACCGACTACGACAAGTTGACCGTCAACTTGGAGACCACTGGGGCCGTGACGCCCGAGGATTGCCTGGCGGTTGCCGCACGCATCTTGCAGGACCAGTTGCAACTCTTCGTCAATTTCGAGGAGCCGTCTCAAGCGGGCAAGACCGAAGAGACCCGCGACGAGCTGCCGTTCAACAAGAACCTGCTGCGTCGCGTCGAAGAGCTGGAGCTGTCGGTTCGCTCGGCCAACTGCCTGAAGAACGACAACATCGTTTACATCGGGGATTTGGTGCAAAAAACCGAAGCCGAGATGCTGCGCACCCCGAACTTCGGACGCAAATCTTTGAACGAGATCAAAGAAGTGCTGTCGCAGATGGGTCTGCACTTGGGCATGGAGGTCAGCGATTGGCCGCCTGAGAACATCGAAGATCTGGCCAAGCGCGTCGAAGACCCCTTCTAAGCGCTTTGCTTGCCATCCCTCGGAGCCGGGGTTAAGGCTCCAAACGTCCGTGCAAGCCCCTGCGATTGGTGACAATCGCGCCGCAGGATTTGCGCAGATCAAAGCTAGGCGTCGCAAGCTCCCTTTGCGGCGTACTGTGATAAAAAACCCAGCGCCTTGATGCGCTTTTAGAGGAGTTGACCCATGCGTCACCGTCGTTCAGGCCGTCGCTTTAGCCGCACGGCTTCCCACCGCAAAGCCATGTTTGGCAACATGGCCACCTCGTTGCTGTGGCACGAGCAAATCATCACCACCCTGCCCAAAGCCAAAGATCTGCGTCCGGTTGTCGAGAAGCTGATTACCAAGGCGAAGAAGGGCGGCTTGGCCAATCGTCGTGAGGTCTACAAGACCGTTAAGGAAGACGATGTTGTGCGCAAGTTGTTCGATACACTGGCAGAGCGTTACAAGGACCGCCCCGGCGGCTACGTCCGCGTTCTGAAGGCTGGCTTCCGTTATGGCGACATGACCCCCATGGCGGTCATCGAGCTGGTAGACCGCGATCCGGCTGCCAAGGGCGCGCTGCTGTCAACCGAACCTGAGCGCGATGCTGACGGCGACGACGAAGAAGAATAAACTTCGGCGAGATTGGCGACGGCCTTGGGCTGACGCCAGCGACGCGATTGAGAAAGGCGGCTCGTTGGGGTCGCCTTTTTTCGTGCCCAAGGTTCGCGCAGATCGGTGGTGCTTGGAGCAAACCGCGAGAAGGTTGCAACACTCGTGCGGATGGACTTGCAGCGAACACAAAGACCGTGAGCGGTGGACCTGATGCGATGCCAGAACCCATCGCTCTGGGTCTGGCGCGGCTCTGGGCCTGACGCGGCTCTGGGTCTGACGTGGCTCTGGGCCTGACGCGGCTCTGGGTCTGGCGCGGCTCCGGGTCTGACGCGGCTCTGGGTCTGACGCGGCTCTGGGCCTGACGCGGCTCTGGGCCTGACGCCGCTTGGTTGACCTGCGCTTCACGGGTTTGTAGGTGGGCAGCGTTCAGCGAATGTCCTAGAACATCTAAGGCGGCACCAGATCTTTGTGCCGTGGCCCTGCGCCCTTTGCGCCGCCCTAACAGCTTGGACAAAAAGGATACGCTATGTCGCTGATACGTTTGTGGATCGTGCTTGTGGTGGGCTTTGCTCTGGCACCGCTCGCTAAGGCCGAGAGTCTGTCTCCAGATGATTTGAACTTCACCGCTCGCCAACTGCTGCAAATTGCTTTGCAAGATGATTCGCGGGTTGACTATTCGGGTTTGGATGGCGTGATCGGCCCGCAGACCTTGCAGGCGATTGCCGTTTGGCAGGATTTGGAGGGGCTGTCAGACCTGGAGCCTTTGGACCGTCAGGTTGTCTGCGCGCTCATCAAGCGCGGAATTCGCGGGCACGGCAGCAGCAGTAAGTTGCCGACTGTCTGCCAATAAGACGCGACGCGGCAGACCACAGACCGTCATTCGACGCGAAACGCAGCTCGCAAAACTGCCCCAATTGCCGCCTTACATCCTGTGACGTCGGCCCCTATATATGGGGGCAGTAGGGTCGCAGGCTTTTACCTGTGTGTGAGCCCTGTAGCAAACAACGGGATGAGGATATGCGCCCTTTAGTCATTGCCACAATGCTCCTAACCGCGTTCGCTGCCGGCCTTTGGTGGGCAGCGCCCGGCGATGGAACTTTGGGTCCGGTGCGCAGCCTCTTGGCTGGCGCGGCGCGCGACGATGGCCTGGCACCGCAGCACAAGCTCGATCAACCTGCAAGCACCGTACCAAGCGTTATACAAGGCATTGAGGAGGGCAGCGCCAGCGGCCTATCATCGGATCTGCTTGTACAGGTGGCAAGCCAGACCTTGGAGCCGGCTCCCAATGCGCCTGCGGTTAAGCGCGTACCCAATTCCGCCCAAGAGGTCCGCTTGTCCTATGCGCCGGTGGTCCAGCAGACGGCGCGCGCCGTGGTCAATATCTACACCACCAAGTTCGTGAGCAACCGCAACCGTCGCGGCCTGATGGATGATCCCTTCTTTCGACAGTTCTTCGATATGCCCGATCCCTTTGGCGATGCCAATGGACAGCGGCAGCAGGCGCGGCGTGTGCAAAATTCCTTGGGCTCTGGGGTCATCGTCCACCCCGAAGGCTTCATTATCACCAACAACCACGTGATTCAGGGCGGTGACGAGATCTATGTCGTGTTAGCCGACGAGCGCGAGATGCAAGCCAAGGTCTTGGTGGCCGATGAGGAGAGCGACCTTGCCATCTTGCAGATCGAAACCGACGATGGCGAACCGCTGCCCTACCTAGAAACCGCCGACTCTGACGAAATCCAGGTCGGAGATCTGGTGTTGGCGATTGGCAACCCCTTTGGCGTCGGCCAGACCGTGACCTCGGGCATTGTGTCCGCCACCGCGCGCTCGAACCGCTCCATTTCCGATTTTGGCTTCTTCATTCAGACCGATGCGGCCATCAACCCTGGCAACTCGGGTGGCGCTTTGGTCGATATGCAGGGCCGTCTGATCGGCGTCAACACGGCGATTTTCTCGCGCTCAGGCGGCTCGAACGGCATCGGCTTTGCCATCCCAGCCAACCGCGTGCGGGCCTTTTTCAATAACGTTGCCGAGTCCGGTGGCCAGCGCCTCATTCGCCCCTGGAGCGGCCTGCAAGGTCAAACCATGGACGAGGATTTGGCCAAGGCGCGCGGGCTGGAGCAGGCGACGGGCGTCATCATTTCGGATATCTTTAACGGCGGACCTGGCGAGCGCGCTGGCGTGCGCCACGGTGACGTGGTGGTGGCTATCAATGGCAAACGCATCCGCGATACCGAGGAGCTGCGCTTCCGCTTGTCAGAGCTTGTGGTGGGTGAGACCGCTGAGTTGACCGTTATGCGTGGTCGTCCCGCCAAAGAAGTGACGCTGACAATGGAACTGGAAGAAGCGCCCAACACGCCGAAGCCCAATCCGGTGACGGTTAGCGCAGCCAACTCGCCGCTGCATGGCGCGATTTTGGTCGGCATTACGCCCGCCTTGTCGCAAGAACTGCGCCTGCCGAATCTTTGGAGTGGGGTGATGATCGAATCCCTGTCGCGCTACTCTTTGGCGGCACGCATTGGTTTCCGACCGGGCGATGTCATCGTTGGCATCAATGGTGCGACTGTGGCCACGACCCACGAAGCGGTGGAGGCCCTACGCGACGGCGATGGCGAATGGACCATCCGCTTCTATCGCAATGGGCGGTTGCGCTCGGTGCGGCTGAGCCTCTAGACACGGCGGCGCTGAAGGTGGCTGGCTTATTCGACGATTTGGGACCGCGCCCATTGGCCGACCGCTTGCGCCCGCAAAGCCTGGACGAGGTGGTGGGCCAAGACCATTTGCTGGCCCCCGACGCGCCCTTTCGCAGAGCTATAGAGCAGGGGCGCTTGTCCTCCTTGATCTTCTGGGGGCCGCCTGGCTGTGGCAAGACCACCTTGGCGCGCCTGCTGGCCGACAAGACCGACCTGGCTTTCGAGCAAGTCTCAGCCATTTTTACCGGCGTTGCCGATCTGCGCCAGGTGTTCGAGCGCGCACGCAACCGCCGCGTTGGCGGCCAAGGCACGCTGCTGTTCGTCGACGAGGTGCACCGCTTCAACCGCTCGCAGCAGGACAGTTTCTTGCCGGTGGTCGAAGACGGCACGCTGACTTTCGTCGGGGCCACGACCGAAAATCCCTCGTTTGAGCTGAACCCGGCACTGCTGTCGCGCGCGCAAGTCCAGGTGCTGAACCGCTTGGACGAGGTGGCGCTCGAAAAGCTGATGCAGCGCGCCGAACAGCACCTGGGTCGCCGCTTGCCGCTGAACGATGAGGCGCGCGCGCACCTGTTTGCTTTGGCCGATGGCGACGGGCGCTATCTGTTGACCTTGGCCGAACAGCTCGACAGCATGACCCGCGATCTGGCGAGCGATGCGCTGCCAAGCGACGGCCTGCTGGACTTGGCGGGTCTGCAACGCTTGGTGCAACGCCGCGCCCCGGTCTATGACAAGGGCCAGGACAGCCATTATAACCTCATGTCGGCGTTGCATAAGTCGTTGCGCGGTTCGGACGTAGACGCGGCGCTCTATTGGTTTGCGCGCATGTTGGAGGGCGGTGAGGATCCCAACTATATCGCCCGCCGTCTGCTGCGGTTTGCGGCTGAGGACGTGGGGCTGTCGGACCCGCAAGCCGCCGTGCAGGCGCTGACCGGCTGGCAATCCTACGAGCGCTTGGGCTCGCCCGAGGGTGAGCTGGCGCTGGCGCAAGTGGTCATATATTTGGCCACCGCGCCCAAGTCGAACGCAGCCTATAGCGCCTATAAGGCGGCCCGGCGTTTGGCCAAGGAGGCGGGATCGTTGGCCCCTCCCAAGCACATTTTGAACGCTCCCACCAAGCTGATGAAAGATCAAGGCTACGGCCAGGGCTATGCCTATGACCACGACGCCAAAGACGGCTTTTCGGGCCAATCTTATTTCCCCGACGACCTGCCGCGCCGCAGCCTCTACCAGCCGCGCGAACGCGGCTTTGAGCGGGACATTGCCAAGCGCCTGGCCTACTGGGCGCGCCTGCGGGCCGAGCGACAGCGCGGGTCTTGATCCCGCCAGGGGACCCCGCCAAGGGATACCGCTAGGGCGCGCGCGACCCGCGTTGGAGCTTCCATACGACTGTGCTGGTTTGTGCGGCCGTCGAAGGATTGAGCCAACGAGCAAACTTCGGATAGCGGCGGGAGGGCGAGCGCGCTAGGCTGCTCGACATGACACATGCACTCTCTTCTCGCCTATTCCAGCTTTCCAGTGATCGCCAAAGCGACCTGGTGGCCCAAGCCTGTCAACTGATCGATGCCCACCTGGAGGCGGAAGCGGGTCTGTTGGCCGCCGATGCCGCGCCAGGCGCGGAACCGGACGCACCGCTGCCCAGCGTGACCCTCAACGCCTTGGGCGCTGCGCTGCATGTCTCGCCCTTCAGCTTGCAGAAAGCCTTTAAGCGCGCGCTGGGTATCTCGCCGCGCGAATACGCCAACGCCAAAAAGATGGAGCGCCTGCGTGCCTCGTTGAAGCAGGGCGCTGACGTGGCCGAGGCCTCCTATGCGGCGGGCTATGGCTCGATCCGCGCCCTCTACGAGCAAGCGGCTGCCACGCTGGGCATGTCGCCCGGCACCTATAAGAAGGGCGGGGCAGGGGTTGAGATTGCCTTTGCCATCGCGCCCTGCCACTTGGACTTGGTGCTGTTGGCGGCCACCGCGCAGGGGGTGTGCTTTCTGGCCTTTGGTCCCGACCGCGAGGGCCTGGTGGACGCGTTGAAAGCTGAATTCCCGCGCGCCGCAGCCCTGCAAGAAGACGCCGAGCTGTTGCAGGACTCGCTGGAAGACGTGCTGCGCTATCTGGCGGGCGATCTGCCCGACCCGGATCTGCCGCTGGACATCCAGGCCACCGCATTTCAGCGCCGCGTCTGGCGCGAGCTGTGGGCCATCCCGCCGGGCGAGACCCGCTCTTACAGCCAGATCGCCGAGACCCTGGGCATGGGGGCGGGCCAACGCGCCGTGGCGCGGGCCTGTGCGTCGAACAATGTCAGCCTGATTATCCCCTGCCATCGCGTGGTGCGCGGAGACGGTGGCCTTGGCGGCTATCGTTGGGGTATAAGCCGCAAGAAGTTGCTGTTAGCCCTGGAAAACAAAAATTGGAAACTCGAGAGCTTTGCCTTGACGGCGGACGACGCCTCAGCCTGACCCTGCGTCACCATCCGCGTGCCAGGCGGGTCAAGCTGAGCCTGGATCACCGCTCGCGGTCGGCGCGCGTGACCCTGCCGCAAAGCTTGCCGCTGGAGATGGGGTTGCGCTTTGCCGAGCAGCACAAGGACTGGCTGAGCGCACGCCTGGCCGACTTGGACCAGCAGCCCGCCATTCAGCCGGGTGCCAGCATCCCCTTTGATGGCGGCACGCTGTTGCTGCTGCATGAGCCCCACAGCCGCAGCGTTTGGCTGGAAGACGGCAGCCTGCACGTTGGCGGCGCGCCCGAGTTCTTCGCCCGCCGTGTGATGGATTTTTTTGCCGACTGGACCCGCAAAGACCTGAGCCCCCGGGTCCTGGCCAAGGCCGAGCGCCTGGGCAAGCGGGTCAAGCGCATCTCTATTCGTGATCAGAAGACGCGTTGGGGCTCCTGCTCGGCGCGCGGCAGCCTGTCGTTTTCCTGGCGGATCGGCCTGGCGCCAGAGCCCGTGCGCGACTACCTGGCAGCGCACGAGGTGGCGCATCTGGCCGAGATGAACCACGGCCCCCGGTTTTGGGCCACCTGCGATGGCCTGTGCCCCGGCGGGCGGGCGCAGCGCGACGCGGGCGAGGCCTGGCTGAAGGGGCCGGGTCGCGCGGTCATGGCGCTGGCGTTGGAGCCGGGCGGCGAACAGGAGGCCGGGCGTTAGGGAACAGGTATGATCAAGCGACTCCACGATGTCCTACCGGCCCGGCGCATGCGTGCCGCGTTGCGAAAACGGGCCGTCCCGCCTTTATGGATGTGGCTGCGGGCGGGCTTCATGGCGCTGGTCGGGCTTGGCATAAGCGCCTTCGGCATGCCCGGGATTGCCAAGATTTTGTATACTCTTGCCGTGGTGCAATTGGTCTCGACTTCGGTCGCGGTCTTTTTTCAAGAATTGGCCAATGCAATCAAGCGGGTGGCTGGACGCTGGCACCGCTAGAGGAAGGCTGATGCAGATCTGGTCGAATTGAAAAAGAAAGCCTATAAGGGCTGGAAAATTCAGACCCTTGCCAGGATCGCTCAGTATGGTTCAAGTCTCCACTAAGTGCGTTGACACGCAACCGTCTGCGCTTCGCAAGAAACGCATTGCTTTGCTTGTGCCCAATCCTTGCAGCCCGGATAACCGGGTCATCAAACTCGCGCACTTACTTGCTTTAGATGGGCATGATGTCCGCGTTTATTGCCGCGCCCGCAAGGGGCTGCCCATGCTAGAGACGATTGACGGTGTAACCTATGTTCGTCGCGAGCTGTCGCCGCTGGGTTTTGCTGCTGACATCTGGTGGCGCTTTCTTGGCCCGATATTCGCTCCTGTGCTTGGTCCCGGTGCAGGGCTGCGTATGAATGCGAGATCGCGCGCCCGCGCGCGTGCGAACAACCGCAAGCAAATCCGCGAGCTTGATCTGTGAGGTGGTTGGTCGGCTTGTATCGGTGGCTGGTGCGGGTGCTCTTTTATCGCTTCCAGCACCAGGCCTTTCGCTACGCCTTTGAAGATCAACTCATGCAGTGGAAGCCCGACGTCGTGCATTGCAATGATTGGCAAACGCTGGCGCTGGGAAGCCTCATGAAGCGCAGGCTAGGCAGCCACCTTGTCTTTGACAGCCACGAGCTGGAAACCCACCGCAACCCACCGCTTTCCCGCGGGCGTCGCCGCTGGATGCAACGCTATGAGCGCCGCCACCTAAAGGCTTGTGACCAGGTGACAACCGTGGGGCCCGGCATTGCTCGCTACTTGGCCAAGACCTATGAGATCGCTGAACCCCTGGTGATCTACAACGCACCAATCGCGGAGCGTACACAGCGGCCAGGCGCCTTTGAGCGTTGGGGGCGGGTGCCGTTAGACGACGATCTTCGCAGTCAAGTCGGCATTGCCGGTGCGAGCTTCCTGCTTGTTGCCGTGGGGAACCTTACCCTCAATCGAGGGCTGGAGGCGGCGATCGATGCCCTGGGGTTGCTGCCCGATCATGTGCATTTGGCCTTACTCGGGAACGCGACACCCCGCTATCGCGCCTATATTGTGCGCTACATCAAAGATCGTGGGTTGGAGCATCGCGTCCACCTCGTGGAGCCGGTCAATCCTTACTGCGTCACTGACTATATTGCGTGTGCGGACCTGGGGTTGGTCCCCATGAGCCCGGTGACGCTTTCTTATGAGCTGACCTTGCCGAACAAACTGTTTGAGTGCGCCTTCGCGGGCCTGCCCCTGATCGTATCAGACACCTTTGAAATGGCCCGCTTTGTAGATCAGCACGGCTTGGGCATGCGGTTCCTAGCCGACGATCCGCTGACGCTGGCCGACGCCATTCGTCCTTGGGTCGAGGCTAAAGCGGGGCAGCGCGCTGCGCCCTGGCAGCGGAGGGCGGGTTTGGGGTCCTTTCGCACCGCCTTTGCCTACGAACAGACCTCCTTGCCGCTCAGGCAAGCCCTGGCAGAGGCGGGCTTTGTGGGCTAGCGCAATCCGCGAGACCCTAGCAGCACTTTTGAGCAACACTTCTGAGCAACAGTTTGCGAAAAATCTAACTTAGAGCGACGAACCTGCTGCCCTGGCTGGCGTGGTCAAGCAGGCCAGTATACAAAAATGAGCATTAATTGATATTTATAGTTTTGTTTGCTAAGGCTAACAACAACAAAGCGCGTTAGATTTTTCGAGCCCTCCAAATTGGTAAAAACCTGCCTGACTGCGTGGGTAAAAACGGTAATGAGGGCCCTTTGCGAAGTGGAGGACACATGAGTGAAGACAATCATTTCGCTCGACGCCATGAAGAATTGCAGCATTGGCCGCATACAATTCATCAAATCGACGATACTCTCGATTTATCCCTTATTGAGGGCCGGGCGAAACAAATCCTCTTCCAGGCTTTGAACGCGCATAATTTGACGGCATTTGTTGGGGCCGGTGTCTCGGTCGGACTCGGGCGCTTGGACTGGCAAAAATGGAAATCTCGGCAAATCGAGTTTGCCAAGAAGCTTTCCAAAGCGTTTCTGGACTTGGCGCAAGCGTCGCATAGCAGACTTGGGTCGATAGAAGATGAGCTTGAGAAATTTCCAAGTGGGACCGCTGCCGCTGACGGAGCAACAGCGCAGGATTGTGGCCAAGTAAAGCGCTGGGTTCGTCAGCAAAGGTATATAGTTGGCTATGCGCATGAAGAAGTTAGAAAACTCAATACCACTTTCCTCCATGTAGAATCCGGAAAAGAAGGGTTTTTACACGGCGATAGTCTGCCGGTTGTCCTGGAAGTTGCTCAACAACTCCATGATTTGTTAATAGGTTACGAACCTGTTTTCAATATAAAGGATCCAGGCCTTATGGAGTTAAGAAATTTTTACGGATGCAGCATTAATAAGAACAAAGGTGCGCCACTAAAAGAAGTTCTCGAAAGAGTTAAGATGTATCTAAAGGATAAGAACATTTTTCCAATAGGAGATATACTGCGGAATTCATATTATGATTTTATAGATAATTTAAAACTATCGCAAAGCGAAGACGGTTACTTAAAATTTGAGGACATAGCAAAAATCTTACTTGTCGATGAAAGAGGGCATGCGGAGAACATCATATTCGATGCTCTAGAATATGACGAAGCAAGAAATGCGCATGAAAAAATAAACACGAGAATAAGTAAACTTAAGGAAAAATATAAAGCTAGATCAAGTGAAAATGTAGGTAAATTTCCTCATAGCATTAGAAATAAATCCAGCATTTACAATGTACTTTATCCTTTTAAAAAAGATAAAGCTAAAAAAATTCTAGAGAATGCACGCAAGGAGTTGCCAAATGGTAATCGATGGCACGTACTATTTGATGACATTATAAAAAAGCTGGATGAGTCAGAACAGTTCGTTTTGACACCAACGGATCGATATATCTGTGGCGTGGCCCTAACGCTGATGAAGAATCCACTTGGCGGTCCGAAACCAAGGGACTGGAATTCTTGTCGAGACCTGCTTTGTGGTTCCATTGACGGCGCGGAGTTTACTTCGCGCAGTTCGATGGTTGATCCATGTCTAGATCCGCTTGAAAAGATAATTCGAAAATTTGGTATCGATCGTATTTTGACCACCAACTATGACTTTGAGGTGGAGCGATACTTCGAGGATTTCGGTTACAAGCGAACTGAGGGTTTGGAACTTCCAGATTCGTTTCCCGAGCTTACGAATTCACATGATCGCGGCGGGCTTGAGCACTTTGATGGTCTCGGCGCTTTGTTCCGCTCCTTTGCGTTTCGTCCAGAGCGGGCCTCCGACATGGTCGGCTTCGCAACCGCCACGGATGGAGCGGTCGCTTCGGTTGCTCACTTGCATGGGATCGCGCAGAACGACAGTCGTCTTGTGATTACGGATCGCGACATTCTGGACCTGTATTTGCGCGATGACGAGAACCGGGACACGGTCAATGAATGCATCGAGCTGGCATTTTCAGCGTCTCCAACCTTGTTCGTTGGTCTTGGGATGACCGAAACCGATCTGTTGCGTCCCCTGCGTCAGTTCATCTCCGACAGTGATCGTACGGTTGCTTACAACGCGATTGTACTCATGGCGCAGACCGACGATGTGGCCGCGCGGACGAGGAAGGCGGCTGAACTGTACAAGAAATATGGTGCGCACACGATTTTCTTTGGCGGCGGCAAGGTTTCTGCCGAGGTCACCGGATCACCGGATCCGAAATCGATTTCAATCGATTGGCTCTATCGCATGCTCAAGCTCACAAGCGCCTTGACGGAGGCCCTAAAGCATAAGAAGGCCCAGGTGTTGGACGCCCTTAATGCTGGCAAGGACAGAGTTTCGAACCTCACGAGCGCCGAAGAGATATGGAAAGGGTTGGTGGATCAGGTGGGCTGTATCGGCGCCGATCTGGCGCAGGAGCCAGTCGGCTGCAACACAAAGGCGATTTCGATTCTCTTTGGCCGGTCGGATGAACTGACGGTCGATAAAATAATCGGTTCAAGCTCCACGTTGCAGCTTCGTCATTGCAGATTTTCGCCGAGCGCGCCGCACAATGGTGGATCGAAATCGGACGAGGTGAAGCGACATCGCAGCCACGAAACCCCCAGTGAGCCCTACCTGGAAATGCCCGTAAAGGTGCTGGATGCGGTGCTAAAGATGAGCCTTGGCGACAAGCCGAGCATTGGCGACAAGCCGAGCACTGGCGACAAGCCGAGCACTGGCGACAAGCCGAGCACTGGCGACTTGCAAGCCTATTTGCGCGATCTGAAAGCGCGGCTTGCGGCGCTTGATGGGGTCTGGTTGGGGCTGATTACCGGGGCCTTCAACGCGGGCTTGGACCAGCTGGAAGGCGAATGGCAAGCTTGGTGGCGAGATTGGCGAGAGCCGCCGCAGCTGCGCGACGCCAATTTCGAAACCGTTCACGCGCCGAGCGGGGGTTCGATTGACACAGATGAGTTGGACCGACGTCTTCTGGTATTTTTCCCGCGCCGCTTTTATCGCTATCGGTTGATCAGCGATATTACCGACTTCTGGTATGCAATAAACACCACTGGCGTATCTCCTGGAACGACGGAAGGCGATGGGGAACGATCCGAAGCACAAAAAAGAATTGTTGCCTGGCCATCAAATTCGCCCAAAACCGGCATTCGATCATTCGATCACTTTGTTGATGCGGTTGCGAGCGAGCGCCTGAATAACGCAGCTCCGAACGAGCCTAATACCGGGCGTCGTTTCTACACGGTGGCAGCCGACACAGGCTTGGGGAAAGGTGTTTTCATTTCTACCCTCTCAACCCGGCTTGGCTTGACATCCTATATTCTTGCCGCCCACGCACACTACGGACAGGGCTGCAGGCGTGACACCGGATCCGACTCCGAGCAAAGCTCATGGATTGGGCCGCCCGCAGGGCCGTGGTTTTTTGGCGCCATTTTTGTCAATTTGAATTTGGCAACCGAAATTGGGTCCGTATTTTCCATGCTCACAGAATCACTGCTGAAACTGGTTTCGCAGGCAGGTGCCATATATGATAATATCGATAGCGTATTATTGAACGAGAACCCTGCACTTGTATTGCAAGAATTTTTATCACCCAAACTAGAAGACGGCGGTCATTATTCGTTGTCACCTGAGACTGGCGTTATTCGAGCAATAAGTTCGGCCACGATTACAAATGACATTTTTGCACAATTAAATAACAGCGCACAGCAGCATGCCGGGAAAATCGAAAATCAACTCAGATTTTTGGCGAGAAGTAATAAAATAATAGAATTGTTTTCTATATTTCGAGAGACTAGTCGTCTTATAGAAGAAAAAATCAGCCATATCATGTTTAAAAATCCGAGCGGAGATAGCCATTTTCAACCTCGCATTTTGCTGGCTATTTGCCCTGTTGATGCCTTTTTCACGCAAAAGCTGCGGCCGAAGAATGCCGAGATTGAAGATCTATTGAGCTATTTGGCGTCAAACGAAGCCAGAGATCTGCCGATTGATGTTATCGCGATCTGCGACGATAAGAAAGTCAGTGCTTTATGGTCGGTGTCGCCCGCGAAGAGCAGCGACAAACCGAGCAGTCTGTCGTTAGATGACATCAGTACGCCGGCGCTCAATCACCGTTTGATTGCGCGCAGCGACATTCGGCTTCGCGGACGTCAGTCCATCGCGCGCAGGGTCAGCGCATCAGCCATCAAGTTTGATCGCGGGTCGGTGCAATCTGTGGTCAATCAGACTCAAGTGCCAGAGACCTACGACCGAAGCTGTAGCGATTTTGTGCACTTCCTTCGACCCGTAAATCCAACCGACCTCTTGGTTAATAACTTTCTGCCACTTGCCCTTGGGTTCTGTGCGATCGCTGAGGGAAGAGGGCCTAACGCCACCGCTCCGACATCTGTGAAGGACAAAGCCGTGGAATTTCGGGAGCAGATCGAGAATATCTGGCGACCAGAAGACAAACATGGCATCGGTGCTAATATTGCAGGCTACAAAAATCATAGGGATAAGACAGCGATAAGAGAATTCGCAGCCTGCTTGAGAGATAAGCCTGAGCTGGAAATAGTAGATATTAGCGATCTGGGGGATTTAAATTCCGACGAATGCATAAAAAATGTAAAAGAATTATTAAAAAAGCGATACAAGACCGCTCACGAGGATAATAATAAGTGGCGGGAGACACGAAAATCACTCGCAGAAAATAGATTTTTGTTAACCATTATGATGGCCGCCGCGCAGCATATATTGTTGAATGCGCCCAATATGATCGAGGGCGCCTCGCGGGCAACGCGGTTCTTCGAGACTACAATTGGTCGATTGAGAACCCTCAGTCTTTCACAGCGGGAGCATCTGGTGGTCGAGTCGGTGCTGGACGTATATCAGCGTGCTCACAAAATCGGTGATCCTTGGAACGACTCTGAACTCCATTTTCATATTTTGCGCCACTTGGCCGTTATCCATGCGCCCGTCAGCATCGACGTGCTGGTGCGCCTGCCGGTCTTCCGGTCTTATTTCGACACTCTACCGCCAGGCAGTGGGGACAGGCGGCGGACTTTGATGGCTTTTGCGCTTGCAGCGCTGTGCGAACGCGGGCTTGTATTTCGCATTGCTCCGCATCCCAGCCTTGCAGGAAGCGAACTGCCCGCAGATCGCTATGAGTTCCGCTACGCAGTTCATCGGCAGATTCAAAAATTCGTTGTGCGTATGCTTGGCGGCAATACCGTAGAGATGGCGAAGGGCAACACCTTTGCGCCGAGCATATTTGCTTTGCTGCCTTCGGACGCCCCCCGGCTCAGTCACGAGGCCTATCGCATGATTGCAGATCTCATGGTCGGCCTCGGCCAATATCCAGATTTGCGTGTTGACCCGAACATTCCCGAGCCTTGGCTCTTCGCCGACGCGCCAAACAGGACTCAGGTCCAGGCGCTCAGGGCAGCTCTGGCGCTGGTACGGTCCGGTTTTTCAATCGCGGTGGTGTCCCGCTTTGAGGAATTTGGCCACGAGACCGCAAATGGACGACAGCGCACGCGCGGGTATTTTGAAGAGTACCGTGTTCGTTTGCGTTGGATATTGCGCAAGGCTTGGGAACTCTCCGGACGCAACAAGGACGGCGAGATCAAACTCGACGCACTTTACGCTGATGAGGTGGTGTGGCTTTACAACGAAGTTGGCTTGACGTGCTATGCGCAGGGAAATTTGCGCGATGCGGTGGCGCACTTGCGACAAGCGATAGAAATCAACAGAGACATAGAAGGTAGAGAGGACGGCGGCCGCCAGTTCACACGCATGCTCTTGAACCTGGCGGTGACACAAATCGATCGAGGCAAATTGGGGCCGGCCCGCAGTCGCCTTCAGAGAATCATAGACTCGAATGATGGACGTCAGAATGATGAGGCGCAAATTGCGCAAGGGTATTTGGCGGTCGTAGAACATCTAACAGGGGGCCTTGAGACCGCAGAGCAGCAGCTAAGGGATATCGTGGCGACCCTTAAAGATGATGACAAATTTCGAGCCTGCGCGATCTTTACGAACCATTTGGCACGCTTGGTTGCGCGAACGGATTTCGCCGCTGCTACTGACCTGCTCCGACAAGCACGAAGCCTGGCGGAGGTCGGAGGCCATGAAGACATACGCTATCAAATTATGCTCAGCGAGGTCCGAGTTGCAAAGTACAGTGGCAACAAAGATGCTGTAGATTCTGCCGCGCTCATGGCAAAGACAAACATCGTTCTGGAGTACGCCAAGTTGATGGGCATGCCTGGTCTTGCGGCGGACGCGATGCATATGAAGGGGTACTGGTTGACGCGAAGCGGTGACTATGCCTCGGCAGGCCGACTGCTGGTTCGCGCTATTGCAACTGCAAAGCGCAACGGCCTTTCCTTGCGATTGAATGAGATGCTGGCCAGCTATGCCGAAGTGCTCCTCAAACGTGGTCGGCGCGAGCCCGCCTTTCGCTTGCTTTACGGCACCTTGGCAGTTGCAAAGCGGATGCAACACAACACCGCGGCAGTTCGAATACAGCGTATCGTTGAAGATGCGCGCGTGGCCTAGAGCGAAGTCGCTCGCGCAGGTGTCCTCAATTGCTCGGGGTTTGCGGGCTTGCTTGCCGCAAATCCACCTGCGGGGTTCGCGGGTTTGTTTACCGCAAATCCACCTGCGGGGTTTGCGGGTTTGTTTACCGCAAATCCACCTGCGGGGTTTGCGGGTTTGTTTACCGCAAATCCACCTGCGGGGTTTGCGGGTTAGCGCCGCTGCAGGCGCGCGGGCACGCGAAAGCGGCTGACCTCTTTGATCTCGATGGGATCGGCGAACTCCCGCACCGACAGGTAGCCCTTATAGGCATAGTCGACGATCGCCCGGCTGCGCAGCGTCTCGGCAATATAGCGGCGCTGCTG
The DNA here is from genome assembly GCA_030428255.1 of Alphaproteobacteria bacterium. Lineage (GTDB taxonomy): Bacteria > Pseudomonadota > Alphaproteobacteria > UBA7985 > JAUIBT01 > JAUIBT01. The sequence goes on along the minus strand of JAUIBT010000004.1, from coordinate 31,284 downwards.
GCTGTTGCCGGCAAGCGTCAGCACCACTTCTTCCATGCCATAGGGGGGCAGCTGAACAGCGTGCTTGACGCTCATCGCGCCGACCCGGAATCCCTGCAAGCCCAGCAGCGCTGCGCCCTTGTCGATGGTCAGCGCATAGCCGTTGTCGTTGCGCATCAAGATCCGCAGGTCCATCGACACGCCCTTGGCGGTCTTCTGCACGTTGCTGACGCCCGTTGAGATAATGACGGGCCGCTTGAAAGCCAGCGCTTGGCCGCCCAGCAGCGGCAGCATAAGGACAGCGAGGCTCAAAAGGCTTAGGGCATAGCGGCGGAGGCGATTGGCAATCATGGCGGGCACTCAGTGGGTGGTTGTTCGAGATGGGCTAGTTGGCGGGTGCGAACAGGGGCTCGGAATCCCAAGTCTCAGCGTCGTCGGGCGAGACCGCCCCTGGCAAGGGCGTTGCTGAAGGCGTCGCGGGCGCGGGGGCACTCGGGCCGGAGGGGCCTGTCGGACCTGAGCTTGGAGCGCGGGTTGCGGGCGCTTGTTTGACTGGGGTCGCTTGTTTGACTGGGGGCGCTTGTTTGACTGGGGGCACCTGTTTGACTGGGGGCGGTTGGCGTGGCACAGGATCGGGCCAAGCCACCGCCAAAGGAATGAAGTGCGAGCCCGTGGCATAGCGGGCGCGGTCCGCACGGATGACATGGTCGCCGTCGCGCGGGTGGCGCTGGCCGACCAAACTGTCAAAGCCGGGGCGCAGCTCGACCCCTTGGCCGGCGGGGATGTCGAAGTACTGGCAGGTGCGGCCAAAGCAGGCCTGGGCCAGCGTCGCAATGCTGCAATAGTTGACGATACTGGCGCGCAAAATGCGCAGGCAATCGGGGCGCGGGCGTTGGTCGCGGCTGGCCTCGGCTTCAAGGGCTGCGAGCTGGCTCACCGGAACCCCAGCCAGCACCAAGCGCTGATCGCTGGCTCCGTATTGGCCAACGCTGGCGGGCGAGACCGCTGTGACCGGCGGAGCTTCGGGATAGTCATAGAGGTAGCCTTGCAGCGCCAATTCCCAATCGGCCCGGCTGATTTCGCGGGTAAAGCGGTCGGGCTGGAAGCTGGGCGCAGTGTTCACTAAGCCTTGGCCGTAGCCTTGAGCCGTGCTTTGGGCAATCTCCTGGCCGATGGTATTGCCAAGCGGGCGGTGCTCGCCTGCGCGCGGCAGGCTTTGAGCATCGGCCCATGGCTCGTAAATCTGGTCCTTGGGCAGCTGTGTAGCCTCCTCGGCGCTCAGCTCCAGAGCCTCAACCGCCAGGGCCTCCCAGGCCGCGACTTCGGTCTGGCTCGGGTTGACGCAGGCGGACAGGCCCAGGACGAGGGCGGTAAGGCTCGCGAAACTGCAAAGCTGAGCGGATCGCATAGAGGGCTCCTGTGGCGGGCAGTTAGAAGGACAGCAATCAGAACGAGAGGGGAAAGCCGCCTTGTTTAAAGAACTCGGTTGAGGCCAAATCGCTTCCGGCGGGCTCAGGTTTGATGTCTTGCGGGACGCCCGGCGGGATCGCCTGTGCTTCGGGCTTGTCCATGGCCACTGCGGCAGCGGGAGCCTGCTGCTGGGAGCTGGCTTGGGCCTTGGCAAGCTGTTTGGATTTCGCTGTTTGCTGGGCGGCTTTTGCGGTCGCCTTTTGAGGGTTGGCTTGTGCCTGCTCGCGCGCTTGCGGCTTGGCCTGGCTCTGGGTGCCAGGTTTGGCGCCAAGTTGGCCGCTTGGGACAAAGTTCGGCGTCAAGCTGGCGTAGTCGTGGGGGATGGTTAGATCGCCGCCAGCAGGTACGCGATAGGTCAGGCAGCCTTGATCATCGCAGGTCTGGGCGTCCACCGCCTGATCGCAACGGTTGAAAAAGCTGCGGCCAAGAATGCGAAAGCAAGTCTTGTGGTCTGAGGGGTCCAGATTGAGCGCATCGACCAGCGTGCGCGCTTGCCATACAGAGGCGTCCGCGCCCTGGGGGCTGGCGAGCGGGATTTTGGCCGATACGGCCGAGGCGACGCTGCGGCGGGTTTGGCCTGCAGGGCTCGCTGCTGTGGCAGGCGCAGCGGTTTGCGATGGGGTCGCCGGGATCTTGGACAGATCGCTGGGTGCGTCGCCAGCCACCTCGATCAGAGCCTCTTCAGCGATGAAGGTGAGCTGCGCCATTTCCTCTTCGGTCAGGTTGGAACAGGCCGAGACGAATAAGGGCAGCAGGACCAGCAGAAGGCCAGCAAAGCGCGTCATGAAATCCCTTGCTTAAATGCACGATTAAAAATGCGGCAGACGGATAAGATGGGGCGAAAGGCCCAGATCTGCCTTGTTGTGTGTAATCGCGCAATTGTCCGGCATTGCAGCCCGAAGGGGGCAGTTTGTTGGCGATTTATCCTTCTGGGCGCAATCTTGCCCCAAAAAGAGAGCGGCCTAGACCAATGGACCAGATATAATGGACCAGAAAATAGAGCCAGCCACGATCAGACCATAGCGGGGTCGCTCGCTGCCATGAGCAACTTTGAGACGCCTTGCAGTGCAACGACCCGTCTGCCAGCAGTGCGGTTACTGCCGCGTGGCGCTCGCACAAGTGAGCGTTGCATGCCTGCGATTCAACAAGGCCTTTCGACCTTACTGGCCCGTGTCTCGCTCGGCCTTCAGCTCGGCTTTGGCCTTGGCCTTACGGCTGAACACGCCGCCGTGCTTGTGGTCGTTGCGCAGGTCGCCATGCAGAGCAATGGGGCCGCCCGGACGCACGGGGCGCGGCGGGTAGTAGCCCGCCGACTGGATGCGGTCATACATCAAAATCGCGCCTGCTGTGGCGACGTTGACACAGAATTTGGTGGGAATTTTCACCACGTGTTCACAGCGCGCCATCAGCTCGGGCGAGACACTGGAGCGCTCGGGCCCCATGACATAGGCCGCTTGCGGCGGGTGGCGAAAGCTGGGCAGGTCCACCGCATCATCGGTCAGCTCGACCGCCACCATCACCATGTGGCGGGGCAGCACAATGCCCTCAACGCTGTCGAAGTCGTACCAGGGCATGGAGCGCACCGTCGCCGAAGTGTCGGCCTGCAACAGCTCACGGCGTTTGAAACTGGCGTTGACAGTAAAGACAAAAGAGGCTCCAAAAGCATGAGCCGAGCGCATCAGGTTGCCAAGGTTTCGGGACTTGGAGACTTGCTCCACGCCAATGGCAAAGAATCCGCGCATGCTTGGGGGTGTCCTCTTTTGGGGCTGGAGCCAGGCAGGCCTTAGGCACCGCTGGGCCCGGCGGTCATTTCATACAGGAGCGCCTTGAATGCCGTCGATTGTCCCTGCCGTCAATAGCGCGCGGCTTGTTGTAAAGGTCCGCCGCGGCCCTATGGTCGAAAGCCAGCACGCCGTTGCTCTGATCGTCAGCGATCTGACCGGCAAATGCCCGGTGGCGCTGGGCGATCCGGAAGCGCTGGTGATGCCGCGTTCAGCCGTCAAGCCCATTCAAGCGCTGGTCTTGGCTGAGAGCGGGGCGATTGGCACCTATGGCTTGGACGCTCGTCACCTGAGCTTTGCCTGCGCCAGCCACAACGGCGAGGAGCCCCACCTGGAATTGGCGCGCGATTGGCTGGGCCGCTTGGGCCTGGAGGACGATGATTTGGAGTGCGGGGCGCACGCGCCGCTCAACCCCTTCACCGGGGGGCCGCGTTATAAGGTCGAGCCCGCCGGGCGCATCTCAAACAATTGCTCGGGCAAGCATCTGGGCTTTCTGTCGGCCTGCCTGCAGCGCAGTTGGCCGCTTAAGGGCTACATCAAAGCGCGCCACGAGTTGCAGCAAGCCATTTTGGGCGTCATGGAGCAGGTTTGCGCCACCGATCTTTCGGGCGCGCCCATGGGCGTGGACGGCTGCGGCATCCCCACCTTGGGCCTGCCGTTGGGCCACATGGCTTTGGGCATGGCGCGCTTTGGCCTGCCGCAGGATCTGCCAAGCGCGCGCGCCGACGCCTGCCAAGCGCTGATGCAAGCGGTCTGGGACCAGCCCTTCTTTATCGCGGGATCGGACCGTTGCTGTACGGCGGTCAACGCCCAGATGAGGGGACGCGCGCTGGTCAAGGTCGGTGCCGAGGGCGTCTATTGCGCAGCCTTGCCAGAGCTGGGCTTGGGGCTGGCGCTGAAGGCGCAAGACGGCAGCAAACGCGCCGCAGAAACCGCGCTGTTGTGGGCGCTGGAGCACTTGGGGCTCTTGACCCTGCAAGACCGCAGCGCGCTGGCGGCATTCCATGCGCCTTTGGTATTCAACTCGCTGGGTGAAGAGGTGGGTCAGATCATTGCTGAGCCAAAGAACGCCGCTGCAGGACACCAGCACCATCACTAGGCCGACGCGCCGCCAGGAGCCCCCTATGTCACAGCCCGATTATGACCGCCTGATCCAACCCGATGTCTGGGCCTACATCAACGCTTGTGCGGATTTCTACCCGGCGGACGCGGTGAATTTCACGGTCGAAGAGCAGCGCAGCTACTACAATGCGCTCTGCCAGGCCATGGCTCAGCCGCGCCCTCAGGGCCTGACGAGCCAAGATCGCCCGGTGGCGGGCGTACCGACGCGCTGGTATCAACCCGCTGAGATCAAGCAGTCGGCCAGGCTGGTCTATTTCCACGGCGGCGGCTTTGTGGTTGGTGGACTGGACAGCCACGACGATGTTTGTGCCGAGCTGTCGGACGTGCTGGGCGTAGCCCTGGTGGCGGTGGACTATCGCATGGCCCCAGAGCATCGCCACCCGGTCGCGCTGGACGATTGTTTGGCAGTGGTGCGCGCGCTGTTGGCTGAGGACCAAGGCCCGCTGCTGTTGGCAGGCGATTCTGCCGGGGGGTACCTGGCGGCGGCCGTCAGCCACGCCCTGCGCGATGCGGGCCGTACCACGGGCGATCTCAGCGCCGTTCACAGCTTGGTTGGTCAGGTGTTGATTTACCCCAGCTTGGGCGGAGACCGCAGCAAAGGCTCCTACGTCGAGCAGGCCTTCGCGCCCATGCTGACCCGCGCGGACATGGAGTATTACGCGCAGATCTATTACGGCAGTGCGCTGGGTTTGGGGGCCGAGCCCGACCGACCGCTGGCCGCTGAGGACTTCGCGGACTTGCCTGCGACTTTTGCCATTACCGGGCCGTTTGATCCCTTGTATGACGACGGCCCGGCCTATGTCGCCGCGTTGAAAGCCGCTGGGGTTGCGGCGCGGTTTGTCGGTGCTGAAGGGCTGCCGCACTCCTTCTTGCGTGCGCGGCGCAGTGCAGCGCAGGCGGGGCAGGCTTGGCGCGCAATCTTGGAGGCGGCGGCCAATCTTCTGGCGGGCAAAGCGCCTTAGGCCAGGGCGATGGGTTTGGCTGCCAGACTGCTAGCGCGCGGCGACCGTTCTGGCATGTCTTCCTGTCGAGTTTTGCCCGGCGCGATTTGGCTGCTAAGCTGCGGCGCGGCGCTTGCGAAGACCTGCCTAAAGGAGCCCTGACATGAGTTACACCCAAAGCGTTTCCCTTGCTCTCGCCTGCAGCACGCGGCGCCTGCGCGCGGTGTTACGGCCGCTCGCCCTGGCTCTGGGGGTGTTGGGCCTGGCCGCCGCTGGCGCGCAGGCTCAGGTCCGCGAGCGAGTGTTGGACGAGCAAAGCTTCGTACTCGGCAATACACTGAAGGTGTTGCTGCACGAAGTTGGACACGCGCTTGTGGACCTTTGGGCGCTGCCGGTCTTGGGTCGTGAGGAAGACGCCGCCGACGCTTTTTCGGTGATCTACTTGCTCGACACCATAGAAAGCGACGCTGATCTGAGCACCGAGCAGATGGAACAGCTCGACGATGCTCTGTTCGTCAGTGCGGTCTCTTGGCTGGCCTTTGCCGAAGAGAATGACCTGGAGGACACAACCTTGTTTGCCGACGAACACTCTTTGGACATGCAGCGCTTTTTTTCCCACATGTGCCTGCTGGTGGGGCGCAATGAGGACTTGTATGCAGACTGGTTTGTGGATTTCGATATAGAAGATGAAGCTCTGGATATCGAGCGCTGCGAGGAGCTTGCCGTCGCACAAAGCGAGGATTGGCGCTATCTGCTGGAGGTCGAGCGCGATCAAAGCTGGAAGGATCAGGGCAAAGCGGGCATCAAAATCGACATTGATCGCGGAAAAACCAAGCAGCACCGCCGCTATGAGGCTTGGCTGAAAGACTGGGCTTGGTTGCCTTATCTAGAAGCGCGCTTGGAGCGTGACCTCAAGTTGCCTGAGACGCTCAACATGCGCTTTACAGACTGTGATGAAGCCAATGCCTTTTATGATCCAGAAACCCGCGAAGTCATCATGTGCTATGAGCTGATGGAGGTCTTCGAGGACTTGCTGGAGTACTAGCGCCTATCTCGCTTGGGGGCTAGGCGGGCTTGTTGGCAATGACGAAATAGCTTGACCCCTTGCCGTGGCCCCAATGGGTCTCAATCTCAAAGCCGGTCTGGCGCATGGTTTCCAGCAGCCAACTGCTGGAGAACTTCGCCACCGGCGGGGCGAGACCGAGCCAGGTTAACAGCGGCAAGATCTTCACCAGCGGGCTCGTCATGTCCTCCAGACAGCCGGTCGAGGAGACGAACAGCCCGCCCGGAGCCAAGCGCTGAAAAATGTCGCGAATTTCGGCCGCCGGATCAGGCAGCAGGTGCAGCAAGTTGAGCGCCAAGATGGCGTCAAAAGGCTGATCGGGCAGGCTGGTGGTCTCGTCCGCCGCACCGACCACGAAGTGCAGGTTGTCCAAGCCCGCGTCTTTGGCCTTGTCGCGCGCAATTTCGATCATCGCTGGTGAGATATCGCTGGCCCAGTACTCACCAACGTGCGGGGCGTGCACAAGCGCCGTTGAGCCTGTGCCACAGCCCAACTCTAAAACGCGCATGTCCGGGCGAAATTTCGCTTGGGTCTGCGCCAGCTTCTTCTCATAGCTCGCAGGATCATCGATGGGCTTGCGGGCATACTTGGGCGCTTCGCGATCCCAAAAGCGGCTTTTGTCACTCACAACGGTTCCCCTGCGTTTGTCTGGCGCAAATGGCGCTACATGAAAGATGAAAAGAGCCAAGCCTGAAGGCTGCCAGCGCCAAAGTAGATGATCAGCGGCAAGGGTGCCAAGCCCAGAGCCAGCGCGACAAAGCCAGCAATGGGCCCAAAGGTGCCGCTGATACCCGCCAGCAAGGCCAGTCCGCCACCACCGCCCAGCACGGTATTGCCCGGCACGTTCAGCAGCACCGCCAGCAAAAGGTAGCGTGCGGTCAAAATGCGCGGAGAAATCCAAGACGGCAGACGTTCATATAGGAAATTCAAGCGCTCTGCGGGCGACAAAGGAATGACCTTGACCAGCAACTCGCCCGCGCGCTGGAGCCGCAAGCGGCGGAACAGGCCCAACACCCGCTCCAACAGGGCTTCATCACGCACCGGCCGCCCGATGGCGCGCCCAACGTAAAAACTGATGCTGAGACCCACCAAAGCGGCAAGATAGGCGAAGGGCGCCAAGGCTCCGCCATCCAGCATCATGACAAAGATGCCAATCTCAAGGCCCGGAATGAAGGGGATAGCCAGCAGCAGCGCGTAAGCCAGCAACATAATGAGCACCAGGCCCCATTTGATCCACGGCGGACCGTCGAAGTGATCCAGCACGGACTTGGCCCAAAAACTGGCCCAAATAACCAGCAAAATTAGCACGACCACCAGGCTGATCTTGAAGACCAGGCGTGCAAGATCGCGCGGGCGAGTCCAGATCGGCTCAAGGGCGACGGGTTTGTGCGGGCTTGTCGGAGGCGTTGAGCCCTCTGGGGGCTCGGGTGCAGCAGAAGTCATGGGCAAGGTGTGACGCTTTGCCGTCGTTCTGTCAATCGGTCCAGCGATCAAAGGCGCGGGACCGAGGTGGTGGGTCACAAAAAACGCCGCATCCGAAGCCTTGTGGGGCCATGGAGCGGCGCTGTTTAAGACCTGCGCACGCCGTGGAGGCGCGGCCTGGTTTCTGCGCGCGGCTTATACGCGCGACTTGGCTTCTGCGCGCGACTTGGCTTCTGCGCGCGGCTTATACGCGCGACTTGGTTTCTGCGCGCGGCTTATGCGCGCGACTTGGCCCGACGCTGTGCAACGGCATCGATGTGGCTGGCGCGCCAATCGATCAGCGACTGCAAGCCAGCGTCCAAATCGATGTCAGCGGTGAAGCCCAAATCCTTGGTCGCCTTGGCCGGGTCGCCAATACGGTTGCGCACCAAGGTCGCCTGGCTGCGCTCTTTGTACTGGATCGGCTGGTTGCAGCCGGTCAAGTTGATCAACTTTTCGGCCAGTTCCTTCAGCGAGGTGCGCTTGCCGGTGCCGACGTTGTAGTACTCACCAGCAATATCGGCCTTCATGGCACAAACGTTGGCCTTGGCGCAGTCCTGCACGGCCACGAAGTCGAAGGCTTCAGAGCCGTCGCCCAAAATGGTCGGGCCTTCACCGCGGTCAATCGCGTCCAGCATCTTCATGATCACCGCGATATATGCGCCCTGATAGTCTTGGCGCGGGCCATAGACGTTCATATAGCGCAGGCCAACGACGGGCAGGCCATAGCGGTGGTGGAAGGCCGTGGCCATAGCCTCGCTGGCGATCTTGGTCGCGCCATAGAAGTTCTTGTTGTTGAAAGGGTGATCTTCAGACATGGGTTCAGTCACCGCATCGCCATAGACCGAGGCCGATGAGGAGTAGACCAGGCGCTCAACATCGTTGGCAACGCAGGCTTCCAACACGTTAAAGGTGCCGCGAACGTTGACATCAAAGGCCGAGCGCGGGAATTCATGGCACTGCAACAGCCACAGCGCTGCGAAGTGGAACACACCGTGCGCGCCCTGGATGGCTGAGTTCAGAATGTCGCTCTGCAGAATGTCGCCGCCGATATCATAGACCTTGACGCGCGGGTCCTTCAGAGCGCCTTCCAGGTTTTCGTGCGTGCCGCGGGTAAAGTTGTCATAGACGAGAATCTCGCCTACGTCGGTTTGGACCAATTGATCGACAGTATGCGAGCCAATCAGACCAGCAGCGCCGATGACGACAACCTTTTTGCCATTAAAATCCATGTCATGTCCTTGGGTGGGTTTGGGCGCGCGCGCACCAAAAATAATAGGAGAGCAGATCGCCCAAAATCGGCTCAACAATCGCACCAGCGATAGGTGCGGGCGTTAGGTGCAAAGAGGCAAGATTAGGCAATCGTAACGCGGCTCTCATAGCCCTTGCGGACCAGGCGGGTCAAGGCCCTGCCCACGGGCGGGCTTGGGCAAATGCTCGCAGATCAAGCGGCGGAAGACCGGGCAGGTTTTGCACATGCGCACCAGGTTTCCTCAACGGCCCCTTTTCGGCAAGGCCTTAGTACCGTCAGGCCTTGCATATACACTTGATTGTAATGGCGTAGGGTTCCAAGATCCAAGCCACTCAAGTTCATCTGGAGGTCCCTTGTGGTAGCTCTGATTAAAAGATTGGCGACCAGATCCGGCTTGACCGCGCTCTTGCTCGCCTACGCGCTGGTATTTGGCCTGATCCTTTGGACCCTCGCTCAGCTTGCCGAAGTGAGCGGTGGCTATGGCATTTTGGACTTTGAGTTCGGTTACACGCCTGGTCGCGTGAGCGAGCTGCTCACCAGTTATGGGCCCAAGGGCATGGCGCTCTATGCGCGTATTCAGATCTTGGATCTTTTCAATCCGGCGCTCTACTCGCTTATCGCGGCGGTGTTTGTCTTGCTGGTGTGGCAGGGGCGCGCGCCTGGCTGGGTGTGTTTGCTGCCTCTTTTGGCTGGTCTGGGAGACTACGCCGAAAACGCAACCCTGTTCTTGATTGTGCAGGCCTTTCCCGACCTGCCTACCGGCTTGGTGCAGTTCAGCTCCCTGTTGAGCCAAATAAAGATCGCACTGCTTGGTGTCGGCATGGCGCCGCTGGTGGCTGGCCTGGTTGCTTGGGGATGGCGGAAGTCCCGACAGGGGCGGCCTTGATCCAAGTTTCGCCCTGAGCGCCCGGCACCCCTGCCTGTAGAGCCTGGGTCGCCTGATACAAACTGGTATCTGCCCGCTTGACACTGCGTCTGCCTGCCTGTCAAACCAGAAGGGCCCAAGAGACGAGGGAGATTATGGCAGCTTTGCACCAGATGAGCGCGCAGGCGGTGTTGCGCAAGCCCAAAAACGCCAAACGCGCCAGCACAGATGAGGCCGTGAGCGAGGTCGCTGCGCCGCCATCTGCCCAGGCGGAGCCCGCCAATGCCCAGGCTGTCCGTAAGGGCCTGACCGGCGTTCTCTACCGCTTTATCGAACACCCCTGGTTCAGCCACTTCATTCTGACGGTGATTATCATCAATGCCACCGCCCTGGGCCTGGAGACCATCCCGGCGGTCAAAGGTGCCTTGGGGCCAGCGCTGGTGGTGATCGACCGCTGCGCGCTGTGGATCTTCGTCGTAGAATTGGCGCTGAAGCTTGTGGTCCATCGCCACCGCTTCTTTACCAACGGCTGGAATGTTTTTGATTTCGTCATTGTCGGCCTGGCCTTCTTGCCTGCCTCAGGCACCTCGATCCTGCGCGCGCTGCGGGTGCTGCGTGTGTTGCGCCTGATCTCGGCCATTCCCAGCCTGCGGGTGGTGGTGCAAGCCCTGGTGTCGGCGGTGCCGTCCATGACCACGGTTATCGGTCTGCTGATGCTGTTTTTCTATGTCTTCGGCGTCATGGCCACGCGCCTGTATGCTGAGGCTATGCCGGACAAGTTCGGCTCTTTGCCCCAGACCTTCTTGACGCTGTTTCAACTGATGATCATGGACGGTTGGGCGGAGGTGATTCGCGGCCTGATGCAGCTTGGCCACACCACGGCGGCGCTGTTTTTCATCATTTTCGTTGTGATATCGGGCTTTGCTGTCCTGAACCTGTTTATCGGTATCTTGGTTAATGCCATGGACCGCGCGGAGAGTTTGGATCACGCGCTGCACCCAGAGGATTATCGCGAAGAACCTGCCGATCAGCTTGAAGCGCTCAGCGCTCAAATCGCGGAGCTACAGGCCAATCTCAACCGGCTGAGCGCTCAAAACACGGCACTGCTGGCCCGCCTGGAGGCCCAGCTTGAGTCCGCGCCCCAGCCAATACCGCAAGCGCCCCACAGCGAGCCCCCCGCATGAGCGAGCCGCTCAGCCTTGAGGCCGGGATGCGTCTGGCTCTGGTGCAAGCCCGAGCGGCGGCGGCGCTGGGTGAGGTGCCGGTCGGTGCCGTATTGGAGGCCGGAGGTCAGATCTTGGCCGCTGCGCATAACCTGGTCGAGCGCGACCAACGCCCCAGCGCCCACGCCGAGCTGTTGGCTATCGAGGCGGCCTGCCAACGCCTGAGCCAAAAGTGGCTGCCAGGCAACGCGCGGCTGTTCGTGACGCTGGAGCCCTGCCCCATGTGTGCCGGGCTGCTGGCGCAGGCGCGCTTAGCGACACTGGTCTATGGCGCTTATGACCCCAAGTCGGGCGGCGTGGACCATGGCCCCAAGGTCTTTGACCATCCGCAAAGCCACCACCGTCCTCAGGTCATTTCCGGCATCTTAGAACAGGACTGCGCGGGCTTATTGACAGACTTTTTTGCCGCGCGACGCCCCCTGTGACCCTCGCGCGCTTGACGCCAGCGCCCAGCCGCGCACAATAGCAGGCGCGTGCCAGATCAGCACAATCTAGACCAGCACACCGATCCAAACCCAGCAGCAAAGGCCATGGCCTCATGAGAACTGGCATCTATCCCGGCACCTTCGATCCCATCACCTTGGGGCATATGGATATAATCCAACGCGGCGCGCGCCTGTTCGATCGACTGGTCGTCGGGGTCGCCTATAACCCGGACAAGCAGCCTCTTTTCAGCCTAGAGGAGCGGGTGGCTCAGGTCGATCACGAGCTGAGCAAGTTGCGCGCGCGCGGGCTGGACGTGGTGGCCGCACCCTTCAGCAATCTCTTGATGGCCTTTGTGGTCGAGCACAAGGGCACCGCCATCTTGCGCGGCATTCGCGCGGTGTCAGACTATGAGTATGAATTTCAAATGGCTAGCATGAACGCGCGCATCAACCCAGCGGTTGAGACCGTGTTCCTGACGGCCTCAGAGGGTCAGCACTTCATTGCTAGTCGCCTGGTGAAGGAAATCGCCAAGCTGGGCGGCGATGTGTCGGGCTTTGTGAGCCCTGACATCAATGCCGCTCTGCGTGAGCGCTATGGCAATCAGGACGTGATCCGGTTCTAGAGCAGGCCTCGGCCCTTGAGATCTGCGCTCTAACTACTTTATTTTAAAGAAAATATACCGTCGCAAAGCGGAGCGATAGCTCGGGCTTGGCGCTAGAAATCGACCCTAACGGAGGCAATGGCGTTGGTGCTTCTGGCCCGCACTGGCGTAGAGCCCCCATTTAGCACTGTGCCAAAGTTTGCCCAATTGCTCGGCGAGTCCGCGTCCAGATTGCCAATACCGGCGGCCAGCGTAAGGCCGTCCGCCAACTCATAGGCAAGGCCCGCGAACAGGTTGCTGATGTAGGTTTCCTGGTTGCCAAAGAAAGAGAAGTGGTAGATCGTAGTCTCGACGCCCGCACCAAGGGTCAGGGCACCCATCTCATAGCTGGCACCCGTGGCGATGTACTCAATCGTTTGGAAGCCGTCGGCAACCGAAGACCCGTAATTAACACCCGCAGTCAGGCCGCCAATTTGTGCTTCAAGCGAGCCCGCCAAGTGGTGGACCTCTGGTGAGGAGGGGAAAAACAATGTGGATCGCCCCGCCGACAGGCCAAGCTCAATCTTTGCTCCGCCGACTGACGCGCTGTGCCCAAGTCCCAGCGACCATTGCATGTCGTCGTCGGTCGCCGCCTCAATTTCCACGCCAAAGAAACGATTGCTATAGAATACCTGCTCGTTCTCCATGCTCTGTCTTACTTGGTCGAGCTCGAACGCCCCTTTGGTGAGGATCGGGACGTGAAGCTGATTTTGCGCCCGACCTGCAAGACCCGTGTCGCCCAGTGAGACTTCGCCAAGTGAGGACTTGACGAAGACATAGCCATCATTGAGCTCGATCAGGTCACCCGCAGCGATGTCGCCACGAAACGCGAGCGCGTGCGCAGGCGCACCAACGACAAACGACTCGAGCTCGCCGTCCGACTGATGGAGATCGAGCTCTAAGTGCGCACCGTATTCAATGCCGCTTTGCGCTGATGTGGCATAGTCGAGCTGCAGGCGGCCATCGACAGCAAAGTCTAAGCCGGTGACCGATGAACCCGTGGCGGGCGCGTCGTTGTCATAGTTGATGCCGTAGTGACTTTCGAATTCCATAAAGCCGCTAAGGGTTAGGTCTTGGGCTGTAGCTGCGCCGAAGCTTGTTATGAAGGCCGCAGTCGTAAGAAGAAGCTTGCGCATTTGCAATATCCATTGTGGCGGTTCAAGACGACCGTTTGCAGGGAAGGCCTCCACAATTTCGGTTCTCAACCTAGCGATTACCGCTAGATCAATCGGTTAGGGGTCTAGCGCGGTGATTTTGCCGCTCTGGGTTGTGTTTGAGCTCTTTTCGATCAGGAAAAACGGGAACAGCGCGGAGGTCTTACCCGCGTGATCGACCGATGCATCAATACTCGACCTTGACCGAGCCGATGGCGTTGATGGCGCGCTTGGGCTGCATGGGAAGCAAAATGGCCCCAACGTTGGCCCGATTGGCGCCGACATTAGCATCCAAGTTGCCGACGCCCAGCGCGACGATCAAGCCATCTGCCAATTCGTAGGACGCGCCTGCAAAATAGTTGGTGGCATAGGTCTCGGTCAGGCTGCCGAAAGAATTGTGAGAGATTGCAGTCTCAACACCTGCGCCGACGGTCAGCGGGCCGATGGTGTAGTCGGCACCGGCCGCCACGTATTCAAAGGTCAGGAACTGATGCATATCCATGGAGCTATAGTTGACACCAGTGCTGACACCGCCGGAGCTCAGTTCCAGCGAGCCGGATAAGTAGTTGACCGCCCCACCGTTGACGGGCCACAGCCAATTGGATCGTCCAGCGCTCAGACCCAGCGCAACGTCCAACGCGCCAACGCTACCATCAAAGCCCAAACCCAATGACCAGGCCGCGTCGTCATCGATAGATGCCTCAAAATCTAGGCCCAAAAAGCTGTTGCTATAGAAGACTTGTTCGATTTCCCGGTTCCAGTTCCACTGATCAATTTCAAATGCGCCAAACGGCAGAATGGGGACGTGGAGCTGGTTTTTGGCCTTGCCCGCAAACCCTGTGTCACCGAGGGATAGAGTGCCCAGAGCAGACTTGATGAAGACATAGCCGTCGTTGAATTCCACCAGGTCGCCCGCGGCGATATCACTCCCGAAATACGGCCCCGCCGCGCGAACATTGGCAGTAGGCAGCCGGCCGTTGTCGTCATCGGATTGATAGAAATCGAGTTCAAAATGGGCGCCGTACTCCAGGCCAGATTCGGTGGCGTTGGCGTAGTCAAAGTTCAAACGCCCATCGATCGCAAAATCGAGTTGCGTCACCTGGTTCGCGGTGGTTTGGGAGCTGTCGTAGTTTTCGCCGAAATGGCTTTCGAACTCCAGAAAGCCCGACATGATCAGCTCTTGGGCCATGACGCCCTGGGCGCAAGCAAGTCCAGCGCAGGTCGCAAGCAGTAATCTGGTCATGCCGATCTCCAATGAGACAGCGCGCATCGGCTGCCTTTGACCTCACCTTGGGCACATGGCGCCCGCATTGGATAGACCAATCAACCCTGCCCTGTAGGAGGCCCAGGCCGCCCAGGGTTCTTTCCACCAAAGATAGAAATCTGTTACAGCGCGCTGGATCAATGGCGCACCAAGCCTCTTTCAAAGTTGCACCCCGAGCTGCACCTCGAGCTGCACAAAAAAAAGAGAGCGCAGGGCTCTCTCTTTTTGTGTCGGTCCGGCCGCTTGAAGCCGCATGCTCGCGATGCCAAAATGCCAGGCCTAGAGCACCAGGTTCGTTGCCATAGGCCTATGTTTTTTAACGAAAATTCACGCTCAAAATCAGTGCGGCTTTCTCGCGGTTTGTTTTAGAAGGCCACTGTCACCGAGGCGATGCCGTTCAGCTCGCGCGAGGTGTTGACACCATTCCAGTTCCAGGCGGAGTCATTGTCCAGGCTGCCAATCGCTGCGCCAAAGGTCAGGCCGTCAGCCATCTCATAGGTCATGCCCGCAAATATGTTGGTGATGTAGGTCTCGCCGCTCACGATGGCGTGGCGGATTTCGGTTTCCGTTCCGATACCAAGGTTCAGCGGGCCAACTTCGTAGCCCAAACCAGCGGCGACGTATTCGCTGGTGGCGCCTACTTCTTCCATGGCGTAGGTGACGCCGGTCGAAAGCCCGCCAACGCTTGCGCCGATGGAGCCTGCCAGGCTTTCGTCTTGTGCAGTCAAGCCCAAGTGGACCAAAATGCCGCCGACCGGCTGTTCATAGGAAACACCAAGCGACCAGTTGGAATCGTCGTCAACAGAGGCTTCAAAATCGACGCCTAAGAAGGCGTTGGCATAGAAGACTTGCTCAGCCTCCAGAACACTGAAGTGCGTGCGCTCCAATGCGCCCAGCGGCAAAATCGGCACATGCAGGTGGTTCTTGGTTTCCGCCGCATCCCCGGTGTCGCCCATTTTCACGTTGCCCAGAGCGGAATTTACGAAGACATATCCGTCATTGAAGTAGACGGCGCTGCCGTCCACGGCATCGGGTTCTTGAATGATGTTGCCGTCGGAGCCCTGCAAATCCAACTCTAAGTGAGCACCCCATTCCAGGCCAGATTTGGTGGCGTTGGCATAGTCGAAGTTCAAGCGGCCATCGACGGCGAAATCGAGCTCGCGGACTGCGGCATCTTCCAGATCGTAGTTCTCGCCATAGTGGGCTTCGAATTCCACGAAGCCGCTCAAGGTCAGGTACTGGGCACTGGCAGCGCCGGCCAGGGATAGGCCAAGAGTGGTTAGGGCGGTCAGGGACAAGAGGGAGGCGGTTTTCATCTGTGGTCGGTCCTTATCCTGGCATTTGAGCGGGCCTAGGCCCGCAGCAGGGGAGTGGTCATGCCACAGTTTGTACATTTTCCCGCCTAGGTTGCAACACTAAAACCTAAGGTTGTGATATTTTTCCGATCTCCTGTGTCCAATTTGCCACAGTCCAAGCGGTCGGTCTCTAGTCACTCTCGGGTACATAGCTTGCAACCAGTCGTCGCATGAGGCTCCGCAGATCGCTCTCGTCGCCCTGGCCTGCGGCGTGTGCCAACACCTCAAGATCGGCAGCTTCCAAGGGAACCTGCTGGTCATCCCCGCGTGAGATCATCAACCCGTCAACCGGGGTGGCGTCCAGGGACTCGCTGTCATAGAACAGCTCTTCATACAGCTTTTCCCCGGGACGCACGCCGGTAAAGACAATCTCGATATCGCTGCCAGGGCGAAAGCCTGCCAAGCGGATCATTTGCTTGGCCAGGTCCAATATTTTGACCGGCTGGCCCATGTCCAGCACGAAAATCTTTGAATGATCTTCGCCCGCTGCGGCTTGATTTCCCAGCGCAAAGGCCTGCAATATCAAGGCCACCGCTTCGGGAATGGTCATGAAAAAGCGCGTCATTTCGGGGTGAGTGACGGTGATGGGACCGCCGCGTTCCAACTGCTGGCGGAACAAGGGCACCACCGAGCCGCTGGAGCCCAGGACATTGCCAAAGCGCACCGCCATAAAGCGGGTCTGCGGATAATCCTGCGCGGCGCGGCGCACCACCTTTTCGGCCAATCGCTTGCTGGCCCCCATTAAAGATCGTGGATTAACGGCCTTGTCGGTTGACACCAGCACGAAGGATTCCACCCCCTGGGCGGCGGCGGCCTGCACCAGATTTCGCGTGCCAATGACGTTGGTCAGCACCGCTTCGCAGGCGTTCAGCTCGACCAGCGGTACATGTTTCAGCGCTGCGGCGTGGAACACGGCCCGAGGCTTGATCTCGGCCAGCAGGCGGTCGATGCGCCCGGCGTCGCGGATATTGGCCAGCACCGGTCGGATCGCCAAGTCCGGGTAGGTCTGGCGCAACTCGATCTCAATGGCGTAAAGATTGAATTCGCTGGCCTCGAGCAAGACCAGCTCGCGCACGCCCAGGGCGCAAATCTGGCGGCAGAGTTCAGAGCCGATCGAGCCCCCCGCGCCAGTGACCAGCGCGACCTCACCGCCGAGGCGCTGAGATAGGGGAGAGACATCAAAGTGACGCGGCGCGCGGCCCAGGATGTCCTCCAAGGAGATCGGAGCCAGGCTTGGCGCTTCGCCTGCATGGGCGGAGGTCAGTCGGTCAACCCGCGATAGGCGAGCAACGCTGATGCCCAGCTCTTGGGCGACCGCAAACAGTTTGCTGTCGATCTGCTCGACATCGTGTTGCAGCACAGCATTGGACAGCACCAGGCGGCGCGGTTTGCGCTCGCGGCGCTCCAGCTTGCGCACCGCCGCGCGCAGATCATCCAAAGCGCCCAGCACCGGCACGCCCAGCAGCTCCCCGCCCTGGTAGGAGGGTTCGGAGGTCAAGATACCCACGACCAAATAGCTGGCATCTGATTCGGACTGATTGGCACGAATGAAGGCCTGTGCATCGGTGCCATCGCCCACCAGCAGCACCGGCACTGCCTGGCTGGGGTTCATCAAGAAAGCGGGCGCAATCATGCGGCCATCGCGCAGCATGCGATAGAGAACGCGCGGGCCGCCCAGCATGGCGGGCAGCAGGACCAGCACCAGAACGGGAATCGAGCGCGGGATCAGCACCCACTCGCTGGCCAAAAAGCCCGCCAGACCCAGCGCCACAGCAACCCAGGCCGAACAGACCATGATGATCAACAGATCGCGCAGCGAGGCAAAGCGCCATATGCCTTTGTGCAGACGATGCATGCGATAGACCAGGGCGCTGACCGGCAGGGCAATCAGCACGGCCACCGCGATATCGCCCCGTAAGCGCGCCAGATCGGTCAGCGACCAGTCAAAGCGCAGCGTAAAGGCCAGCAGCACCGCCAGGACAGCCATGCCAAGGTCGTGCAAAGAGACCAGCGTGTGAATCCAAAACGAGCGCGCGCGAAACCAGGCGACCCGCGCCGGCACGTCCTCAGGTGCCGTGGCGGCAGTCGCTGTCACGCTCGCGGTCAGGCTGGGGTCGCGATCGTCGCCGGTTTGCGACGGCTCCTGCGTTCCTTGCTGTTTGTTTTGGTCTGCCATCTACTACTTTCATCTGGCGCTGTTGGCTTCGCGGCTAGGCTCGAATTGCAATGCTCGCATGGCAGCCCGGGGGCAGCCCACTGCCTCTAAAAGCCATCACCGCACTTCACACTTTGTTCAAACGGGCCTATCACGACAAAAAAGCTTATCGCCAGGATGTTTGCACCAAACCTTAGCCAAAGTCCTGCCGCTTTTTTTGAAAACATGGAGGCTTCCGTCAAGGAAAGACTCAAGCTTGTCTCACATTCGCATCTTGGCACCGAGGTTTCGCGCTGCTTGCACTTGTTGCTGGCAGGCGCAATACCAACATGTCGGGTGCGATGGGACGGCGACACGCCCTTGCCTTCGGACCCGGAGTTGAAGCCACGCAAACGATCTCTAGATCATAAGGCCAAGCCCCAACGAAAAATGTGCTAACCGAAAAGGATACGCAAAATGACACCCTTGTCCGTCACCCCCGAAAGAGCCGAGCGCTTGCGCGCAGCGGTACCGGAGCGGACAGCCATGGCGCGCCGCCTGCCCGCCTTGGCTCTTGCTCAACGGATACAGCCGCGCCCGTTCACCCAAGCACTGGGCGCTCTTATGGCTTTGGCTTTCTTGGCGCTCAGCGCCCAGCAAGCCGCCGCGCGCCCTGCGCCCGAGAGCTTTGCCGACCTGGCTGAACAATTGTTGCCTACCGTGGTCAACGTCTCCTCGACCAGTGTCAGCGATACCACCGTCGCTCCAGAGTTCGATTTTTTCCGCGATTTCTTTGAGCGCCGAGGCCCGACGCCGGAGAATTCGCCCTTCCAACGCAAGCGCGAGCGCAGGGCGACCTCATTGGGCTCGGGCTTCATCATCGACACAGCAGGCTTGATCGTGACCAACAACCACGTCATTGAGGACGCCACCGAAGTCACCGTGACCTTGCACGATGATACCGAGTTCCAGGCCGAAATCGTCGGCAGAGACCCGCGTACCGACCTGGCTTTGTTGCGCATCGATCCCAAAGGCTACCCCTTGAAAGCCACCACCTGGGGCGATTCGGACGAACTGCGCATCGGCGATTGGATGATGGCCATCGGCAATCCCTTCGGACTTGGCAATACCGTAACCGCAGGCATTGTGTCGGCCAAGTCGCGTAACATCAATTCTGGCCCCTACGATTCCTTTATTCAGACCGACGCCTCGATCAACCGAGGTAACTCCGGCGGCCCCTCGTTCAACCTTGATGGCGAAGTGATCGGCGTTAATACAGCCATTTTCTCGCCCTCTGGCGGGTCTGTGGGCGTTGGTTTTGCCATTCCATCTACCTTGGCCAAGTCGATCATCAGCCAACTGGCCGACGATGGCCGCGTGCGTCGTGGCTGGCTGGGTGTGCGCTTTGGCCCCGTCGATAAAGCAACCGCCTCAGCGGTGGGCTTGGATGATACCCGCGGCGCGGTGGTCAACTCCGTGGTGCCGGATTCGCCCGCCGAAATGGCTGGGATCGAGCCTGGCGATGTGATCCTGACCTGGGGTGACATTGATATCTCAGAGCACCGCGCTCTGCCTTTGGCCGTGGCGCAAACACCCGTCGGCGGGTCTGTGGCTGTCAAGCTGTGGCGTGATCGCCAAGAGCAGGTCGTGACCGTTACCGTGGGTGAGCTGGATGAAGAGGTGGTCGCCGCCAATATGGCGCAGCCGCAAGATAGCCCCGACGGCAACGCCAACCGCGCGCTGTCTGAGTACGGTGTGATCGTGTCGAGCCTCACCCTGGACCAGCGTCGTGAGCTGGGCCTGAAGGGCGATGACTCGGGCGTCTTGGTCGAGGATATCGATTCAAGCTCCAGCTTTGCCCGCAAGGGCCTGCGCAAGGGCGATGTGATTGCCGAGGTCAACGACACCCCGGTCAACAGCCCTGACGAGGTGCTGGAGCTGTTCCAAAAGATCGAGCAGGACGGTTTCAATATCGTCACCCTGCGGGTCTTTAGCGAGGGTCGCTATTCATGGATGGCGGTCGAGCTGAACTAGAGCGATAGCGAAACCGGAGCAATTGGATTCAATTGTTCCGATGGATTTGTCCCCAACCGTCCTTGGCGCATCAGCCCGGGGCGGGGGACAAGTCAAGCCGTCGGGGGCAATCGCGACCCGGCAGCCCAACAAAAAACCCCCGCGAGCCCAGCTCGCGGGGGTTTTCTTAATTGAGGCAGGCAAAAGCCCGGCAAAAGGCGGCAGAACGCACTGGCGTTCAGCAAAACTCCTTACTTAGGAGATACCACCATCGTCATCTGGCGGCCTTCGACCTTGGGCTTAGCTTCGACCTTCACGGCCTCGCCCAACTGTTCTTGCACGCGGTTCAGCACGTCCAGGCCCAGATCTTGGTGGGCCATCTCGCGCCCGCGGAAGCGGATCGTAAACTTAACCTTGTCGCCTTCGGCCAGGAACTTCTCGACGTTGCGCATCTTGGTGTCATAGTCGTGCTGATCGATGCCTGGACGCATCTTGATCTCTTTGACTGTGACGACCTTTTGCTTCTTGCGCGCCTCGGCCTTCTTTTTCTGTTCTTGGTATTTGAAACGGCCGTAGTCCATAATTTTCGCTACGGGCGGTTCAGCGTTGGGTGAGATTTCAACCAGATCCAGGCCCAAATCTTCAGCCCGTCTCAGCGCATCGCGTGTATCCACGACGCCTTTGTTATCACCAGTTTCATCAATCAAGCGTACTTCCGGCACTCTTATGGCACGGTTCGTACGGGGGCCTTCCTGACGTTGAGGGGCCATCGGACCTCTAGCTATGGGCTTGCTCCGTTCAAGTTACTGTATCAAGGAGTGGGTCAGCCGGGTGCAGAACTGCGTGCGAGGCTGCTCACTCGCCTTTGCCTTAGCACGACTGCGGGGCGTATGGCCAGTCTTTCGCACCTGCAAACGACAGCAACAGCGCCAAAATTGGCATGAATTCTGCGGAATTGCTCCGCTTCGGTCCGCAAGCGCCGTCAAATAGGTCTATATCAGACTACAACAGCTCGGCGTAGACGTTGAGGGTGGCTTGCGCCATCTGTCCCTTAGAGAAATGATCCAGCGCTCTTTGGCGTGCGGCGGCAGCTTGTTGATTGCGCTGCTCTGGCGTTAGGTTGAGCGCGTGGTCAATCGCTTGGGCCATGTTTTGCACGTTCTGGGGTTCAAACAGCCAGCCGGTTTGGCCGTGCAAAATCTGCTCTGCTGCGCCGCCGTAGGCCGGCGCCACAGTCGGAATGCCCATCGCCATAGCTTCAGCGGTGATGCGGCCAAAGGGCTCTGGGCGGATCGAGGCCGACACCACGACATCCGACAGGGCATAGAGCGAGGCCATGTCGCTGCAGGCGTCGGCCAAAATTACACGATCTTCCAGGCCGTGCTTGCGGATGGTCTCGTGCAGCTCCAGCACATAGTCTTCGTGGCCCTCGCCGGGGCCAACGATCAGCGCGCAAGCATCGGGGGTTTGCACGTGGCGCATCGCTTCGACCAACAGGTGCTGGCCTTTCCAGCGCGTAATGCGACCGGGCAGCGTCACAAAGCGCTTATCATCGGGCAGCTTCCACTGCTCGTACAAATACACCACCCGTTTGGGGTCGATGGCATGCGGGTCCAAGTCTTTGGTATCAACGCCGCGATGAATGACGCGGATTTTTTCAGGATCGGTGCCATAGACCTGCTGCATGTGCTCGCAGATGCCTTGGGAGACCGCAATCGCACGATCCCCTTTGGTCATCACGGCATTATAGGCGCGCTTGATCGCCCCGCCCTTGGTCGAATAGGCCCCGTGAAAGGTGGTGACAAAAGGCACGCCACAGCGCTTGGCGGCCAGATAAGCGGACCAGGCCGGCGCGCGCGAGCGGGCATGCACCAGTTCAACGCCTTCGTCTTTAATTATCTGCACCAAGCGCCCGACATTGGCCCAGATGGTCAAAGGGTTCTTGGAGGCCAAGGGCAGCTTGAAATGCTCGGCCCCGCTGCGCAGCAAGGGCAGCTCCAGCTTGCCGCCGCTTGAGGCCACCAACGCGCGACCGCCGACGGCCACGATGGCTTCGGCAATATCGACCGTGCCGCGCTCGACACCACCAGTGTCCAAAGCAGGCAAGACCTGCAAAACGGTCAATTGGGGCGATGCGGTCACAGGCCCGGCTCCTTTTTTGGGTCGGCAGGATTAAGCGGCAGATCAGCGCCAGTCGCCCCTTGCGGTGTGAAGAGCAGCCAGGAATTGGTGGCTGCCCCTTGAACCTTGCGGTGGCTATGCTAGCACAACGTTGCGCAAGGGCTTAGCAAGTCCGCTGGTCACTAAGCAAGGCCGGAGTGCTGGCAAAGCGCGCGCAAAGTCTGCCGCAGCCCGCTGCGCGCCACCAACCCGGAGCCGACACGCGCCATGACCGAACCCAATCACGACACCAGCCTTGCCCAGCCGCAGTGGCTGGACCGCCCTCAAGCTGCCCGGTTGGCCTATGTCTACACGCCGTCATCGGCAGACGGCAGCAGCCTGCCGACCCTGGTGTTTTGCGCGGGCTATCGCTCCGACATGCTGGGCAGCAAGGCGCTGTACTTGGAACAAGAGGCCCATAAGCGTGGCCAAGGCTTTTTGCGCTTTGATTATCGCGGTCACGGCCAGTCTGAGGGCCGCTTTGAAGCCTGTACCGTCAGCGATTGGTTGCAAGACACCTTGGATGTCATCGACCAAGTGGTTAAAGGTCGGGTGATCCTGGTCGGCTCGTCTATGGGCGGCTGGATTGCTCTGTTGGCGGCCCTGGCCCGCCCGCAGCGCGTGGTGGGGCTCCAATTGATCGCGCCCGCGCCGGATTTCACCCGCGACCTGTTCTTTGATCGCTTCGATGAGCCCATCAAACACACCCTGCAAAGCCAAGGCTACGTCGAGCTGCCCAACGACTATAGCGACCAGCCCTATCACGTCTCCATGGCCTTGATCGAAGACGGCGACCGCCACCTGCTGTTAAAAGATGTCATCCCCTTTAATGGCCCGGTTCGCATCCTACATGGACAGGCAGATACCGCCGTGCCGTGGCAGCGCTCTTTGACCTTGAGCGAAAAGCTGGCTAGCGGGGACGTGCGTTGCTGCTTCTTGAAGGGCCGCGACCACCGGCTGAGCGCCGACGACGAGCTGGCCTTGCTGGCCGAGCAAACCGCCGAGCTGAGCACGCTTTTGGCGCAATAACCCGCTGATTTGTTCGCCAGATCACTCTATACCCGGATCACTCTATACCCGGATCACTCTATACAAAGCCCCAACCCCACGGAGCCCCCATGGCCCTTTTGCCCATCGTTCTTGTTCCTGATCCCGTTCTGCGCCAGGTCGCCAAGCCCGTCGAGACCATCACGCCCGAGCTGCGTCGGTTGATGGACGATATGCTTGAGACCATGTACGAGGCTCCCGGCATTGGCCTGGCCGCCAATCAGGTTGGTCGCCTTGAGCGCGTCATCGTCATGGACTGCGCCGACAAGCATGAGGGCGAAGAGCCCCAACCGCTGCAAATGGTCAACCCCCAGATCATCGCCAGCTCACAAGAGACCAACACCTATAATGAAGGCTGCTTGTCGATCCCCGAAGGCCATGGCGACGTGGTGCGCCCTGCCGCCGTGACCTTGCGCTACCTCGATCCCGACGGCCAAAGCTGCGAGCTGGAGGCCGACGGCCTGCTGGCCACCTGCATTCAGCACGAAATCGACCATCTGAACGGGATCTTGTTCACCGATCACCTCTCCAAGCTCAAGCGTGACATGGTGCTGAAGAAGGCCAAGAAGATCGCGCGCGACCGCCAAGCCGGATAGGAAAGCTGAAACGATGCGCATCATCTTTATGGGCACGCCTGACTTTGCTCAAATCTGCCTGGCCGCACTGATCGAGGCCGGTCACGAGATCGCCTGCGTCTATAGCCAGCCGCCGCGCAAAGCGGGCCGGGGACACAAAACCCGCCCCAGCCCTGTGCAGGCCTACGCCGAGAGCCTGGGCCTGCCAGTGCGCCATCCGCTGAGCCTGAAAGATGGCGAGGCGCAGGCTGATTTTGCCGCGCTTCGGGCCGATGTGGCAGTGGTGGTGGCCTATGGCCTCTTGCTGCCGCAGGCGATTTTGGATGCGCCCAAGCGCGGTTGTATCAATGTGCACGCCAGCCTGCTGCCGCGTTGGCGCGGGGCAGCGCCCATTCAGCGCGCGATCGAGGCGGGCGACGCTGAGACCGGCGTCGGCATTATGCAGATGGAAGCAGGGCTGGATACGGGCCCGATTATCTTAGAGCGCCGCTTGACCATCGCCGCCGACGAGACCGCCGCCAGCTTGCACGATCGCTTGGCGGCGCTGGGAGCCTCGGCCTTGGTTGAGGCGCTGGCGCTTGAGAGCTGGCAGCCGCAGGCTCAGGCCAGCGAGGGTCTGACCTATGCGCATAAGTTGGACAAGGGCGAAGCGCGGCTGGACTGGCTGCAACCGGCCGCCGTGTTGGAGCGGCGCATCCGTGCTTTCAATCCCGTGCCGGGCGCCTTCTTTGAATGGAAGGGCGAGCGCATCAAAGTGCTGGCCTCAGAGCTGGTGGAGGCCAGCGGTCCAGCGGGTTATACCTTGGATGATCGCCTGACCGTGGCCTGTGGCCAGGGCGCGCTGCGCTTGACCTTGCTGCAACCGGCGGGCAAGGGCGCGATGGACGCCAAGGCCTTTTTAAACGGCCGCCCTTTGCCCCAGGGCGCCTCCTTGCTCAGCGACCCAGCGGCCTAGCCTCGTGGTGCAGCGGTTTCAATTGATCGTCGAATACGATGGCGGGGCCTATGTAGGTTGGCAGCGCCAGGACAACGGCCCCTCGGTGCAAGCCGCGCTTGAGGCGGCTGCCTACGCCTTTTCCCAAGAGAGGGTGCATATCCAAGGCGCGGGGCGCACCGACGCCGGGGTTCACGCGCGGGCCATGACCGCCCACCTGGACTTGGCCAAAGACTGCGATGCCAACCGGGTGCGTGAGGCGATGAACGCGCTGCTACGCGGACACAAAATTGCGGTCCTGGAGGTGGAGACCGCGCCGGAGGGCTTCAACGCACGCCACTCCTGCCTTGGGCGCTCCTATGAATACCGCATCTTGAATCGACGGCCCGAGCCGACCTTTGACCGGCCCTATTGCTGGCATCAAAAGGTGCCGCTGGACCATGAGGCCATGCAGGAGGCCGCGCAGTACCTGGTGGGCCGACACGACTTCAGCGCCTTTAGAGCCGCCGAGTGCCAGGCCGCGAGCCCGGTCAAAACGCTCGACCATTTGAGCGTGGAACGGCAGCAGGATTGGGTCATCGTTCGCAGCTACGCCAAATCCTATATCCATAACCAGGTGCGCAATATGGTCGGCTCGCTGGCGCAAGTCGGACAGGGAAAGTGGCGCCCTGAGCAGGTGCGCGCGGTTCTAGATGGGCGTGACCGCCAGGCGGCTGGACCCTGTGCGCCGGCCTCTGGGCTGTTTTTCTGGCGCGCCTGGTACAGCGAAGACGACGGGCCTGGCCGAAATCCAGATTTCTTCCGCCACCCGTTGGCTGGCGCGACCCATCCCCCCTAACCATGGGCCAAACCCAAGCTTAGCGCCAAACCCAGGCGAGGGGGCCAAGTCGCACTGATACGCGACGGGGCGTTGCGCGAAGGGGTGTGTGCGAAGGGGCGTCTGCGAAGGGACTAGGCGCGCGTTGCGCGGACCGCAATGGGCGCGATATTAAGCGATGAGGTCGCCAAACAGGCACTCCCGCATCCGTAAAACTACTGAAAAATCGAGCCGAATCGCGCCGGATTCCAAGCGATCCCGTAGTTCTACCGTATCATCTAGATCAATTTAGCAGCACCAATCGCACCTAAAGATCTAGATGACCTAAAATATCATGCCCCAATAGGCCAAGATTTTTGCGGACATAGGCTGACTGGTCATTGTACCGGCGGCGATTGCGACGCCATAGGGCACCGATGGCGGGTCATCGGGCGAAATTTCGCCGCGCGATTTCTGGACCTTTGAGTGAATCAGCACCAACAGGGCAACCAAACCACCAAATAGAATAGTATGCAGCGCAAATTGCGAAAGATTCGCAAAACCAATCAATGGCATCAATGCCACCAAAAGTTTTACATCGCCTCCACCCATCATTCCAATGAGGTATCCGCCAAAAAGTACAATAAAAGCAAGGGTCGGTAGTGCGACGACTCGAAAGAGCCAGCCCTCGCCAAGTGTAACCGCGTACAACACGGAAATTCCGAAAACAAGCAGCGACACCCAATTAGGGATTAGCCTTTTGCGTAGGTCGGTATATGCGGACAGCATAAGAAGTAAAAAAAGTGACTCAACCATAGGTTTAGTACTTGCAATTCCATTTCCGTTGGCCAATAGTCGTTCTCGAAGGCAACGAGGTGCCACCGAAACGGTTCCCACCTTCAAACTATCTAGCTCAATGGAGAATTAAAATGAAAACTCTCGTCAAGTTCGTCAAAGACACCAAAGGCGCTACCGCAATTGAATACGGCCTGATTGCTGGCCTGATCGCGGTCGTAATTATCGCAGCTGCTACCCTGCTGGGCGGCAACATCTCTACAGCGTTCAACTCTATCGCTGGCGCAATCTCTGGCGCTGCGTAACGCGCTTCGCTCTACAAGCTAAACGATCGCCCGGCTAAACGGCTGTTTGCCTAGGGCCATGCGACCTTAGATTGAATGTCATGGGATTCGCAAAGCGATTAAAGAAACAGAATTCGGTCGACGACGCTTCTCTCCTTGAGGCTAGCGCGTCGGCCAGTTCTGAAGATCCAAGCCGAAAAGCATGGATCGACCTCAAGTCCCAGCTCCGCAACGAGCTGGTTGACATTTTGGACGCTGGTGATCTGGGCGAGGACAGCCGCGATCAAGCGTACAACAAGATCAAATCTGCCGTCATTGTCATCTCAGCGCAGCGTGATCTTGATATCAATCCAAACGATTATGACCGCCTAGCCAACGAGCTGGTTGACGAAATCAAGGGTCTTGGACCGCTTGAGACCCTGATCGCGCGTGACGATATCGCCGATATCATGGTCAACGGCCACGACAAGGTTTATATTGAGGTTGGCGGCAAAGTCGAACTCTCCCCGATAAAATTTTCCAGCGACGAGCAGTTGTTGCAGGTCTGCCAGCGGATCGTGCGCCTGGTCGGTCGTCGTGTCGATGAGTCCTCGCCGATTTGCGATGCGCGCTTGCTCGACGGCTCACGGGTTAACGTCATTATTCCGCCCTTGGCCATCAATGGCCCAACGCTGACCATTCGTAAATTCCGCAAAGACAAGCTGACCATCAACGACCTGGTCAAATTTCGCTCCATCACGCCCGACGCCGCGCACCTGCTGCAAATTATCGGCCGCGTGCGCTGCAACGTGCTGATTTCCGGCGGTACCGGCTCGGGCAAGACCACTTTGCTCAACTGTTTGACCGCCTTCATTGACCACGACGAACGTATCATCACCTGCGAGGATGCCGCCGAGCTTCAATTGCAGCAGGATCACGTGGTGTCGCTTGAAACCCGCCCGCCCAACATTGAAGGCGGCGGCCAAATCACCATGACCGACCTGGTCAAGAACTGCCTGCGTATGCGCCCAGAGCGCATCATTGTGGGCGAGGTGCGTGGCGGCGAAGCTTTCGATTTGTTGCAGGCCATGAACACCGGCCACGATGGTTCCATGGGCACGTTGCACGCCAATGACCCGCGCCAGGCACTCTCACGCCTTGAATCCATGATCATCGCATCGCCCGCAGGATCGGCCCTGCCGCTGCGCGCCATCCGCGAGATGATTGCCTCTTCGGTTGACATCATTGTCCAGGCCTCGCGCTTGAACGACGGTCGCCGCGTCATCACCGCCGTTACCGAGGTGACCGGCATGGAGGAAGAAACGATTGTGACCCAAGATCTGGTCAAGTTTCAGTCTCAAGGCCGCGATGAAAACAACAAGATCGTCGGCCATCACGTAGGGGTCGGCATTACCACTCCCTACTTTATGACTCGCGCCCACCAATACGGACTGGGCGACCAAGTTCTGGAGGTTATGACCGCCATTAACAGCGCATAGCGCAGCCCCCACCAAGGCGGCACAAAGGCAAGCGGCTTTTGTGATTGATGCCAGCTCATAGAGGCAGGGGGGACAAAAGAAAGGGCCCAAATCGGGCACACGTCATATGGATACGATCGCTCTAGTATCACTGATTGTCATGGGGGCCGTGGTGGCCGTCTTGGGCCTGTCCTATGGGCTCTACGTAGACGCCAGCCGCAAGCAAGCCGTCAGCCAGCTCGCGATTTTGTTGGGTTATGACGAGAGCAGCAAGCGTGCGCGCCGCCGCCAGCCGCACGCCAAGTCTGTCGCAGAATCGCTCAAAGAGCTGGATGCGCTGCGCAGCAAGAACTCGATCTTCAATCTTAAGAAGCTGCTCTACGCGGCTGGCTACGAGACCGACCCCAAGAAATTCGTTATGATCTGGCTTGTCTTTTTGGTCAGTCTGATGGGCATTTTGACCCTGCTCGCGCTGCCCACCTTTGCGCTGGTGCTCATCGGGTTTGGCTTTGCGGTCGTCACCTGGATGTATCTCAAGCGCACAGCAAAAAAGCGCCAGGCTCGCTTTGTCGAGGAATTCTCTGGCTCGCTGGACGTGATCATTCGCGGCGTGCGCAACGGCATGGCCGTTAACGCCTGTTTCAAGCTGGTTTCCAAAGAAGGCGGTCCGGCGGTTCAAGGCGAATTTCGTAAAATCTTCAACGATCTAGACTTAGGCCTTCCCATTACCCAAGCTATGGACCGCTTCGCCGAGCGCGTTGACCTGCCCGAGGTCAAATTCTTCACCATCGTTGTCTCCTTGCAGGCCCGCACCGGCGGTAACCTGTCGCAAACGCTCGAAAACCTCTCCAACCTGCTCAAAGAGCGCAAGACGCTGAAGGGCAAGATCAAGGCCCTGTCCTCTGAGGCCAAGACCAGCGCTTGGATTGTCGGTGCCATGCCGGTCTTGGTGCTGGGCGCGGTGCAGTTGTTGTCGCCCGAATACACGGCCCCGCTCTACACCACCACCACTGGCCACTTTGTCATCGCCGGTTGCCTTTTCTGGATGGGCATGGGCGTCTTTGTCATGGCGCAGATGATCAATCTGGAGACCTAAGATGTCTGTCGATCCCAAGCTGTTTGCCAACCTGTTGATGCTAACCGCCGGCACCATCGTGCTGGTCGCTCTCTACCTGTTCTTCGAATTTCACAAGGTGGTGCGCAGCCGCCAGCTCAGCGCCATGCAGGATTTGATGCGTGGCAAGGTCGCGACCCTGCGCAATCAAACCAAGCAAAAGCAAAGCCAAGTTGAGATCTTAGCCCTGGGTCTGTCCAAGCTGATCACCATGGGTTTCCAAAAGCTCAACATCTATAAGCAAATCGCCGATTCCATGCGCAACCGCCTGAAGCGCGCCGGGGTCGTGCACCGCAACGCCTTGGCCTACGCTTTGACGGGCAAGGTGCTGGGCGCGTTGTTTGTGCCCGTTTTGCTGCACATCTTGCTGGGCCCTTATGAGTTTTATCGCTCCTATTTCCAGTTTATCGTCATAGGAGGCGCGGCGCTGGGCTTCTTCATTCCAGAGGTTTATCTTTTCAACAAGAAGAGTAAGCGTCTGAAAGAGATCAATAAATTCTGGGGTGACGCCCTGGACATTATCGTGATCTCGGTCTCCAGCGGCCAGACCTTTGAAAATGCCACCCGCCGGGCGGCCATAGAAATGTCCAACATGGCCCCCGAGCTTGCCAAAGAGCTGACCATCACCGTCACCGAGCTGTCTTTGCTGGAGCGGCGCGAAGACGCCTACCGCCGTTTGGGCGACCGGGTCAACAATCCGCTGGTGCGCGGGTTTGTGTTCGACGTGATCCAGTCCGAGCTGTTGGGCACTCCGCTGGGCAAGGCCCTGCAATCCAACGCCATGGAGAACCGCAAACAGAAGGAACAAGAGGTCGAGAAAAAGGCCGCCGCGCTCGGCCCCAAGCTGACCGTGCCGCTGATCGTCTTCTTCTTCCCGATCTTGTTTGTCACCATCATCACCCCCGTTTTCTTGCAAGGATAGGAGCATGTTTCGGCTGTTGGAGCGCTTTCGCCTCTTTGCTCGCGATCGTAGAGCTGCCATTGCGGTCCCTGCGGCTGTTGCGGCGCCGTTTTTCTTGGTCATGGTGGGCATGGCCGTGGAATATCAGCACTGGGAAGGCATCCGCTCGGACTACCAAGACGTTGCCGATGCGGCCGCCTACTCGATTGCTCTGGATGCAGCTTATGGCGGCGGGCGCAGCGCCATTCAAACGACCTTGGAAAGCTTGTCTGCGCGCCAAGGCGGCAATGCCCTGCCCATCACCTACCACTGGCCGCCGACCACGGGCCCCTTTGCCGGTCGCGAGGGTTTCATTCAGGCCGAAGTGCGCAGCACGGCTCCGCGATACTTGACCAAAATTCTGTTCCCTGGGGACTACGATATCGCGGCGACTGCGGTGGCGAGCTATAGCCGCAACCAGCTGAGCAAAGAAGCCTGCATCATCGCGCTGTCTGCTGACGCCTATGCCGCGTTGGATGTTGCGGGCTCGGCCAAACTCAACCTGTCGGCCTGCCTGATGCTCAGCAACTCCCTGTCGGACGCCAGCTTGCGCATGTCCGGAACGGCTTCGGTGCTGGACGTGGCTTGTATTTCGCTGTCGGGCGGTGCCGACATATCATCGGGCGCGACCGTCGTCTCATTGCTCACAGACCCTTTGGCCGCTGTGTTGTTCGCCAATATCAAGCTGCATGATTGCGCCAACATCCAGACCGAGCAGAGCCAATCAGACGATCCTTACGCCCATTTCCAACCCATTGCCCAAAGGATCGTCGCGGAATCGGCGAACAGATGCCTGCCCTCAGAGGGGGTCTACATCAACGAGGCTCTACCAACACCCACCTCAATCAATGGCGGCGAGGCCATAACCTGCCTGCGTAATGATGTTCGTTTGAAAGGGAAGGTGCAATTGGACCGTAAGCGGTGGCTGGACCGCACGTTGCTTGGCTGGGTCCGGCCTGCGAGTTGATACCCATCACATGATGGGGAGTTCTTTAGGCTATGGAATCTCAGACTGCGTTTCTCAGGTCGCTCGAGGTTG
>JAUIBT010000056.1 GCA_030428255.1 Alphaproteobacteria bacterium | reverse complement strand
GTTAAGATTTCGTCGAGAACGGGTGAACTCTCGCGACCCGAAAGTGCCGGATCGCCGATCCACCCCGAAGCCAAGTCAACACAGAAATGATAATGGAGTCGGCCCGATACCGGATGGGGCGGGGAGTGCATGCTCGCGAACGTATGTGCGCTCATGACGATGATGGGATTATATCGCGATAGCCGCGTCTCGCCCCAGTCGAAGTCCGAACCCTCGCTGAATAGAACGATACGACCTGATGGCGTCGCTACGTTTAGTTTCTTCGCAGCCTCTCGCAAGTCGCTCCAAACGAGATCGGGCATTCGGCCATGGTTGGGAATCTTTCTCATTATCAATGGAACGCCGACCCCCCCACTCGCGTCCTCAGTGTCAAACCATACCTGAAAAATAACGTCGAGCCGTGGGCCGCCCCGCAAACTACTCTGGGCCACACGGAAGAGATCTGTTCGGATCCTGTGTTTCTCGACGAAGGGAAGGAAGGGTTCCGTATGATCGACAATTGGCGGTGCCATTAGTCTGACGTCTTGAAGCGCGCTGGCTGTAAGTTCCGCCCATGCCTTGGCAATGTCGTCTACCGCATTTTCTCGGTCGCGTTTCACGATCCATTCGAAACTCGTCTTAAGTGCACCGCTTAGCCGATTTATGACTAATTCTGTTTCGGGTTTTAGCATCAGAAACTCGCTCACGCTGAAACGGCAGGTGATCCCCCCATTCTTGAAAGGGCATCCGTAAACCTTATGCGGCCGTTGCCATTTTCATAGCGGGTGTGATGCCGACTATCCCCATGTTAGGCCGGTCATTGTGGTAAGTCCATGGCCATTGGGTGGCTTGATCCTGAGCTTCTCCGATGCCTTCCGAGATGGTCGCAAACATCAGGACACTACACCGCTAGCAAAACGCCCCGGCGCTGCGGCCAGAGATTTTCGCGTGAAGAGTCTACGCGCAATTCAACGAAGACTATCCCAGCACCCGCCCCAATGCCCCGGCGACGCTATCAGCCGCGGCGGTCATGGGTTCAGCAGCCAGGTGTGCGTAGCGGGCAGTTGTCTGGACCTGCGTGTGACCCAGGAGTTTGCCAATCATAGGCAGGCCGTAGCCGGCAGCAACAGCGACCGAGGCAAAGGTATGACGCAGGTCGTGGATGCGAACGTCCTCGATACCTGCGCGTTTTCGGATGCGTTGCCACGGATGTTGCAGGTCGGTTAGGTGCGCGCCG
The DNA here is from genome assembly GCA_030428255.1 of Alphaproteobacteria bacterium. GTDB lineage: Bacteria > Pseudomonadota > Alphaproteobacteria > UBA7985 > JAUIBT01 > JAUIBT01. Next base: position 3,149 of record JAUIBT010000056.1, on the reverse strand, counting down.
GGTCTGGCGCCGGTGATGACCCATGGGTTGCCTTTGACCCTCTTAACGTCGGAGAGAACCTGCAGGGCAGGGCCCCCGAGAAAGACCGTCTTAGCGCCAGTCTTTGAATCTGGCAGGTTGATGCATGCGCGCTCGAAGTCGATGAAGTCCCACTTCAGCGTCATGATCTCGGAAAGCCTGCAGCCGGTGAAGAGCAAGAGGCGCAGGGCATTGACGGCGGACTGGGTTTCCAACTGCTCGCTTTCGCATTGGCGCAAGACCTCGCCTAGACGAGCCAACTCGCCCTTGCTGAGGTAGCGCTCGCGTTTTGGCTCCTTGTACTTCTTGATGTGGCGGCAGGGGTTGGTGCCGTCGGCCCGCAGGCCCCAGACTTCGGCCAGGTTGAAGGCCTTGGACAGGAACTGAATGCATCGGTTGGCCTGGTAGGGCTTGTGCCGAAGGCTATGGTGAAACTTGGCAATGTCGGCGCGCTGGATTTGGCTGACGCGCATTTTGCCAATGGGCTTCTTGATGTAGGCCTTGGCGTAGAAGCGGTATCCGACGACAGTGTTGGGCTTACAGTGCGGGACAGCGTGTTCTTCAATCATGCGCTCGCAGAGCTCGGTGACGGTCATTTCAAGGCGGGCTTGCTTGCGCGCAGCGGATGGGTCTTCGCCGCTCTTCACGCGGCCGAGCACTTTGATGGCCTCGCCGCGGGCTTGGTCTGTGGTCAGGACCCCGTGCATCCCGAGGCTGATCCGCCGATAGCTGCGGCCAACGCGGTATTGAACAAGATAGGATCGGCGGCCACTCGGCAGAATCCGAGCGCCGAAGCCAGGGATGTCGCTGTCGAAGATGATGTAGTCTTTGTCTTTGATCTCGGCATTTTCAACCAGGCGCTTGGTGATTTTGGGCATAGGGTAGGGGCCTCGTTTCAGGTTTTTCCGGCAGACCGTCGGCGGTGCTCTTTGAAATCCATGGACGCACTATGGACGCAAGAGGGCGCGAAATGCTTCGGGTCTGTTCGTAGTGACTAGAAACTTAGGCTCGACTAATATCAAGTAATATCAGTGATTTAGCGTAGTATAGCGCAGTCCTTCGCAGCCCCGAGTAGTTTTTCGACGGCGGCTCATAACCTGAAGGTCGCCGGTTCAAATCTGGCAGCAACACGTAGCCAGGATTTTGCGCCCAGGTTTGCCACATTTCAGAGAGCACTCCATTTCCAGGGCGGTTTGGCCAACCAAACTTCGTAATCGAACCTCGCTCACGCGGGGTTTTTTTATGCCCTAAAGTCACTGATAATAAACATAAAATCCGACCCGGCTGTTCCGTATCGCAGGCACGAAAACCGGCAAAAATGGCCAAAAATGCTCTCCAAAGCGGGTTTTCTCTCCAAGTCTGTGCCGTACCCCCAAAAAATGGAACACGCAGAAGCAACTGATTTATAATAATAATATCGAAGCCGCACAATGTGCGACTTCGTATCTGGTTTGGATAGGAATCCTTAAATTATCGCCACGGAACATGGTGCAACTGAGCTCTTGCAGGTGGCAAAATCTGGAGGTCAAATGTTGCGCCATGGCCTTCCGGTTGCCCTATTCCTGGGACAGAATGGGAACACGGCCTTGCCGTCCTTGATGACCCTGCCATGGATGTTGGAGCTTGCAACATCCCTTTGAAGGCTCAGGGACTAGCCATTGGCCAAACCTGGCCAAACTGCATTGACGCCCCCCATGGTCAGCGATTTAACCGTGAGGTCATTAGACTGGCGCCCATGGATGATGTTTGAGACGGTCGCCGGTGGTAGCGATGAGAGACGCATGACGCGCGAGATGTGGCTAATGCCATAGCCCTCCTTGGCTGCGATTTCGCGGGTATTGAGGCCTTGATCGAACATGCGGTTCCAACGCCAGGATTGGGCGAGCGTACGCACCAGGTCTTCATTGATGTTCTCGCCGGTGACGATCGCGCCCAAGTCGCCCACTTGGCCGCTTGGGGTGATGATGGCCTTGCGCCCGCCGCGCTTACGCACCGAAATTGGCTTGGTCACCAAGATGCGCGTGCCATCGCCGGCCAGTTTCCAGGTCGCAGAGCCCTGTCGTGATTCATCATCAAAGCTCATGGCCTCTTGGTATAGTTCTTCGAGGCCCTGGGTGAAGAGGGTGATGGAGACGGCCGTGGGAGCTAAGTCAACGCGCTCAATGAGCAAGTCGATAATGCGTAGTTGCTCACCAACAAATAGCTCGTCCCAGAGCGCGTCGATATTCGATAGGGAATAGCGCAGCTCGCCCTTTTCGCATTCAAAGCCGTCGGCCTTGGAGCGCTTATGGACCAGGGCTGCCAGTTCCTGACAGCGAAACAGGCTGCGCAACTCGCCAAAGACAAGGTCTTCGATGTAGCCGGCCGGGATGGAAGGAAGGGCAACGCTGGCCCAGCCTTGCTTGCTGGCCTTCTGGTCGACGTAGTAGCGGTAGCGCTTGTTTTTGTTTGACGGGCTTTTAGCAAAGGCTGGCGTCATGGCATAGCCAGAGGTGCCAAAGAGTTTGCCCTTTAAAAAGCACTTGGTTTCAGCGCGGCTGTTCTGGCCGCGCTGCCTGCCCGGGCGCTTGAAGATGGCGGCAGCCCTATCGAACAGGCCTTGGCTGACGATAGCTTCATGATCGGCGTCATAAACCGCACCTTTGTGTTTGGCTTTGCCCAAGTAAGTCTTGTTGGTCACGATGGCGCGCACGGCGGCGTTGGTAAAGGCCTTGCCCTCGTGCAAAGACCCATTCTTGGTGATCCAGGACTTGGTGGTCAAACCTTCGCTGTTGAGCTCGCTGGTTACGGCCTGGAGTGATGCTGTTGCGGTAAAGCGCTCGAAGATCCGGCGGACGAGCTTTGCTTCTGCCTCATTGACCACCAGGCAGCGATCGGCCACATCATAGCCCAGTGGCGGCGTACCGCCCATGAAGATGCCCTTCTTGCGTGAGGCGGCGACCTTGTCACGAACGCGTTCGGCCAGAACCTCGCGCTCGAACTGGGCAAAGGAAAGCAGGATGTTGAGCGTCAAGCGGCCCATGCTGTCTTTGGTGTTGAAGTGCTGGGTGACCGAGACAAACGAGACCCCGTGCGCGTCAAACACATCGACCAATTTGGAGAAATCGGTCAAGGAGCGCGTCAGTCGGTCG
>JAUIBT010000039.1 GCA_030428255.1 Alphaproteobacteria bacterium | reverse complement strand
CTTCAAGACCAGCCCGCCAATCTGAAATCGACCCCGCCCAATCTGAAACAGTCATGAACCAACCCTCCCGCTATGTCAGAGAGTGTTGAATCAGAAATCTCCATAATATGCAACTGTAGTACTAGGCAGAGCTCGCCCGGATCTGCCTTGGGATACAATGACCCCGCTTTTCGCCTATAGTAATTCGCCTCTTGATCGGCATCCGCGTCGGCGTCCGCGTCGTTGTCTTCAGGCCCTGGGATCGGGTACTTTGGGTTTTGTTTTGGAGGCATCAGAAGGTTCAGTTCATTCCTTTCCATTCGCCTAAAGAATCGCTCTTTTAATGTGAACTTAACAGGAACATATTTCTATTCCATTGTTATATTTTAAAATACTTCAATTATGTTTAGATTTGGCTTTCACCCAACCAAAGCTGCCGATGCGCCCTGCGGGCCAAGGATGACCTTGGGAGACACAATAAAATGAAGTGCATTGCTGTAATTACGCGTTCAACGTGAGCTGTAGCTCCGATAAACTCTTTATAGTTGCAATATATGCATCTAAGTGGTATTTTCATTAAACTACATGCTATAAGAGTGGAGCAGAAAATGACACACGCAACGCAACCAATGTATCAAGGTATGCACGGCACCTACAGGACCGTGATGTGCCCCAGCCATGTGCCTTGGGACGTTCTCCATAACGATTTATTGAAAAATGGCTACTTTATCGTGTCACACCACCCCGGGGAGAATCCCAGCAACACTTTTTACGTTCTTTTTAAGCCGAGCTGATATTGCTGTATATCAAGCAAAGACCCAAAAAAACCCAGCTCCGATCTCAAGGGGCTGGGTTTTTGCATATCTTCTCCAAGTCAGCTAGGCGGCACTTAGGAGCGGCTATGAACTGGAAACAGAAACCCGTCCACGGCTGAATTGATGGCCATGATCGGGCCGCTTGCTAGAGCAGCTATCGTCGAATTGACTTCACCCAACGCGCTCTAACTATTTGATTTTAAGCAAATACACCTTCGTAAGCGAGGGCGATTGCTCGGGTTTAGCGCTAGGCCATCAAGCGGCTGAGGCGTTGGGCAAACAAGCTGGCATCGCGCGGCGCTTCGCCCTCTAGGATCAGCGCCTGATCCAGCAAAAGCTGCACGCTGTCCTCCAGGTGCGCCGGGCGCGATTTCAGCGCTTGAATGGCATCGTGCTTGGGGTTGATTTCCAGGATGCGGGCTTGCTTAGGGATCTCCTGCCCGTGAGCCGCCATAATGCGGGCAAACTGCATGTCCATATCGCCTTCGTCGGCCACCAGGCAAACCGCCGAATCGGTCAGGCGCTCGGACAAGCGCACGTCTTTAACGTCGTCGCCCAAGCTCTCTTTCATCGCAGCAATCAGCTCAGCGAAGTCGCCCTCTTTAACCGGCTCTTGGGCGGCGTCCTCGGCGCTGTCGCCGACCTTCTTGATGCTGGCCAGATCATCCGCGCCGCGCGTGACTGACTTCAAGGGCGTGCCCTGATAGTCGCCGAGAACCGAGGTCCAGAAGCTATCCACCGGATCGCTCAACAGCAGCACTTCCACACCCTTGGCCTTGAAGCCCTCCAGGTGCGGCGAGCGCTTGACGGCGTCCTGGCTCTCTCCAACCAAATAGTAGATCGCGGTTTGGCCTTCGACCATGCGGTCTTTGTAGTCAGCCAGGCTGACCCAACCGTCTTGCGTCGAGGATTTGAAGCGCGCCAGCTCCAGCAAGGGATCACGCTGATCTGGATCTTCGTAGAGGCCTTCCTTGACCACTGCACCAAAGGTCGACCAAAAGCTGCTGTAGCCCTCGGCGTCCTTCTTGGCGCGCGATTTCAGCGCCGACAGCGTGCGCTTGGTCACGTCTTTGCGGATCAGATTGAGGATCGGCGAGGCCTGCAACAGCTCGCGGCTGACGTTCAGTGGCAGGTCGGAGGAATCGATCACACCGCGCAAGAAGCGCAAATAGGCCGGGGCCAGCTCCTGGCAATCGTCGGTGATAAAGACGCGCTTGACGTACAGCTTGATGGCGTTCTTGCGGTCGGGCTCGAACAGGTTAAAGGGCCGCGCCGAGGGAATGAAGAGCAGACCCGTATGCTCCAGGTGGCCTTCGACGTTGAAGTGCAACGTTTCCCAGGGGTCATCCCAAGCGCCTGCGGACGACTTATAGAAGCCGTCGTACTCGTCCTTGCTGATGTCTGATTTAGACTTGGTCCACAAGGCCGAGGCTTTGTTGAGCGTCTCCAGCCAGGTGTCAGAGATGGCACCTTCGCCGCCTTCGCCGCCGCCTTCCTCACCGCCTTCTTCACCCACGTCTTCAGCCTTTGCGGGCATTTGCACGGGGATGACGATGTGATCGGAGTACTTCTTGACCAGGTGTTCCAATCGATGGCGATCCGCAAAGTCTTTGGCATCATCCTTCAGGTCCAAGATGATGCGCGTGCCGACCGGGCCTTGCTCCATGGGCTCGATGGTGTAGGCCCCCTTGCCGTCGGACTGCCAGCGCCAACTTTGGTCCTCACCGGCTTTGCGGGTCTCCACGGTCACGGTATCAGCCACCATGAAGGCGGAGTAGAAGCCGACCCCGAACTGACCGATCAGGTTGCTGTCGGCGGAATTTTCCAACGCCTCCATAAACTTTGCGGTGCCCGAACGGCCAATCGCGCCCAAAGTGTCCTGCAGGTCTTCGGCGTTCATGCCAATGCCGGTGTCGGTGATGACCAGCTTGCCCGCCTCAGCATCGGGCTCCAGCACAACGCTCAACTCCTGATTGCTCGCCATCAGACCGTCTTCGGTCAGCGCGCGATACCTCAGCTTGTCGCAGGCGTCAGAGGCGTTGGAAATCAGCTCTCGCAAGAAAATTTCTTTGTTGGAATACAAAGCGTTGGCCACGATATCCAGCAAACGCGAAACTTCGGCTTGGAACTCGTAGGTCTTGGATTCGGCAGTTGCAGCGCTCATAGGGTTTTTTTGCTCGTCTTTTTTGGCATATAATGATTTCAGCATGTCACAGCTGGCGGCGCCCAAGCCTTGGCGCATCCCGTTGCGCTGGCTTGGCGGTCAAAGCCGCTGGCCCGCATATGGGTGGACAAGGCGACGCTTGCAAGGCATCAACCCAAGGCATTCACAGACGAAAAGGCAGGACTTTGCCATGAGCTATAGCGATGCGTTTGTGACGGCGGTCTTGGGGCCGACCAACACGGGCAAGACGCACTACGCCATTGAGCGTATGCTGTCCTACAAATCCGGCATCATGGGCTTTCCCTTGCGGCTGTTGGCGCGTGAGATCTACGACAAGCTGGTTCTGAAGTGCGGCGCGCAGCAGGTTGCGCTGTTGACCGGCGAGGAGAAGATCGTCCCCCGCGCGCCAGCCTATTGGATCTGCACCGTCGAGAGCATGCCGCTGGACATCTCAACCGAGTTCCTTGCCGTCGATGAAATCCAGCTCGCCAGCGATCCCGAGCGCGGCCATATCTTCACCCAGCGCCTTATGTATGCGCGCGGGCTAGAGGAGACCATGTTCATGGGCTCTTCGACCATCGAGCCGTTGATCAAGCGCCTGGTTCCGGGGGTGCGCATCACCTCCAAAGCCCGATTTTCGCAGTTGTCCTATGTGGCACCTAAAAAGCTGTCGCGCATCCCTAAGCGTTCGGCGGTGGTGGCCTTCTCGGCCCAGGATGTCTACGCCACCGCGGATACGATTCGCCGGCACAGAGGCGGAGCAGCGGTGGTGTTGGGCGCGCTCAGCCCGCGCACGCGCAATGCGCAAGTGGCTATGTTCCAGGCTGGCGAGGTGGACTACTTGGTCGCCACCGATGCTATCGGCATGGGCCTCAACATGGACCTGGACCACGTCACCTTTACCCGGCTGACCAAGTTCGATGGCCGTAAGCCGCGTCACCTCAATGCTGCTGAGATCGGCCAGATCGCAGGCCGCGCCGGGCGCTATAAAAACGACGGCAGCTTCTCGATGGTCCACGAGCTGGGCGATCTGGACCCTGACATCGTTGAGGCGGTGGAAAGCCACCATTTCCCACCGCTGGAGGCGCTGGTCTGGCGCAATCCCGACCTGGACTACTACGACATTCAGCGGCTGTTGCGCTCTTTGGACGCCCCTGCGCCGCGCGCGGAGCTGGTGCGCGGGCGCGAGGCCGATGATCAACGCGCCCTGCGCTATCTGGCCAAAGATGAGCAAGTACGGCGACTGGCGCTTGGCCCAGCAGCGGTCGGCATTTTGTGGGAAGTCTGCCAAGTGCCCGACTTCCACAAGACCATGACCGGCGATCACGTCAAGCTGCTGACGGCGCTCTATGGTTTCTTGATGGGCCACGAGGCCAGCATCCCCGAGGACTGGATCGCCAGTCAAGTTTTGCGGCTGAATGACGTGCGCGGCGACATCGACACGCTGACCAACCGTTTGGCCTCAATCCGCACTTGGACCTTTATTTCGCACCGAAGAGACTGGTTACAGAACAACAGCCATTGGCAAGAAGTAACCCGTCAGATAGAAGACAGCCTGTCGGATGCGCTACACGAGCGGCTGACGCTGCAATTCGTGGACCAGCGCGCCGGTGTGCTGATGAGAGCAAGGGAAAATGCCGCCGTGGCAGAGATTATCGAAGACACCGTTCAGGTCGAAGGCCAACATGTGGGACAGCTGGTTGGGCTCAATTTCAAACCCATCCAAGCCTTGGAATCCAAGGACGCACGCAATTTGCTGTCGGCGGCCAAAACGGCCATGGCGGAGCCCGTCAAAGAGCGCCTGGCGGCCATGTTGTCGCCCAGCAGTGCGGTTTATGCCATCACCGCTTCGGGCGCTGTGACCTGGCAAGGCAACGAGATTGGCGTACTGCAAGCAGGCGCCGATGCCTTTGCGCCCAAGCTGCGGCTGAACGAAACCAACATGCTGGAGCAGTCCGAGCGCGAGAGCTTGTCCGACTACGTGGAAAAATGGGCCCATCGCGATATTCAACAGCGCCTGACCACCCTCACCCGCCTGCGCGATGCTGAGCTGAGCGGCGCGGCCAAAGGACTGGCCTTCCAGTTGGTCGAGGCCTTTGGCTGTATGCCGCGCGATCAAGCGCTGGAGCAAGTCACGCTGGACCGGGCCAGCCGCAAGGCGCTGAAGGATTTGGGCGTGGTGTTTGGCCGCCACGCGATCTGGCTGGGCAACCTGGTGCGCCCGCGCAACCGTGACTTGCGCGCGCTGCTGTGGCGCTTGGCCCAAGACGGCTCGACGCCCGAACACTCCACTCCCGACTTACCCGCGCCGGGCCTGACCGCCCGCAAGGCCGAGCCGCAAGATGAGCCCGGCTTCTGGCAGGCCATGGGCTTTGTGCTGATCGGCAAGGGCGATACCCGCATGCTGATGCGCGCCGATGTGCTGGACAACTTTGCCGACGTGGCCTTCCGCACCGCGCGCAAAGCCAGCCGCGAGGAGCCAGCACGCTCGAACAAGCTGATGGCCACTTTGATGGGCGGCGACTCGGAGCTGGTGAAGGCGGCTTTGTTGGCTTTGGATTACCGGATTTACGATCTGCCTCCAGAACCGGCAGCAGGCACACAGGGCGAGACTCCAAAAGAGACTCCAAAAGAGGCACCAGCAGATGCCCCAATCGATGCCCCAATCGATGCCCAAGACGAAACACAAATCGAGGCGGAAGCGCCGAGCGATGCAACGCCTGCGGTAAGTGGCACAGAAGACGCCCACGCTGACGTGACCCAGACCAAGCCGCTGGCAGACGAGTCTGCTCAGGGCGATGCACCCACCGAAGACGAGGCCGTAACCGCCCAAGGCGAAGCGATAAAGGCAGAGGCGCCACAAGGTGAAGCCGCAACCGTACAAGCCGAGGCAGTACAAGGCGGGGCAGCGCAAGGCGAGGCAGCCGATCCTACCGCGCCCGAGGCCCCCAAAGAGACCAAGAAGCCCAAGTCCGGCAAAAAAGGTCGCCCTGAATTGACCTTTGAAGTGATCGCCTTCCGCCCGCCAAAGCGCGAGCAACCGCGCCGCGAGCACAGCCCTCGCACTCAGGGGAAAAGCGATCAGCCTGCTCGCCATAACCGCCCCCGCCCTGCCGATCAACAGGCCGGAGCCACCAGCGGACAAGCAGCAGGCCAAGAGGCACGCCATACGCGCGGCGAAAACCACGCCGGTCAGAACAAAAAGCATCGCAAATCTGGCAAGGGCCCGCGCCATCAGGACCGCAAGCACGAGCCGCGCAACAAAACCGCCGGTGCCGCGCCCAAGAATAAGCCCATGGACCCAGATTCGCCGTTCGCAGTCTTAGCAGGGCTGAAGGACCAATTAAAAAACAAGCCTTCATGAGCGACCCCAAAGCCGATAAAGGCGCGGCGGACAGCCTACGCATCGACAAGTGGCTGTGGCAAGCGCGGTTCTTCAAGTCGCGCAGCCTGGCCTCTAAGATCGTGCAAGGCGGCAAGGTGCGGGTCAACAAGACACCCACCAGCAAAGCCCACTACGCGGTCAAACCCGGCGATGTTCTGACCTTCCAGCAGGGCGCGCTGACACGGGTGGTTGAGATTGTTGCGCTGGGGACGCGTCGTGGGCCAGCGCCCGAAGCTCGCCAGCTCTACAACGATTTGGCCCCGCCGCCCGAGCGCGCACCTGGGTCTGAGGAAGGCGCCGAAGACGCAGCCCTAAGGGCTCCGGCCCCGGCCAAGCGCGAAGACGGCAGCGGGCGCCCAACAAAAAAAGAACGCCGCCAGCTCGATCAGGCTTTTGTAGCACCAGAAGATTGATTCTGAGCGGCTCGAGGTTCAGCCGACGCAAGATGAGCTTGCGCTGGCCTCGGCGGACGCGGCTCCCGCCCTTGTGCATCAGCTTGACTTTGCATTCGTCGCACTTTGGCTTAGACTTCTTGCATGTTCAAAGCGCTTCGCTCCCTGTTTTCAGCCGCTCCCGCTCGCTCGCAGCTCCGCTTTTTGGTGGTGATGCGCCATGCCCACGCGCTGCCCGCCGACGCCGACCAGCCCGACGCCGACCGCGAGCTGTCAGACCTGGGTCATGCGGCTTGCCGCGCGCAAGGCGCTTGGCTGGCCGCGACCTTAGATCAGGCGCTTGAAGCTGCCGTCATCTCTCCAGCTCAGCGTGCGCAACAGACCTATGCCGGTATTCTTGAGACGGCAAACGCGCTTTTGCCAGAAGCGCCCCGCTGTCCGGCCTTGCTCTACGACGATCCGCGCGCGTATCTGCAAAATCTGGAACAAGAGGCGGTGAGTTCGGCCCTGGTAGTGACCCACAATCCGGGCCTTGGCCTTTGGTTGGCCGAGACCGTTGGCGGCTCCCCTGCTATGCAGCGCGAGCTGCTGGATATCGACCCTGGTGATGTCGCCCTGCTGTGCCACGACGAAGGCGCTTGGCACTTGGTACAACTGCATCGCGCGCCCTCCGGTCAGCGCGGCCAGCCAGCATAACTGCAAATGCACTCGTGCGAGACAACAGAACTTAGAGCCAAAATACCGCTTGATAATAGCGGATACTCTTGCACCCTCCCCGCTGCTGGTGCTGGCTCCTGCACTGATCGCCGGGTTGGCTCTTGGTAGCCTGGCGGCAGCCAGAGCGCGCGCCATATTCGGACAAACTCTTTTCGCGCTGCTGGTCTTTGTGCCGCTTGTTGGCTTCCTTTTCTTTGTGTTCGCGAAGACCCGCAGCACCGGGCCTCAGGGTTCCATGACCCTGCCGGTTTACTTAACCGGAAGCCATGGGGTACAGCTTGGCGTGGCCTTTGCTTTGTCGCGCTGGGTGTTCAACGTGATAATCGAAAATCATGCGCAGGTCTCACCCTATTCCATGTAGGCCCCCTCAACCTGGAACGGGAGCGGCTTGAACCGGCACCTCCTGCGCGCTGGGTCGCGAGCCCACCCAGCGCAGCCGCAGGGCATTGCTGACCACCATCACGCTTGACGCCGCCATCGCACCCGCACCCAAGACCGGCGACAATTGCCAGCCGAGCCAGGGGTAGAACAGCCCGGCCGCAACCGGGATCAACAGCACGTTATAGCCAAAAGCCCAAGCCAGGTTTTGGCGGATGTTGATCATAGTCGCTCGGCTGATGGCAAAGGCGCGGGTCACCGCCGACAGATCGCCCGAGACCAGCACCACGTCGGCGCTCTCGATAGCAACGTCGGTGCCGCTGCCCATGGCGATGCCCACATCCGCTGAGGCCAGCGCAGGCGCATCATTGATACCATCGCCCGCGAAGGCCAAGTGCCCGTGCTGGGCTTGCAGGGCTTGGATCGCGGCGACCTTGCCGTCCGGCAAGACCTGGGCCTTGACTTCGGCAATGCCCAATTGCCCGGCGATCGCCTCGGCGGTGCCTTGCGCGTCGCCGGTGATCATGGCCACCTGCCGCCCCGAAGCCTGCAAGGCCGCCACCGCGGCCTTTGCGCTTGGTTTGATGGGATCGCTGACCCCAACCAGCGCCGCCAAGCGTCCGTCGATGGCGACAAAAAGCGGGCTAACGCCTTGGCGCGCCAGCGTTTCAGCGCGCGCCTCCAGGCCTGTAAGCGCCACGCCCTCGCGCTGCATCAGGCGTTCTGCACCGATCAGCAGGCGCTGGCCGTCGACCTCGGCCTCGATGCCGAATCCTGCGATAGCTTGGAAGCTCTGCCGCTCGGGCAAGTCTAGACCGCGCTGCTCGGCGGCCCGCACCAATGCATCTGCAATGGCGTGCTCTGAGGCTTGTTCGGCCGCCGCCACCTGCGCCAACACCTGCGCCTCGTTAAAACCGCCTTGAAGCTCCAAATGCGTCAACTCGGGCCGACCTTGGGTCAGTGTACCGGTCTTATCAAAGGCCACGATCTGCGCTTGGTCCAGGCTTTGCAGCGCCGCGCCTTTGCGGAATAGCACGCCCAGTTCGGCCGCGCGGCCCGTGCCGACCATGATCGAGGTCGGGGTCGCCAGGCCCATAGCACAAGGACAGGCGATGATCAGCACCGACACCGCCGCCACCAAGGCTTGATTGAGCGGCGCGCCCGCCAGCAGCCAAACCCCGACCGTGACCACCGCCAGCACCAGGACCGCAGGGACGAACCAGGCCGAGATGCGGTTGACCAGATCTTGCACCGGCAGCTTGCTGCCTTGGGCTTGCTCGACCATGCGGATGATGCGCGCCAGCATGGTATCGCTGCCCACGCCTTCAGCGACGTAAACTAAGCTGCCCTGGCCGTTGATGGTGCCCGCGACCAAGCCGTCGCCGACCGCTTTGGCCACTGGCAGCGGCTCTCCTGAAATCATGCTTTCATCGACGTAGGAGCTGCCGTCCTGCACGCGGCCATCAACCGCGATGGTCTCACCGGGGCGCAGTTGCAGGCGATCGCCCACCACCACGGCCTCCAGCGGTTGTTCGACAAAGCGCCCACCGCGCTCGACCCAAGCGGTTTTGGCTTGCAAGTTCAACAGCTTCTGGATCGCTGCCCCCGCCTGGCCCTTGGCGCGCGCCTCCAAGAAGCGACCCAGCAAGATCAGCGTGACGATGACCGCAGCGGCCTCGAAATAGACCGAGCGGCTGGCCTCGGGCAACAGGCCGGGCGCGAAGGTTGCAAAGCTGGAATACAGCCAGGCCGCACCCGCCCCGATGGCCACCAGAGCGTCCATATCCGGGCGGCCTTTGATCAGACCCGGCAGGCCCTTGAGGAAGAACTTGCGCCCCGGCCAGGCCAGCACCGCAGTGGTCAGTACGAATTGCAGCATCCAGCTTAGCGGCTGACCGATGGTCGCCTGCACCCACATGTGGATGGCCGGGATCAGGTGGCCGCCCATCTCCAGCACAAACACCGGTGCGGTCAGGACGGCTGCGATGACGAAACGTCGCCGGACCTGGGCTTGCTCGCGCGCCTGGCGCTGCGCGGGGCTGAGCGACGCAGCGGTACTGGCGGCCTGTTTGCCCGGCTGGCTGGCCGGATAGCCGATGGCGCCTGAGGCTTTCATGGCGGCCTGAATGCTGGCCTCTTCCTGCTCGGGCGCGCCTGCCAAAACCGACAGCTCCGCCGAGCCACTGGCCAGATTGACCGCGACATCCACTACGCCAGGCGCGCTTTTCATCGCGGCCTCAACCCGCCCCACGCAAGATGCACAAGTCATGCCCTCGATCTCGACCCGTTCGGAACGCAGCAGAGCAGGATAGCCCGCCTCTGTCAAAGCCGCGCTCATGGCCGCTGCGTCCAAAGCCTCGCCTGAGACTTGAGCGGTTTTGCTGGCCAAATTGATGGTGGCCTCGCTGACGCCCGGCACGCCAGACAGGGCTTTTTCCGCCCGCCCCACGCAAGACGCGCAAGACAGCCCTTCGATGCCGAAGCGCAGCAGGTGGCCGTCCAGCGTCGGCACGGCCTTGCCCGGCTGGCTGGCCGGATAGCCGATGGCGCCTGAGGCTTTCATGGCGGCCTGAATGCTGGCCTCTTCCTGCTCGGGCGCGCCTGCCAAGACCGACAGCTCCGCCGAGCCACTGGCCAGATTGACCGCGACATCCACTACGCCAGGCGCGCTTTTCATCGCGGCCTCAACCCGCCCCACGCAAGATGCACAAGTCATGCCTTCTATCTCGACCCGTTCGGACCGCAGCAGAGCCGGATAGCCCGCCTCTGTCAAAGCCGCGCTCATGGCCGCTGCGTCCAGAGCCTCGCCTGAGACTTGAGCGGTTTTGCTGGCCAAATTGATGGTGGCCTCGCTGACGCCCGGCACGCCAGACAGGGCTTTTTCCGCCCGCCCCACGCAAGACGCGCAAGACAGCCCTTCGATGCCAAAGCGCAACGGCGCGGCGGAAGAAGGCGCAACAGCAGGGGCAGCGGCGGAGATGGTGGCCATGGGATTTGATCCTTTTCCAGCCCGCCGCATCATCGCGCGGGCAGTGTGACTACCCCTTAGATAAAGTCTCCAGTCACTGGAAGGTCAAGGGGGACTGTCACGCCACGAACCAGGCCACCCAAACAACGGGACAATACCTGACGCAAATCCGATTGCCAGCCCGCCCCTGGGCGCTCTAGTCTGCCGCTTCGGGTATCAGCAACAAGGAAAAGCGGCCATGAAAACCCACACGCAAGTCTTGGTCATCGGTGGCGGGGTCGTCGGCTGCTCGGTGCTGTACCACCTCACCAAGCTGGGCTGGAGCGATGTCACACTGATCGAACGCTCAGAGCTGACCTCGGGCTCGACCTGGCACGCGGCGGGCGGGTTTCACACGCTGAACGCCGATACCAACATGGCCGCGCTGCAAGGCTACACCATCCGCCTTTACCGCGAGCTGGAGGCTTTGACCGGCATGTCTTGCGGTCTGCATCATGTGGGTGGCGTCACGCTGGCCGACACGCCCGAGCGCCTGGACTTCCTGAAAGCCGAGCGCGCCAAGCACCGCTATATGGGCCTGGAGACCGAAATCATCGGCCCCGAAGAGATCCAAAAACTGTCGCCTATCACCAGCGTCGCGGGCGTGTTGGGCGGCCTGTATGATCCGCTGGACGGCCACCTGGACCCCTCGGGCACCACCCACGCCTATGCCAAGGCCGCACGCATGGCCGGCGCCGAGATCGTGTTGCGCACGCCCGTGCTGGCCACCCGCCCCTGCGCGGAAGGCTGGGAGGTCGAGACCACGCAAGGCACCATCATCGCCGAACACCTGGTCAACGCTGGCGGCCTGTGGGCGCGGGAGGTGGGGGCCATGGCCGGGCTCATGCTGCCGCTGCACCCCATGGAGCACCAGTATTTGGTCACCGAAGAGACCCCCGAAGTCTTTGAGCGCGACCAAGAGCTGCCGCACGTCATGGACCCAGCGGGCGAGTCCTATTTGCGCCAGGAAGGCCGCGGGCTGTGCATCGGTTTCTATGAGCAGAGCTGCGATCCTTGGGCGGTCGATGGGACGCCGCAAGACTTCGGTCACGAACTGCTGGAAAACCAACTCGACCGCATTTCGGACTCGGTGGAGTTCGCCTATCGCCGCTTCCCCGTGCTGGAGCGCGCGGGCATCAAGTCCATCATCAATGGCCCCTTCACCTTTGCTCCCGACGGCAACCCGCTGGTCGGCCCCGTGCCCGGCTTGCGCAACTATTGGAGCGCTTGCGCGGTCATGGCGGGCTTTAGCCAGGGTGGCGGCGTCGGCCTGTCGCTGGCCCAATGGATGATCGAAGGCGAGCCCGAGCGAGATGTCTTCGCAATGGACGCAGCCCGCTTTGGCGAGCTGCGCACCGACCGCGATGCAGGCCGCTGGATCACCACCGGCTATACCAGAGCCAAGGTCAAGGAGAACTACCAGCGCCGCTTTTCCATCGGGTTCCCCAACGAGGAGCTGCCGGTCGCCCGCCCCTTCCAGACCACCCCCGCCTATGACATTTGGGACCAGCAAGGCGCGGTGTTCGGCGCGGCTTATGGCATGGAGGCGGTCAACTACTTCGCCCCTGCGGGCGAGCCGCGCTATGAAACGCCCAGCTTCCGCCGCTCGAACGCCTTTGCTGCCACCGGCGCTGAGGTGCGGGCGGTTCGCGAGGCTGTGGGCATAAACGAGATCCATAATTTCGGCAAGTACCTGGTGACGGGCCCCGATGCCCGGGCTTGGCTGGATATCATCATGGCGGGGCGCATTCCTCATCCGGGCCGCCTCACCCTGACCCCCATGCTGTCGCCCAAAGGCCGCTTGATCGGCGATTTCACCGTCACCTGCCTGGACGAACACCGCTTCCAGCTCACTGCCTCCTATGGCGCGCAGGCCTACCACATGCGCTGGTTCGAGCAGCACTTGCCAGCGACGGGCGTGGCGATCGAAAACATCTCCACCCGCCGCATCGGCTTCCAGATTGCAGGACCGCGCGCCCGCGACCTGCTGGCCCGCACCACCCGCGCGGATGTCTCGGCAGAAGCCTTCCGCTTTATGGATGCCAAGGTGATGGCAGTCGGCATGAAGGATGCGCTGGTGCAGCGCGTCTCCTACACCGGTGATCTGGGCTATGAGATCTATGTCGGCGCGGACGATCAACGCCAGCTCTACGCCACGCTGAGCGAGGCCGGGCGCGATCTGGGGCTCAAGCCCTTTGGCATGCGCGCCATGATGAGCCTGCGGCTGGACAAGTTCTTTGGCTCTTGGCTGCGTGAGTTTGGCCCGGACTATACGCCCGCCGAGACCGGCATGGACCGCTTTGTGTCCTATAACAAGCCCTCGAACTTCATCGGTAAGGCTGCGGCTTTGCAGGAGAAGGCCACCGGACCCAAACGCAAGCTCTGCGCCTTTGAGGTCGAGGCCCTGGACGCCGACGTGGTGGCCTATGAACCCATCTTTATCGGCAAGGAGGTGGTGGGCTTTTGCACTTCGGGCGGCTATTCGCACTATGCGGGCAAAAGCATCGCGCTGGGCTTCGTCCCCGCCGAACAGGCCCACGAAGGCCTAGCCGTAGAGATCGAAATTCTGGGCGAGCGCCGCCCGGCGCGCCTGATCACCCAGCCTTTGTTTGACGCCGATGGCGCGCGGATGCGGGGCTAGACGGAGGTGGCTGAGGCCCTGAAAGGCTCCTGCCTGTGCGGGACTGTTCGCTATGAGGTCGATCAGCTCGACATGCCGATCCAACAGTGCCACTGCCGGACCTGCCGCAAGGCGCACGCTGCGCCCTTTGCACCGACGGCGGGTGTCGCTCGGAGCCATTTCCGCTGGCTGGCGGGCGGCGAGCATCTGTCGAGTTTCGAATCCTCGCCCGGAAAGCAGAGGCACTTTTGCGCGCGCTGTGGCAGCCACCTGATGGCCGAACGGCCGGGGCAGCCGCATGTCATCCTGCGGGTGGCAACGCTGGACGACGACCCGGGCCTGCGACCCGCCGCGCACATTTGGCACAGCCAGGATGTGCCCTGGCTCCAGGATGATGAGGCGACAGCGCACTGCGCCGAATGGGCCCCCAAAGACTGAACGACCAAAAGACTGAGGGCTGAAGACTAAGGGCTGAAAGCACAAGGCCATCCGCCACCCAGACCGAAGGCTCCGGCGATTGGCCCTATCCGATCACTGAAAAGCTGGAATTCTCGTTGATCTGACGATTGCGCGAAAAGGCGCCCAACGAAATATCCGTGCCGATATGCTCCAGGTGGAAGCTCAACGGCTCTGCGTCGTGATCGTGCCCGCGCTCGCAGGCCTGAACCAGAGCAGCCATGATCTTGCCCGCCACCGGCGCGTTCTTGTACTGGTTGCCGCTGGTGCCGACCGCCATATAAAAGCCCGGCAGGTCCGACTTGTCATAGATCGGCATCCAGTCGTCAGACACGTCATAGAGTGCCACCACGCCCTTGGCTTGCTCGGGAATGCCCAGGTCCGGCAGACGCTGCGCCATGCGCATGACCAAAATCTTCCACTGATCAGAGAAGTTGGCATCAAAGCTGTCCGGGTCGTCGATCCACTCCTTGGGATCGCAGGCCGGGTCTTCTGAGCCCAACAGCATGTGGTTGCCCACCTCAGGCCGCGCATAGGTGGCGATATCGGAATCGGAATAGACCAGGCCGTCGCGCTCGAAATCTACGCCGGGCGGGGCGGGTACATGTGCCACCTCGTGCCGCAAAGCGCGCGTCTTGATGTTCATGGCCTCCGCCACGCCTGCCATGGCGTTAATGACGAAAGAGTGCGGGCCGCCGACATTGATGACCACCGGCGCGTCGATCTGCTGTCCGTCCTTCAAGGTCACGCCGCAGACCCGGCCGTCGGCCTGACGAATGGCCGCCACCTCAGCCTTGAACAAGAACTCGGCACCTGCCGCTTCGGCGGCCTTTTGCACGTTCTGCGCCGACAGCTTAGGGTCCGAGACATAGCCGCCGCGCGGGAAGAAGACCGCCCCCGCTACACTATCGCCTGTGGGCTCCCCAAACCCCAGATCATCCGGACGCTTGGCGGGATCGAACTTGTGGGTATCCGCGCCTGGCAAGCGGCTGGGAATGTCTTCGACGGCAACGTGTTCATAGGGACAGCCGATGGCGTCCATGGTCTCACAGACCACCGACAGATTCTTGTTGTGCGGGGTCTTGATCACCAGGCAACCCGTGTCGTGGTAGGTGATCAGCGGCGTATCCACGCCTGTACCAATATAGCCCTGCCAATCCTTCCAATAGTGCCAACCCTCATAGGCCAGCGCACAGGTCTCAAAGGCTGAATAGTAGGTGCGGATGATGGCGCAAGAGCCCGAGGTCGAGCCGTGACCCGCTTCGGGCAACTTGTCGATCGACAGGGTCCTCCAGCCCTTCTTGGCCAGCTCATAGGCCGTGCAAGCGCCGATCACGCCGGCACCGATGACAATGGCATCATAGCTTTGACGCGAAGGACTAGCCATGGGGACTCCTCTAAGGCGGTGAAGGTTGGCCTTCCTGCCTAGCTTGCTGGCCGCCCGCTGCCAAGCCTAAAGCCGACACAAACAATTAGATCTGGTCGCACATCTGGTGGTGGCCGCTTAGCATCATCCCGCTTGCCAGAAAATTCTCCCACGTTGGCGCGACTCATTGCCCAGAAATTTCTCCCATCTTGCCACGACACATTGCATAGTGGCCGGGTTGTTTTCGCCGCCCTCTTGCCGCAACAAGGACCACGCCGTGAGCCAAACCCTGATCCGTGGACGCATCTTAACCTTCAACGCCGAGCCGCAAGGCCCCGATGACGCGACAGCCTACAGCTATCTGGAGGACGGCGGACTGCTGGTTGAAGGCGGCTTGATCCAAGCGGTTGGCGACTTTGCAGACCTGGCGGCGCAAGCACCCGCAGCCAAGATCGACGATCAGCGCCCGCACTTAATCCTGCCGGGTTTCATCGACACCCACCTGCACTTCCCGCAGGTGCAGGTCATCGCCTCTTGGGGCGCGCAACTGCTGGATTGGCTCAACACCTACACCTTCCCGGAGGAGACGCGCTTTGTCTCCGCGGAGCACGCGGCCGCCATGGCCAGCGCCTTTTTCGACGAGCTGACGCGGCACGGCACCACAACGGCGGTTGCTTATTGCTCGGTGCATGCGGCCTCGGCCGAAGCTTTTTTCGCAGAAGCGCAACGCCGCTCTATGCGCATGATCGGCGGCAAGGTCCTGATGGATCGCAACGCGCCCGACGGCCTGCGCGACACGCCGCAAACGGGCTATGACGACAGCAAGGCTCTGATCGAGCGCTGGCACGGCACGGACCGGCTGCTCTACGCCATCTCGCCGCGCTTTGCCATCACCTCGACGCCGGAACAGCTAGAGGCCGCTGGCGCTTTGGTGGCTGAGCATCCGTCTTGCTATATGCAGACCCACCTGTCGGAAAACCTGGCCGAGATCGACTACACCGCCGAGCTCTACCCCCAGGCGCGCGACTACCTGGATATTTACCAAGGCTTTGGGCTGCTGTCGGACAAGGCGCTGCTGGGCCATGCCATCCACCTGAAACCGCGCGAGATCGATGCGCTGGTGGAGTTCGATGCGCGGCCGGTTTTCTGTCCCACCTCCAACCTGTTCCTAGGCAGCGGTCTGTTCGACCACCAAGGGCTGCAAGCGCGTGGTCTGACCAATGCCATCGCCACCGACATCGGCGGCGGCACCTCTTATTCCATGCTGCAAACGCTGAACGAGGGCTACAAGGTCTTGCAACTGCGCCGCCAACGCCTGCACCCGCTGGCGGCCTTCTATTGGATCACGCGCGGCAACGCCAAGGCGCTGGGGTTGGCGGACAAGATCGGCAGCCTGGACGCGGGCATGGAGGCTGATTTCGTGGTGCTGGACGCCAGCGCGACGCCCGCCATGGCCCTACGCTCGGCGCGCGCCCAGAGCCTGAGCGAGGAGCTGTTCATTTTGCAAATTATGGGCGATGACCGCGCGGTGAAGCAGACCTATATCGCAGGCGCACCGCAGAAATAGCGCGCGGTCGTCCTACTGCTCGGGCAGAGTGGCTTGATCGCCGCCCGCCTCAAACGCTGGGTCGCCTTCGTGCGGATCGCGCAGCAGGTCCTCGGCGCTCAGGGTTGGAACATCGTCGATGTAGGCCTCTTCGCCCGGCACACGATAGAGCTGCACCTTGCTGGCTTGCAGGCGATAACCGCTGGCGGCCAGATCCGTCGTGGCTTCCTCAACGAACAGCGTCCCGGTTACGTCAATCGGCACGAAGAGATCGCGCATAGGGACCGGCGGATCAGCCTCAACCAGCACCGTCTGATTGATGGGTGGCGGCGGCTGGTGGATGCACTGGCCTGCATTGGGCACCAGCAAGAAGCGCCTCACCTCAGTGCCATCATAGTCCAGCGGCACCATATAGCCGGGCAGGCGGAAGGTGACCTGTGCCAGCTCGGGCCGGGTCGCGCGGTCGCTGGCCTCGACCTTGGCGATAAAATCGGGATCGGCCAGCATCGCGTCGGTGACGCGCTCAGGCACCCAGTCGAAGATGCCGGGCGGCACCAGATCCTCCCACTCATTGACTGGAGCGGCAGAGCGTGCGGTTGAGCTCTGCCCGCCTGTTTGAGCCATCCAAGCCACAGCAACAATCGCCAGCCCAGAAAGCAGACCAACACCGGTTAGAAGAGGAATAAGGCGCATAATAATCCTGTTCGTCCTTTGACATGTGACCCAGCCATCACGCCGAGCCGCCTGGGCTCAGCCCGTCAGCCAAGGTCTGGCGATAAAGTTGGACCGCTGGTATGAGCGCGGCGAGCAAAGCGGCAACTAAAATACTCAGGAGCGCCAGGGCCTCGCCCGTTGTCGGCCAGGCCACGGCCAAAACCAGCCCGCTGCGCGCTGTCACCAGACCCGCAACCGCCGTGCTGGCGAGCTGCGTCACCGCCACGCCCATCAGCAAGCCAAACACGGCAATCGTCCCGGCTTCGACCAGCAAGAGGCCAGCAATCTGCCAAGGCCGCGCGCCCAGAGCGCGAAAAATCGCCATCTCACGCCGTCGCTCGCTCAGGGTCGCAACCAACATGGCCACCAAGCCCAACAGAGCCACGGCCAGCACCAGCCCGGCAATCAGACGCAACACCAGCTCGACCTGGCCCAAAAGGCTCCAAAGCTGCGCCAAGCTGAGGCCCGGCAGCACTGCCGTCACGCCCTGCATATGGTCCTGCAAGCGCGCCTGCGCTCGCAAGGCCAAGGCAGGTGACTTGAGGCCAACGAAGGCAAAATTGACCGCTTGTTCGGCCTCGGTATGGTCATCATGGTCGTCCGGCGCATCATGGTCGTCCGGCGCATCATGGTCGTCCCGCGCATCCTCGGCGCTGACTCCATCGCCTTGGCCGGCGCTTGTGTCTTGGTTTGCAAAGCGGCCCTGGTGCAGCTGCGCCATACCGGTCAGGGGCACATAAAGGCGGCGGTCGAAGGGACTGCCGGTCGCAGCCAATATCCCAACCACGCGGAAGGGGTGGGCGTCGTGCTCTGCGGCCTGCGTCAAGGCCAACCCGAGCCCATGGCTCAACACCAGCTCTTGGCCCAAACGATAGCCCAAGGCGCGCGCCACCTCCGCGCCCAGCACGACCTCCCCCTCAGCGCCCTCGGCAAAGGCACGGCCTGCGGACAGGCTTAGGCGCTGGTCCGCGCCCACGCGCAGATGATCCAGCAAAGCGGGCGTGCTGGCCAGCACTTGGTAGCCCCGGTGGGAATCGCCCATGGCAACTGGAGCCATCCAGGCGACATCAGGATCAGAGCTGAGCAGCTCCAGCGCTTCAACCGGCAGCGCCGCGCTGGGCGCACCCAGCGCGAAGACAGCATACAGCAGCACGTTAAGCCCCGAATCGCGCGGTGCC
Source organism: Alphaproteobacteria bacterium (assembly GCA_030428255.1). Lineage (GTDB taxonomy): Bacteria > Pseudomonadota > Alphaproteobacteria > UBA7985 > JAUIBT01 > JAUIBT01. The sequence continues at coordinate 6,934 of JAUIBT010000039.1, read as the reverse complement.
ACGATTAAATCCAAGCCGCTCACGGTTTGCAGGAAGCTGGTTTTGGCAGCAGATTGCAAGCGGGTCACGCTGAGGAACAGCGCCACAGACAGGGCCAAGGTGACCAGCGTCAGCGCAACGCTGAGGCGGCGAAACCAAAGGGCGCGCAGCACCAAGGCTGCCAAGCCAAAACGCCAGGGCATCGCGGGGGCTTGGCTCATGTCGCCACCTGCATAGACTGATCGTCCCAAGGTTGCACCAGCGCCTCCATCTCAAGCACGCGATCAAACAGGGGCGCCAGGCTTTGATCGTGCGAGACCACCAAAGCAGCCTGGCGCTGGGGGTCTAGGCTGGCAAACAAAAGCTGAAAGAAGCGATCGCGATTGGCAGCATCCAGAGCCGAGCTTGGCTCGTCGGCCACGATCAGCTCCGGCGCGCCGATCAGCGCTCGCGCCGCCGCGACGCGTTGTTGCTGGCCCTGCGACAGCCGGCCGGCGGGCTCATTGGCCAAGCTCGCTTCCAAATCAAGCGCGGCCAACAGCGCGGCAACGGCCTGGGCCACCGGGGTCTGCAAACGTGCGCGCCGCGCGGGTGAAAAGCACAACGCCAGCGCGATATTTTGCGCAACGCTGGCGTAGGGCACAAGGTTAAGCTGTTGAAAAATTAGCCCGATGTGCTGACCGCGAAGGCCATCACGTTGGGCGGGCTTGGCCGCGACCAAGGACTGCCCCATCAGGTAAATATTGCCCGCTTGCGGCTGGGCAACCCCAGTCACCAAATCGAGCAGGCTCGACTTGCCCGAGCCCGACGGACCCAACAGCAAGACCCGTTCGCCAGCGGCCAACTCCAGACTATCGAGCTGGCGGGCAAAGCGCGGCCCGCGCCGCCAACGCAGACGGTCAAGCTGCAAAACTGGCGCAGCAAAAGGGGTGGGCATGCAGGGACATCCGACTTGGCGTAAAACCTGCGAGCGATGCTAGCCAGCGCTTGCGGCAAGACCGTGGCAGGTTGGGGCACGCGCAGATTGGCGCACAGCGCGAGCCACTTCACAGGCCTGTCCGAAAAGCCGTAGTTTTACGGTAAGTAACGTAGTTTTCCGAGCTAGACCAATCATTCAGGTTAAATTAATTAATATATTAAGTAATTTGCTTGTAAGCCGCCGGATAGTGGCGGCCAAACGGAAGGAAACCTGCACCATGTCCACCGCGCTTGCGACTTCGATGGCCGCCGCCAATGACTTTCACTCGGACCTGACGGACCCCATGCGCTTAGACCGCAAGCCTGCCAATCCCATGCTGAACAAGCTCAACGCCGTCCTGCCGCAAATCGCCGCCAACGCAAGCCTAGCCGAAGAGCTGCGCAAAGTGCCGGACGAGAATATCGCGCTGCTGAAGAGCATTGGCTTGCACAAGGCCTTTCTGCCCAAGGCCTACGGCGGGCTGGAAATGCAACTGCCCGAGTTCGCAGACTGCATCGCCGCGCTGGCGGGCGCTTGCTGTAGCACGGCCTGGGCCTTCAGCCTGCTCTGCACCCACAACCACCAATTGGCCATGTTCTCCAAGCAACTGCAAGATGACGTTTGGGGCGAAGATCGCGACGCGACAGCCGCCAGCTCTATCGCGCCTTTCGGTCGCTATGAAGAAGCCGAAGGCGGGGTCTATTTTACCGGCGACATGCGCTGGTCCAGCGGTTGCGACCACGCTGAATGGGCCATTTGCGGCTTCTTGCGCGACAACGACCAAGGGGCCAAGGACTACTGCTTTGCGGTCATTCCGGCCAGCGACTACGACATCATTGATGATTGGCACGCCATGTCGATGAAGGGATCAGGCACCAAAACCCTGTCGATCAAGCGTGCTTTCGTGCCCGAACACCGCATCGAGAAGGCCAAGGCCATGATGACCGGTCAGTCAAAGGGCTTCGGGCTCTACCCGGACAGCAAGATTTTCTCAACGCCCTACCGCCCCTACTTCGCCAGCGGCTTTGCGGCCATGGGCCTGGGCGTTGCCGAGCGCATGTTGGAAGTATTCCGCCAAGTCACCAAGGGTCGCGTGCGGGCTTATACGGGCGCCGACGTAAGTGCCGCGACGCCTGCCCTGATGCGCCTGGCCGAGTCCACCCATCAGGTGGCAGCCGCCAGAGCCTTCTTAGAACAGACCTGGGAACAACACCGTGAACACGGCGAGCGCAAGCTCTATCCCGACACCCGCACCTTGACCTATTGGCGCACCAATCAGGCCTATGCGGTCAAGATGTGCATTCAGGCCGTGGACCGATTGTTCGACGCCATCGGTGCCAACAACTGGTATCTGGACAAAGAGGCTCAGCGCATCTTCCGCGACTCGCACATGACCGGCGCCCACGCCTACACCGATTATGATGTCTGCGCGCAGATCCTCGGCCGCGAGATCATGGGCCTGGAGCCCGATCCTAGCCTGCTGTAGCGCTGATCCCACAGCAACACATGCAAACGGCCAGCCTGGGACCAGACTGGCCGTTCTTGTTTTGCTGGCTCTTAGAAGCTATCGCTCACTGCAAAATATTCCCGATTGGTAACATTTCGCGGGCATTCAATCATAGCGGACAAATTGTTACCGATTGCACACATTTGGTGATTTTTGCGTTCCCGATAAGGAACATATGGCCATTTCCCGTTAGGTAGCGTACAAATGTTCCCAAACGGAATCATGAATTGGCACTGCACTATGTCCCTGGGATCAGAAGAAGCGCAGAAGTTTGGCGCACTCATTCGCGAGCTCCGCAAAGCCCAGGGCTTGCGTCAAGAGGACTTGGCCTTGGCGACGGGCGTCGGGCGGCGCTACCTAATCGAACTAGAGGCTGGAAAACCGACGGCTCGGTTGGGACCGGCACTTCTTATAGCCCAACAGCTCGGCATTCAGTTCGACGCTCCAAAGCGATCGCAATCTAGCTTGCTTGATCTGCCGCTGATTGAGGACTAGAGCGCGTGCAAATCTGGTTTGAGAGTAAGCGGGTCGCAACCTTGACCCCGGGCACCGCGGGCCCCAGTCTGACCTACAACAAGGAGTGGCTCGACTTGCCGGGCGCGTTCGCCATTTCTTATACACTCCCCCTAAGCCAGAAGCCCTACTCCTCAGGCTCGGTCGCCCCGTGGCTGGTCAACTTGCTGCCAGAAGGCGCCAACTTAGACGTTATTGCCAAATTGACTGGCATCGGCCAGGGCGACGTCTTGGGGCTGCTATCTAAAATCGGCCGCGATACATCTGGTGCGCTGTCTTTTGCTGCGCGCGGCACTGCACAGATGCAAACCCGGCGCGTGGAGAGCGAAGGCCAGCTTGAACGCATTATAAACGAGCTGCCCTCCAAGCCCTTCCTGGTTGGTGATGAAGGCGTGTCCCTGTCACTCGCTGGCGTACAAGATAAGCTATCTGTTCACCTTGGCAGCAACGGTTCCCTTGGGATTCCGATCAACGGCGCACCCTCGACCTGGATCCTCAAACCAGACAGCCCCCGTCTGTGGGGCAGTGTCTACAACGAAGCTTTTTGCCTGATCTTGGCAGACCAAATCGGATTGGCAGCACCAGAGGTTCGCTTGGGCCGAGCGGGGCAAAGGAGATATCTATTGATTAGGCGCTATGATCGTCGCGCTGAAGGCCGTCATTGGCGACGGCTACACCAAGAAGATCTATGCCAAGCCATGGGGATTTTCCCGAGCGCCAAATATGAAACGAACCAAAGCGGCACACCCGGGCCGAAATTTCGTGACCTGATGGCAGTTGTCCGCTCTGCGGCCGGCTTAGCTGCAACTCTGCAGCTCCTGCGCTACATGATCTTTAACGTCATTTGCTGCAACACCGACGCCCACGCCAAGAATTATTCTTTTTTGCTGTCCGCCAGAGGTGCTGAAATGGCCCCGATATATGACGTGATGTGCGCCAAGGTCTGGCCGCAAGTAACGCCCAACCTGGCCAACACGATCGCAGGAAAGAACCGGGGGGACGTTTTGAAAGCCCGTCACTGGCGAAAAGAAGCAAACGCGTGCGGCCTTAACCCCAGTGCAACACTGCGACAAGTCGAAAGCCTGTGTCAGCAGGTGCAAGCTGCCCTCCCAAGAGCCTACGAGCGCATCATTGAGCAGGATCCGAACGCTAAGGCCATGGCCGACCAGTGCCAGGACGCTATTATCGGACGATGCCGTGCCTTGCTGAACGGACTCCAAGACAAGCAGTCATGAAAAGCCTTAGGCTGACCAAAGGCCGCCAGCCGCCTATTCTGCGGCCAGCGCCTTGGCGGTCTCGCTTTCCTCCAGCACGCCTAACTCGGCGTCGTGCAGCGTCTTTGCTTCTTGCTTAGAAAGCTGCTGGCCTTGCTTGCGCTTTTCCAGCACCTGGCGCGCGCGCTCGTATTCGGGGGCCTGCCAGAAGATCAGACAGCCGTTGCAGCCCTTGCCACAGCAGCCGTCAACACCAACGCGATTGGTGCGGAAGCGCTTGACGTTGGTGTCCTTGGCAATGGCCTGCGCCAGGGCATCGCGCTTGGCACCGTAATTCTTATCATCGCGCTTACCAGCGGCCTCGAGGTTCGAGACCAGCTTGTCGAATTTAATCCGACACCACTGCTCTTCATTCAGCGCCTTTTCTTTGCGCAGTACGCTGTAAGCGGGGAAATTGGCCTTCAGTTGCTCCAGATCTTCTTGGTCGAACAGGCTAAAGGGGATGCGGATGCGATGCTTATTCGCGCCGTGCACCACGTCCTTGATCTTGCCCGTCTCGGCCTCTTCAAACTCATAGAGGCGCAGCAGCACAGTTTGGCCGCTAACCGGGGAGATGAACTCCAACACCTCACCTGCTTCCAGCTTGTTCTTCACATCGACCAGAAAGGCGTCTTCGCTCACTTCGGCCACCACAGCGGCGTATTCCCACTGGGCGATGGTGGCGGTGTGCTCGTAATCGTGGCCGTAGTTGGTCAGGCGGCCATCGTGGAAGGCCTTGGTGTAGCCACGGTTGCCGACGGTCTCCAGCTCAGCCATGTAGTTGCGATAGTCCCAGCTTTCCGGGTCCGCGTAGTAATCGTCGATCGCCTGGCGATAGGCTCTGGCCACCACGGCGACGTAGTACTCGGACTTGCCACGGCCTTCGACCTTCAGGCTGTCCACGCCGATCTTCAGGTATGAGTCCAGCTCTGGCATCAAACACAGGTCGCGCGAGTTCAGGATGTAGGAGCCTCTACCGTCTTCTTCGATCGGCATGAGGTCGCCAGGTCGGCAGCCTTCCTCCAGCAAGAATTCGAACATGTCCAGGTTGTCGTCGTTGATGTCCAGCGCCTGGATGGTGCCGTCCTTCAGGCGCATGTGGACCTTGTAATTCCAGCGGCAGGAGTTGGCGCAAGCACCCTGGTTCGCGCCGCGCTCGGCCATGAAGTTGGACAGCAAGCAACGACCCGAATAGGTCATGCACATGGAGCCATGCACGAAGGCCTCCAGCTTGATGTCCTGGCACTTGTCGCGGATTTCGACCAGCTCGGGATAGGAGACTTCGCGCGCCAGCACCACCAGATCGGCGCCCTGCTGCTTCCAGAAATCTACGGTCAGGTAGGAGCAAACGTTGGACTGGGTTGAGATGTGCAGCGGCAGCTCGGGCGCGCGGGATTTGACGTACTGGAACACGCCGGGGTCAGAGATGATCAGCCCGTCGGGCTTCACCAGGCGAACGGTCTGGATGTACTCGTCCAGCTTGGGCACGTCCTTGTTGTGCGAGAAGAGGTTCAGCGTCAGGTAGGCGCGCTTGCCGTGCGCGTGGCAGAACTCGACGCCCTCGACCACCTCTTCCAGGCTGAATTCAGACTTGGTGCGCAGGCTCATGTCGGGCGTGCCCAGATAGACCGCGTCCGCGCCATAGAGCACAGCGATTTTGAGTTTGCGCAAGTTGCCGGCGGGCATCAGAAGTTCGGATTTACGCTGGAGCATGGGTGAGCCTGACTGTCTAGCGGTGAAAGCCTAAGAGGGGTCGGGCAGCTGGGCCTTATGACTGGTCATTGCTGCAAAGCCGCTGGGGTCGAGGCCCCGAGGCTGCTGGCAAGCGACTCACTTTGGGTGCAGGTCGCGCCGGAGGGCTGTGCATACCGCAAAGGCCTAGGCGTTTCAAGCCACAGCCGCGTTCGCGAGCGCCAGTTTAGCGCAAATCGCCCATGCGCGAAAGGCAGGAGCCTGCGGCGCTGCCAGGGCTTGCCCAAAAGGTTTGGGGCGGCTTGGGGCGGCTTGGGGACAACTTGAGCCTTATGGTTGTGAGGCTGGCAATAACGCCATACCATCCGGGACCGCATGCCAGATAGAGATAGGAGCGCAGATGATGGACGTTTCTTCGGTTCAAAAGACCCGCCTGACCTTCACGCTGGTTTCAACGCCGATGTTGTTGGTCCAGCATGAGATCATTCCCAATACCCTGTTTCAAAATTGGGTCGCCGATGCTCTGCAACAGTGGCATTGGTGCAAAACTCCGCTCTTGCTAACCCCCGTCACTGGAATACTGTTCACGCATGCATTGCGCGCTCACTCCGAACAACACAGATACAAGCCTGGTTTATTATCTCCAAATATACAAATTGAATATGAAAAAATTGACCATAAATTAATGAGCTATGTCGAAGAGGGAATAGATCAATATTCCAGTTTACTTACATTGAATATATACAATCGTCACGAGAAAATTATTTTGCAATTCATGAAAAATATATCTTTAAATGCAAAAAATGAGTTGATCAAGATACAAAATAATTCCCCGAAAATCAAATTCAACAAAATAATTGGTTTTGGTTATTTATTTATAGAGCAACTTAACCATATGCTCAAACAGCTAGACACCCGCATTAACCTTGCGGGTTTGAGGTTATGATGATTCACTTGGGTGAAGGAGAAACCTATGCCCGTGATCAAGCAAGAGCCATCGCTATTCGGTATGTCCGATCATTTGAAAAGCCT
>JAUIBT010000038.1 GCA_030428255.1 Alphaproteobacteria bacterium | reverse complement strand
GGCTAGAACATATGACGACCTTTGGAAGGCCGTCGGCCAGATCTGCGACCTGTTCACGCCCCAGGAGTGCTGGAACTTCTTCAAGGCCGCAGGATGCGTTGCAGACTAATCGCCCGACGCTCTAGCCGCAGGTTTTGCGGGCGCGCATGCCCTGTCGGCGGTTGTTGGTGTTAATAGTCTCCCAAATTGCGTCTAGCTCTTCCACTGCGAGTGGTATTGAGTACCATGGCTAGCATGCAATAAGGAGTACGCGCATGTTTCGAACTTTTGGAGCCACTTTGGCCGCTGGGCTAAGCGCGGTCGTCGTTACCCTTTCGCTCAGCGTTGGAGCGCAAGCGGCCGGTGCGATTGCCTTCAACCCTTACACGCTGGCTTGGGGCTGGGCGGCGGGCTATTCGCTGCATTCGGTGGCAAAGAGCCAGGCCAACGCAAACTGTAAGTACAACTGCAACAACTGGGTCACCTTCAATCAGGGCCAGTGCGCAGCAGCGGCGGCTGACTGGACACGCTATGGCGGCGGTTATACTGGCACTTATGGCTGGGGTCGTTCGAGCAGCAAGGCTGGCGCGCGCAACCGAGCGCTGAGCGAATGCCGCAATCACGGCGGGCGCGACTGTCGTATACTGGTTTGGTCTTGCGACTAAGCGAGGCGAAAATAGAACCAGAAATGAAAAAACCCCCGAGCCCGACTTGCCGGCTCAGGGGTTTTACTAAGCATGTCCTCAGCGGCAATTAGAGCCGCGTGTCAGAGCAATGGCTTAGGGCAACAACACCTTGTCGATGGAGTGGAACACACCGTTGGCTTGGGTCACATCGTAGACGATGATGTTTGCACTGCCGCCTTGGGCGTCTTCAATCATGATGTTGCTTGGGCCGTTCAGCTTGATGGTGATCGAGCCGCCGGACAGGGTTTCGACCGACAGCGCACCGCCAGTTGCGTCAAGCTTCTCCATCAAGGAGTCGCGTGTCCAAGCACCAGCAACAACGTGGTAGGTCAAAATGCCCGCCAAGGTGGCCTTATTTTCGGGCTTCAGCAGGGTTTCAACAGTGCCTTCTGGAAGATCTTCGAAAGCATTGTTTACGGGGCCAAAGACCGTGATCGGGCCATCACCAGCGATGGCATCCAACAGACCAGCGGCTTGGACTGCCGCGACCAGTGTAGTGTGGTCCGCCGAGTTGACGGCGTTTTGAGCCAGGGTTTTCTCGGCCAGCATGGGTGCTCCACCGACAATGACTGGCTCGCTCATCATCATACCGCCATCTGACGAATGACTTTCGGCAAAAGAGGCAGTTGAGAAGCAGAGGGCAGCCAGGCCAGCGATCAGGACTGACTTGAGGGAAGAGTGCATTGAAACCACGGGAATGTCTCCGTAAAAGTGTGAGAGGGGCGGCGCCTGTTCAATCACCTCTCTCGTTTGATCTGGCTTTCAAGCGGGAGCAGAAAACTTTTCGAGCAAATCCATATAAATGATTGATAATCAATGCGGTAGCCCGCATCACGCTAGCGTTAGGCTGGTGTGAACAAGGGTTTTCTTGGTCTTTTGCGCTTGTGGGCTTCGTCTGTTGCCTGCCCTATGCTAAGCAAACACTCTCCAGAACGCGGCAGGACAGGTGGACTATGAAGCGCGTCATCAGCGTTTTGCATCTTCGCGACATAGAAGAAGCAGCGCGGCAGCTTGAAGAAATCGACGGCCTGGTGGTGAGCCAAGACTACTACGATCCCCTATTGGACCCGGTTGAGCGCTCCGAGAATCTCGAGCTGGTGGCCTATGCCGAAGACATGGCCCTGGCCATGGAGGCACTGACCTTGCTGCGCGACCAGGGCCACCAAGCCGAGCTTGAAGAGCTGCCGGATGTCGATTGGGTCTCCGAGACCCAAGCGGGCTTGCCGCCGGTGCAGGCGGGGCCGTGGCGCTTGCACGGCTCGCACGACCAGGCGCTGGCCGGGCGCAGACATTGGCATTTGCGGATTGATGCCAACACCGCGTTTGGCACTGGCCATCACGAGACCACGCGCGGCTGTCTGTTGGCCATGGAGCGTTTGCGCCGCAAACGGCCTTTGGGCCACGTCTTGGATGTGGGTACCGGGACGGGCGTTTTGGCTTTAGCGGCGGCGCGCGCTGGTGCGACCTCGGTACTGGCCAGCGATATCGACCCGGAGGCCTGTCGGCGCGCAAAGCTTAACGCCGCGCAAAACGGGCTCCGCACGCGCACTATCGCTGCCAATTCGAGGGCAGGTCGCTCTGGCGGTGAGCTTCGCTTGGTGACTGCCGCTGGAGCGCGGGTGCCTGCTTTGGCCTCTGCTGCGCCTTATGATCTGATCTTTGCAAACATTCTGGCGGGCCCTTTAGTGGCGCTGGCCAGCGATCTTGCGGGCCTGATGCGACCGGGTGGGCAGATTATCCTTGCTGGGCTGATCCAGCCCCAACGCCAGTCCGTTGAGGCGCGCTATCGTGCCCAGGGTTTGCGGTTAGAGGCGCGCATAGAGCTAGGCGACTGGCCAACGCTCATATTCGTTAAGCCCTGAGCCAATGCCGACAGGCCTGGACAGCCCTGGCGCTTGCTGCTTGAAATGGGGAAGCCCCCCGATGTTTTGGAGACTACTATGGCTAAGCCCCGCGATTTGCTCGCCCATCTGCAAGCCGACTTGCAGGCTCTGGGTGTCGATGCCTTGTTGGTGCCGCGCGCAGATCGCTATCAAGGCGAAGAGGTTCTGGCGAGCGACGAGCGCCTGGCGGCTGTAACCGGATTTACCGGCTCAGCCGGTAGCTTGCTGATTACGCCGAATAAGGCCGTGCTGTTTGTCGATGGACGCTATACCAGCCAAGCCCCTGCGCAGGTCAAACCCCGGCCCATCGAGGTCATAAACTCAGGCAAGACGAGTCCCGGGGCCTGGATCGCTGAGCATCCGGAAATTGCGCGGGTTGGCGTCGATCCATGGCTCATGACTCTGCAACAGGTTGAAGGCTTGTCCAGAGCGTTTGGCGAAGGACAAAGCCTGGTCGCCTTGGAAGCCAATCCCGTCGACCGCCGCTGGCAGGATCGCCCAGCGGGGCAAAAGGCCCGGATGCGCGCGCACCCGCTCGACGTGGCTGGGCAGAGCGGCGCTGAGAAGATCGCCAAGGTGTTGGCCGATATTACCCCAGGTCATGCCCTGTTCCTAGGCCTCCCCGAGCATGTTTCTTGGTTGCTCAACGTCCGATCAGATGCCTTGGAGACCACACCGGCAGCCTTGTCTTACGCGGTGCTGTGCCCGAGTGGTCACGTGGATTGGATCGTTCACGAAGATAGTGCGCGCTCAGCAGCGAGCCTCAAATTAGAGAATGTGAGCGTGACACGCGATCCGGTTAAGGCCTTGGGTCAACTGCAAGCACCGCTTTTGCTGGACGCGAGCAGCACGCCTTGGGCGATCGAACTTGCCTTGGAGGCCATGCCGCGCCCCATTGAGAGGCGCAGGCAAGTCTCGCCGATCCCCTTGATGCAGGCCTGCAAAAACGAGGTCGAGCTTGCTGGCATGCGCGAGGCGCACGAAATCGACGGCGCGGTTATGGTCGAGTTCTTGGCCTGGCTTGATACCCAGTTGCCCGGCTTCTTGGACGAATATCAGGCTGCTGCCATGGTGGACAGCATGCGCCTTGCGAAGGGAGCGACCGGCCTCGCCTTTCCGACTATATCGGCCAGCGGACCCAACGCCGCTCTGCCGCACTACCGGGCCACGGCGGACAGCGCGCGGCCTTCGGAAGCTGGGGAAGTCTACTTGGTTGACTCTGGCGGGCAGTACGCCATGGGCACCACCGATATCACCCGTGTGACCTTGATGGGCGCGGCCACCGCCGAGCAAAAGCGGCTTTATACTCTGGTGCTCAAGGGCCATTTGGCGCTTATGACTTTGCGGTTTCCAGAAGGTACCACGGGGCAGGCGATTGATATGATCGCACGTTTGCCTCTTTGGAAGGCGGGCTTAGACTATGATCACGGCACCGGCCATGGAGTCGGCGCTGTCTTGTCGGTTCATGAAGGCCCACAACGGATTGGAAAACCCGTGTCAGGCGCTGGACTTGTCGCGTTGCAGCCGGGCATGGTGGTGTCCGTTGAGCCCGGCTATTATCGGCCCGGGGAGCTGGGAATTCGCATCGAGAACCTGGTGGTGGTGCAGCCGATGCCTTTGCCGGGGGATGAACGTCCTATGCTTGGCTTTGAGAACATCACCTGGTGTCCTTATGAGCGCGCTCTGATCGATTTGGGACTTCTGAGCGACCAAGAGCGGCAGCACATTGACGACTATCACCGGCAAACCTTGGCCAAGCTGCAAGGTCGCCTGTCGGCCCCCGACCGGGCTTGGCTGGAACTCGCTTGCCGACCTCTCTAGCGGCTTACTTGTCGCCCAAGACCGGAAGCGGGCAAGGGAGCTATAGCTAAAATCAATACGTCGCGGCAGCATTGAATTTGGGCCGGGGCGGGCGAGATGCTATGCCTTGTCTGACCGACACTGACTATCAAGGACGCTTCATGGCGGACACCGCGCAACGACCTTCGGCGCTAGCATTTATAGGTTTTGGGGAAGCTGGGCGCGCGTTTGCTATGGGCCTGCTGGACTGCGCGCCAGGCGTGGCGCTGCGGGGCTTTGACATCAAGTCCCTGGATGGCGACACTGGCCCAGATATGGCAAGCGCCTACCGCAACCACGACGTAACTGGGCAAATCAGCAGTGGCGAAGCCGTCTATGGCACCGACGCCGTCTTTAGTCTTGTCACTGCCGATCAGGCGTTTGCGGTCGCCCAGGAGCTGGCCGCTCATGGATTGCAAGATCAACTCTATTTCGACTGCAATTCGTGTTCGCCCGGCACGAAACGCGCCGCCTGTGACCTGATCGAGGCAGCCGGCGGACGCTACGTTGACGTGGCGGTCATGGCGCCCGTTCATCCGGCTCTGCATCAAACACCGCTGCTGGTCAGCGGCCCGCATGCCAGGGAAGCCAAGGCGGTGTTCGACGCATTGGACATGCGTGCGCAGATCCTGCCGGGAGCCGTGGGGCGAGCCTCGTCGGTCAAGATGGTACGCTCAATCATGATCAAAGGGCTGGAGGCTTTGACCCTTGAGTGCGTGCTAGCGGGCCGCCAAGCGGGCGTTGACGAAGAAGTGCTGGCCACGCTCGATAAGAGTTTTCCCGGCTTTGATTGGCCGAATAAAGCGGCCTATATGATGGAGCGGGCCATGACCCACGGCATCCGGCGCGCTGCAGAAATGCGCGAGGTCGCCAAGAGTGTCGAGGAATGGCAGATTGATCCCCATATGGCGCGGGCAACGGTCGCGCGCCAGCAAGAGGTAGGCGATCTTAGGCTGAACGCTGAAGAGTTGGCCGACGATTATCAAGTTTACGCGGACGCTGTGCTGCAACGCCTGTTGGCGGATCGCTAGACCGCAGCTCCGAAGTTCAAAGATCAAGAAGGTAGAACAGGAATGAAGTTTTGTGTCGCTGGCGCCTATGGCGCTTTTGGTCGTAAGCATTTGGATGCCCTAAAGGCAATCGAAGGCGTTGAAATCACCTCGGTCATGGGACCGACCCGTGCCAAGATTGACGCCCTTGCCGAGGAGTACGGCATCGGCCATGCTGCGACCGACCTGGACGAATGCTTGGCGCGCGATGATGTAGAGGCAATCATTTTGGCCACGCCAACCCAAATGCACGCCGATCAAGCGGTTGCCTGCATGCGCGCTGGCAAGCCTTGCTTAGTGGAAATTCCCATGGCGGACTCCCTGGATGACGCGCGCGAAATCGTGCGCGTGCAAGAGGAAACCGGCGTCCTGTGCATGTCCGGGCAGGTGCGACGCTTCAATCCCAGCCACCAGTGGATTCACAACAAAATCAAGGCGGGCGAGCTGAAGGTACAGCAGATGGACGTGCAAACCTACTTCTTCCGCCGAACCAACACCAACGCCAAGGGCGAAGCCAGGAGCTGGACCGACCACCTGCTGTGGCACCACGCTTGCCATACCGTCGATTTGTTCCAGTACCAGACCGGCGAAGTGCCGTCCAAGGTCTATGGCCTGGAAGGCCCACACCATCCTGATTTGGGCATCGCCATGGATATGTCGATCGGCATGAAGACCCCATCCGGCGCGGTCTGCACCCTGTCCTTGTCCTTTAACAACAACGGGCCTTTGGGGACATTCTTCAGATATATCTGCGATAACGGCACTTACATTGCCCGCTATGACGATCTGTTCGATGGCTACGAGAAGCAGATAGATCTGAGCGACGTCGCCGTGTCAAACAACGGCATCGAGCTGATTGATCGCGAGTTCATCGCCGCGATCAAGGAAGGTCGCGAGCCCAACGGCTCCGTGCAGCAGGTCTTGTCGGCTATGGAGACCTTGGACCGCATCGAGCGCAGCTTCGACTGATCGCGGCCTCACGACACAAAGGACATACACCGCGATGAAGCAACGCAAACTCGGCACAAGTGAGGTGTCGGCTCTGGGGTTTGGCTGTATGAGCCTCAGCCATGCCTATGGCGAACCGGTCAGCGAAGGCGAGGGAATCCGCATCCTGCAAGCCGCCTTGGATATGGGCGTCACGCACTTCGACACCGCCTTGCAATACGGCTTTGGCAAGAACGAGAGCCTGGTTGGCAAGGCGCTGGCGCATCGCCGTCAGGAGTTCTTCCTCGCTTCAAAGTGCGGCATGGGCCCCGATGCAGACGGCAAACGTGAGATCACCAATCATCCTGCCAAGCTGCGGGCGGCGTGTGAGGGTGCTTTACAACGCCTCAGGACTGATAGCATCGACCTCTATTACTTGCATCGCTGGGATCTTAAGACCCCAATCGAAGAGAGTGTTGGCGTGCTGGCCGATCTGAAGCACGAGGGCAAGATCCAGTCGATTGGCTTGTCAGAGGTGTCTGCGGAAACCTTGCGGCGGGCCCACACGGAGCACCCAATTGCGGCGGTTCAAAGCGAGTATTCTCTGTGGACGCGCAATCCGGAAATCGCGGTTCTGAATGCCTGCGCAGAGCTGGGCGTGAGCTTTGTCGCTTTTTCGCCTATGGCGCGTGGTTTCTTGTCCGGCAAGCTGACCAATGTGGCGAAGCTGGCGGAAAGAGACCTGCGTCGTAGTATGCCCCGCTTCTATCCTGAGGCTTACCCCAAGAACCTGGAGATACTGCAACCCTACTTGGCGCTGGCCGAGGAGCTGGGGCAGCCACCTGCCGAGCTGGCGATTGCTTGGGTCATGGCCAAGGGCGAGCACATCTTGCCGCTTCCCGGGACCGTCAACTTGGATCATCTGGCCGAAAACATCCGCGGTACGCAAGTGGCCTTGTCGGCTGACGTAGTGGCGCGTTTGGATGCACTGATCGGCCAGCACAATGTTGTGGGTGCGCGTTATAACCCCAAGACCCAGAACGAAGTCGATACCGAAGAGTTTTGATAGGACTTTTCTTGGGCTATTCGGCTCTTGGATCCTTAGAGCGTGTTTCGGTGCCTTGCACTTTCTCACCGCGCCTGACTCTACGATTTTGACGCCAATGCTCCGTCACAATCCAGGGCGATTGCTCGGGCTTTGTGATGGCCTCACGACTGGGCGGGCGAGTTTCTACCCGTGCCCGATGCCACACCTTTGGGCACGCGAGACAACAAAGGGCGCGCCACAGCGGCCCGCCCTATTGCTTGCGCTTTGAACCCGTCAGCTTCTTGCCATGCCCTAGAACGTGACCCCGAGGTCGGCAAACTCTTGGAAGGCTGCATCGGACGATGTGCCTAGGCCTGGTGCCGGGTGGGCCGCCGCAGTGCCTGACGATGCCACGGGCATCGCGTTCGGTGTCGTCATGCTGGCTTGCTGTTCGAACGGTGGCAATGGCGCTGCTGCGGCGCTAGCGCTTTTCTGGGGCGCGGCCGCTGCTGGCGTATAGCCTGCGGCTAGCTCAGACTGGTCAAAGCTAGCGGGTACTTGGCTTGCTTGATTGTTGCTGAACCAGCGGCCCAGTACGCCGCCCGAGCGGCGAGGAAGCGTGCGCGCTGCCATCGGGCCCGCCGTGAGCGCGCCGTATTTGTTGAGATAGGCTGTTTGTTCCAGTTGGATGCCGCGTCGAATCAAGGGTTCTGGCACTATGAAGCCGCCGCCGATCTCCACCTTGGC
This sequence comes from Alphaproteobacteria bacterium, assembly GCA_030428255.1. GTDB lineage: Bacteria > Pseudomonadota > Alphaproteobacteria > UBA7985 > JAUIBT01 > JAUIBT01. The sequence continues at coordinate 17,617 of JAUIBT010000038.1, read as the reverse complement.
AAAGATGCGGAACAGATCGATGGCCCGGTTCTCGTTCATGGTGCCGTCAGGATTAAACAGACCGATGGACTGATTGGGGGAAATCCCCAGGCCGTCGGCAACGGTCTTTGCGTAGCTCGTCACCTTTTCAGGGCAGTGGAAGCCAGCCCAACCCTTACAGTCGGTCGCAGGAGCATAGCGCGAGATGATTGCGACTGGCGTGTCCAGGCCGTGTTTGAAATGATAGGCCCGCATCAATCGGGCGAAGGCGCGCGCGCCATAGGCGGGGTGCTTAAACGCCGCGTGCTCGCGCTCGTCGCGTCCGGTCTGACCTTCCCAATACGAGGCATTGGGGGTTTTGATGCACCAATAGTTATTCAGGCGGACACATGCGGAATCGGAGGCGGCTTGGCCTTGCCCCCAATAAGAGGCAGACATCATTTCATCAGACACCAAGGCGGGCGCTCCAGCTAAACGCTTGCTAGCGCTTTGGGCCGTTGGTTTGGTGTTGGCAGTTGGAAATTCGTCGTATGACTCCAGCGCCGGGCTCGGGCCACGGCTGCAGGCCGCAAGCGCCAAAAAGAGCATGACTTGAACAATCGACTTAAAAAATCGCATCGGTTCCCCTCAGCCGACAGAGCGCGAGGCTCTGAGCTGCGCGTCGCTTGAGCGCGCGTGATATGAGTTGTAATCTTCTTATTGTTGAGTGGTTATATAACCTAAGCGGGAAAAATTTCCCAGACTCAATTTTCAATATGCAGGCGATATTTGGCCATTCCAAGGCGTTTTGCGAGCTTCGCGAGGTTGTCTTTTAGGCCCTGGGTGGTCAATCCATCCAGGCTGCTGCCAAGATGCAACACAAGGGAGTCTCCCTGGATTTCAAGCCGAGACCGCAACAGCACCGCTTGCGTTGCACCGGAGCATTTATAGGCGAATCGGAGGATCAACCCCAGTGCGCGCGCCGCTTTGATCTCTTGATCGCGCAAGAGATGCAGCAAGTCTGGGGCTATCGTGGTCCTGTGATCCGCACCGTGTCGCGTTGTCAACACCAGGCTGACGAAAACGCGGTCCTTGTGCGACAAGGGCAGATCGCGGGTGTGGAGCACATCCAGAACCACATCTGACGCGCGGCGCTCGCTGTGGTAGTCCCAGCCGACATCACTCATAATCAGCGCTGTCTCCTTGGCCGCTGCGGAGGGGACACCTGCATCGATGAGCTGCCAGGGTATCCAGCGCAAAAGGGCCTGGCCGAGATCCTCGCCATAGCGGTTGCCGCCCCTGAACAGCGATGTGGCTGCGTAGTGATAAAGCTGCTCGGGGGACTGCCAGATCGCTTGATCAAGCACCTGATCGAACATAATGCCCTGGCGAATGCCAAAGGCAGAGAACTGGATGCGAGAGACTCGTGTCGCCTCAATGAGGGCGATCAGGCTCGCAGCGGCAAAGGGCAGGGTCGCGCGGCGGCGCGTCTGGCGGATCGGCAGGGCCTTGAGCGTCTTCTCGCTCGCTTCCTTGAGCATGGTAAGCCACGGAAGGACCTTCTCAACTTTCAGATTGTAGCCGTGAACCATCGTCAGCGGGTAGCCCGTGTCGCGCATGTGGGTCAGCGCCAATGCGCGCCAGGCACCGCCGACGAGATACAGCGACTTGCCTTTGCCCTGCTCAAGCCACGACAGGCGCTCAAGCGCGCGTTGGATCAGGGCATGGGCCTTGGCGCTGTCCCCCTTGCACTGCTCAAGCAAACGTAGCGCGCCCATGGGAAAGGATTGGCGTAGCCCATCCTTGCGAGGATCTACCAGCCCGACCTGCAAACTGCCGCCGCCCATATCGGCAAAAATGCCTTGCGCTTCCGGTGCGCCGGCGATCACTCCCTTTATGCCCCACAAAGCCTCCTGTGGGCCTGGGGCAACTTTGATCGGATGACCGAAGACGGCTTGAGCTTGCTCGACGAACTCTGGCCCGTTGCTGGCATCGCGTACGGCGGCAGTGGCTACGGCATCGACGCGCGCGACCTTGGTTGAGCGCACCAAAGCCGAAAAGCGCTTGAGCGATTCCAAGGCGATGCTTTGATTGCGGGGATCCAGCCGGCCCGTCTCTGCCAGTCCGTGCCCTAGGGCTGCCATGGTCTTCTCATCCAAATAAACTCGCGGCCAAGGAAAGCGCGGTTCATAGATCACAAGGCGCAAAGAGTTTGATCCCATGTCCAGCAGACCGTAAGGCGCACTGCGCTCGGGAGCCTGTGAGGTCGGGTCTCTTTGCCGTTCCTTGTGGCGCAATATCGACTTTAAAATCATACTCTCCTAAGCGCCGAGCCCCGGCCTGACAGGCTGGGGTTGGTCATGAAGTAGGTGTGTGATGAGAAAGCCTCTTCTTCGCTCTTTGGCTCCAAGCGCTTATATTCGCCGCTTGGCTGCAAGACCCATGCGGAAAGATTATCCTTAAAGTTGGCCCGCATAATCTGATCTACGATCTGGTTCTTAACGGTTTCGTTTTCGATGGGCACCATGGTCTCGACCCGCCGATCCAAATTGCGCGGCATGAGGTCAGCCGAGGAGATGTAAACCGCCGCCGTGGCGCTCTTCATTGGCAAACCTTGGGAGAAACAATAAATCCGCGAGTGTTCCAAGAAACGCCCGACGATTGAGCGCACTTCGATCGTGTCAGACAAGCCCGGCAGGCCAGGCCGCAGGCAGCAAATGCCGCGTACAGACAGCTTGATTTCGACCCCTGCTTGGCTTGCTCGGTAAAAAGCGTCGATGATGTCTGGATCAACCAGGGAGTTCATTTTGGCCCAGATCACAGAAGTCTTGCCAGCTTGTGCAGCGGTGATTTCGGCATCAATGTGCTCCAGCAGGCGGTCGCGCATCGTCAGGGGCGCTGCAACCAGGCGCTTCATACCAGTGGGTGGCACATAGGAGGTCATGTAGTTGAACAGCAAATTGGCATCACGTGTAAGCTGCTCGTCGGTGGTGAAGTAGGACAAGTCGGTATAGATCTTGGCCGTTGCCGGGTGATAATTGCCGGTCCCGAAATGGGCATAGGAGACAACGCCGTCGGCCTCGCGGCGGGTGATGAGCGAGACCTTGGCGTGTGTTTTGAACTCGACAAAGCCATAAACAACCTGCACGCCAGCACGCTCCAGATCGCGCGACCAGCGAATGTTTGCCGCTTCATCAAAGCGGGCTTTTAGCTCGACCAAGGCCGTAACCGATTTACCGGCTTCTGCCGCATCGCACAACGCGCGCACAATCGGCGAGTTGTTCGAGGTGCGGTAAAGGGTCTGCTTGATCGACAGCACGTTGGGATCGCGCGCGGCCTGCCGCAAGAACTGGATCACCACGTCAAAGCTTTCAAACGGGTGATGGACGACGAAATCCTTGGCCTTGATGGCCGCAAAGCAATCGCCCTCAAGGTCGCGTATCCGCTCAGGGAAGCGCGCGGAAAATGGCTCGAACTTGAGGTCCGGGCGGTCAACGCTGGCAAGCTGGAACAGCGTCGTCAAGCGCATGAGCTGCTCCATGGCTCCGCAATTGCTGGGGTCTAGCTCAAATTCATCCAACAGGAAATTGCGTAGGTCATCGGACATGCTGGCATCGACCGACAGGTGGATGACTTCGCCGCGTTGGCGGCGCTTAAGCGCGGTTTCAAAGACCCGCACCAGATCTTCAGCCTCTTCTGCGACTTCAATATCGCTGTCGCGAATGACGTGAAAGTAGCCACGCGAAACAATTTCAAAGCTGGGGTAGAGCTGCTCGATGTTGCAATCGACAACGTCGCGTAGGGCAATCATGCGCAGACCATTGCCACTGTCGGGTAAGCGGACAAAGCCGGGCAACTGGTCCGGCAACAGGACCAATCCGTTCAGCGGTTTTTTTGATCGCGGGCGGATAAGGCGCAAGGCCATACCGAAGCCCAGGTTGCGAATGAAAGGAAAGGGATGGGAGGTGTCAACCGAAATGGGCGTGAGCACCGGCATGATCTCGTCTTCAAAGTAAGCGCTGAGCCAGATACGCTCGTCCTCATGCAGCTCGTCGGGTTGAACCACGTGGATGTCTTGGTCGGCAAGCTCGCCCTTCAGATCGCCCCAGATCGCTCGCTGCTCTTGCAAGAGCTGCCCGGCCAATGCGGTGACGGCCGCCAGTTGGCCCTTGGCGGACAGCCCGTCGGGCGAGCGCACCTCGACACGCTCGTGGACCTGACCGACCAGGCCCGCAACCCGGACCATATAGAACTCTTCCAGGTTATTGGCTGAGATGGCCAAGAACTTGACCCGCTCCAACAGCGGGTGGCGTGGGTTCTTGGCTTCGGCAATCACGCGCTGGTTAAAGCCAAGCCAAGACACTTCGCGATTGAAGAAACGCTCTGGCGACGCGGCGAGATCCTGCGGATCGATGTCACTAACGGCGGTGTCGTTGGTCATGGGTGTCGGACTGGGTCTCTAATTTCGTCAGTTTGGGCCGGGTGCAATAGGCTAGGACTTCACGCGTGCGATGCCAAGTAGATGCGTAAAGCTGGCCTTCAGGTCGCGGCGGATGACCCAAAGCGTTGCGAGAAACGAAAGCGCGCCAAAGCCATAGGATGTCACCAAGACACCGTACCAAATGCCAGCATAGCCATAACCTAAAGTCGTTGCGAAAAAGGGCCAGATAAATAAGGGCGCGAGTGCTAGGCGGAAGATGGTTATGATCATCGCAAGGTTGGGATATTTCATGGCTTGCAGGAAGCCTCCGGCCAGCATGACAACGGCCAGGGCGGGGTACTCCAAAGCGATAATCTTGAGGTAGACAACGCCCATAGCGGCGGCCTCAGGGGTCGGCGCAAAGGGCAACACCAACCAAGGCGCGAAGGCATAAATCAGAACAGCACCGGTGGAGAGCACGATCAGAGCGTAAAGACTTGCTAGGCGGAAGGACTCCAACACGCGGTTTAAGCGCTGAGCGCCAAAGTTCTGGCCAACGAGAGAGATCGCGGCGGTGTTCAAGCCCACGGCGGGCAACAGGGCCAGTTGTTCGATGCGAAGCCCCGCAGCGAAGCCTGCGGCTGCGGCCGTGCCATAGGGGCGGATTAGCGCCAGCATGGTGACAAAGGCCAGGGACACAGCCATCATGTTGACCGTTGCCGGGACGCCTTGGGACAGGATTTGGCGTTGAGTGTCCAAATGGAAGCGCAAAGCCTGTTGGCGCATACAAGGCCAGATGCTGATTTTGGTCACGCGATAGATGATGAACAGCAACCCCAAGGCCTGCGCTATGACAGTGGCCCAGCCGACGCCAGCCAAGCCGAGCGCAGGGACGAGCTGCAGGTCGCCAAGCTGGAGCCCAAAAATAAACAACGGGTCCAAGACGAAGTTCAGAAATGTCGAGGCGATGGAAACCAATGAATAGGTTACCGTATCCCCCAAGGCGTTGAGTGCTCCGTTCAAAGCAAAGCCCAGCAAAAAGAACAGGTTGCCGAACAAAATGATGGAGAAGTAATCCCAGCTCGCTTGAGCGGTCGCCGCGTCCGGTGAGAGCCAATCAAACAGGGGCGGCATGACCAGACCGCCGACCAGGGCGAGCACGGCGCTGGCGACCAAGGCAAGCAAGACAGCCTGCACCACGATGCGCGCGCTGCTCTTCTCATCTCCGCTACCCATGGCATGCGCGGTGAGGACCGTCGTACCTTGTCCCAGACCAATGGCAACACCCAAAACCAGCAAGAAAACCGGGAAGGAGATGCCCAAGCCTGCGACGGCCTCTTGGGAAATGTGCGAGGCCCAAAAGGTGTCGGTTAGATTGTAGAGCGTTGTAAACAAATAACCCAAGCAGGCTGGCAAAGCCATGCTAACGATCAGGCGCGGAATGGAGCCTTGAACCAGATTAAGTTGCGCCATGACGTTTCTTCCTTAAGGATGCAGCCCGAACAAGCTGTGGTATTGTTGCCAAAGCCCTGGCAGGCCGCATTTCCTTCTACGCGCCTTGCCCACCGGTCGGCAAGCAGCAGTCTGAGCAAAAAGAGGTGAGCTATGCAGGTTCGTGATCTGATGGGTCTAACGAGCCCCAAATTGAAGGCGTTTTGCCAAGGCGAGGATGGCACGCCTACCTTGGCGATCTTGCCCCTAGGAGCCACAGAACAACACGGCCCGCATCTACCTCTGGGGACCGACACGTTAATCTTGGAAGGGCTCATTGCAGCGGCGCGACCCGTGATCGAATCTGAGCCAGGCGCTGGCCGAGTCCTTATTTTGCCCACGCAAAGCATCGGCCTATCGCCAGAGCATCAAGCTTTTGCTGGGACCTTGGATCTAGGGGCAAGCGTCGCGCTAGAAGCCTGGTACAACTTGCTGCAACCCTTGCCTGGCTGGGGTGTGGAGCGCGTCCTTTTGGTCAACGGTCACGGTGGGCAGGTTGCTCTGTGCGAGCTGTTGGGCCAGCGCTTACGCAGCACGTTGGGGATGACGGCCATCTGGTGCCACGTTGACGCCTTGGGCGAACCCGCTGGCGCTGTGTCGAGCCAGGAGCGGCGGATCGGTTTGCATGGCGGTTTGATAGAAACCGCTCTGATGTTGGCATTGCACCCGGATTTGGTGGATATGGATCAGGCCCAAGACTTTGGGCCTCAGCGCGAGACGGTCACCCAGGGCAACGAACAGTTGCGCTCAGGGGGCGCGGCACGCCACGCTTGGCAGGCAGAAGATCTCAATTCGCACGGGGTTGTTGGGCGGGCGATCGACGCCGATGCAAGTTTAGGGCGCAAACTGCTCGACTATCGGGCGAAAGCGCTTGCACAAATCGTAAAAGAAGCACTAACCTTTCAGCTTAACCCGCTGCTAAAGCGGGGGGATTCTTGATGGGGGCCGCTGGTCCGTGCTGCTTAGCCGCTGGTGTTGCCGAGACGGGCAATCAGGCTTAGGCGCCCTGAGCGCGTTTGTGTACAGGGTGAAGGTACGAAGGATTGGCGGAATACGAGCATGACACTGTTTAATTTGTTGGATCAGCTCAACGCGCCAGTGGGCGCCAAGGAACTGAGCGAAAAAACGGCTGGCGACAGCGAGCAATTCCAATCGGTCGCCTCGTCGCTGGCACCCATGTTGGCGCGGCGCCTGCAAGCGGTTGCAAAGTTGTCTGCGCAACCCTTTTCCGCTGTGCTGACCCAAGTAGCAGCAGAGCAAGCAGCAGACGCCCTGTCGAATACAGGCGGTGCCGACATGCAGCGCCTGGCCGAGATTGGCGCGAGCGCTATGGGTAGCCTTATGTCAGACAGCACCATGCAAAAGGCGGCGATTGCACGCTTGGAGCAACAAAGCCAAGTCGAGCGCAGCCAATTGCTGAAGGATCTGCCGGCCATTACTGCTTGGATTTTGGCGGGGCTTTACCGCTTGGTTCAAGTGTGCCAGGCGAATAAGGACGCCGCGAAGACCGCTGGGACGCCCTGGTATTCGGGGTTGGCCGAGCGGCTGGGGTGGGAACAAGGCGACAAACAACACCGCGATCCGATTGATTCTGTCCTGGACGGCGACCTGAGCGAGGAGGAGCTGCGGCTCTTTTTGCCACAAACGCGCTTGGAAAGCCTCTCTTCAGCATAATTGCGCTTTGCCTGGCAGCCGCAAAGCGGTAAGAGCTTGGCTCTCGGTATAGGTTTGGGCGCGCCTTGGTGGCGCGTGTCTGGCCTGCCGAATTGTCCCATCTCATAGACTTGGATTTCTTGCGTGACCGAGCTGTCGCTAACCCGAAACTTTTCCATCATTGCCCACATCGACCACGGCAAATCGACTTTGGCTGATCGCATCATTCAAGTCTGTGGCTCGCTGACCGAGCGCGAGATGAAAGAGCAGGTGCTGGATAGTATGGACCTGGAGCGCGAGCGCGGTATCACAATCAAAGCCAACTCGATCCAGCTCAAGTACCCTTCTAAGGATGGCAATACTTACACGCTCAATTTGATCGACACGCCCGGCCACGTCGATTTCTCCTACGAGGTCTCGCGTTCTTTGGCGGCCTGTGAAGGGGCGGTGCTGCTGGTTGATGCCTCGCAAGGCGTTGAGGCTCAGACGCTGGCCAACGTATACATGGCGCTAGAAAATGATTTGGAAATCATTCCGGTATTGAACAAAATCGATCTGCCGGCCGCTGAGCCTGAGCGGGTCAAAGAGCAAATCGAAGACGTGATCGGTCTGGAGGCGCACGACGCCTTGGCCGTCTCAGGTAAGACCGGCGAGGGAGTGCCCGAGGTGATCGAACGCATCATCGAGCGCGTGCCGCCACCGGTCGGCGAAGCCAATGGCAAGCTGCAGGTTTTGCTCATGGACTCTTGGTACGATTCTTACCTGGGGGTCATGATTCTGGTACGCGTGGTCAATGGCTCTTTGAAGAAAGGACAAAAGATCCGCTTCATGTCTAACGGAGCCGCCTACACCGTCGATCGGGTCGGGGTGCACACGCCAAATCGAATCGAATTGCCCGAACTTTCGGCAGGTCAGCTTGGTTTTATTACCGCCGGTATCAAGACCGTTTCGGATTGTCAGGTGGGCGACACAATCACCTTGGATCGCGATCCTGCATCCAAGCCGCTGAAGGGGTTTAAGCCTTCCGTGCCCGTGGTGTTCTGCGGACTTTTCCCGGCCGACGCCTCGGAGTTCGACCACCTGCGAGAAAGCCTGGCGCGCTTGCGTTTGAACGATGCCTCATTCCAGTTTGAGATGGAGTCCTCGGCGGCCCTGGGATTCGGCTTCCGTTGTGGCTTCCTGGGCTTGCTGCACTTGGAGATCATTCAAGAGCGGCTCGAGCGCGAATTCGACTTGGATCTGGTGACCACGTCTCCGTCGGTGGTTTATCATTTGGAGATGAGAGACGGCAGCAAGATCGAGATGCACAACCCGGTCGATATGCCTGATGTGACGCGAATTGAGACAATCTCTGAGCCCTGGATCAAAGCGACGATCATGCTGCCCGACGAGTTCTTGGGTCCGGTTTTGAAACTTTGCGAGGATCGCCGGGGCGTGCAGACCGACCTGACCTACGCGGGCAGTCGTGCTATGCTGGTCTATGAGTTGCCCTTGGCAGAGGTGGTGTTTGATTTCTATGACCGCCTTAAGTCGATCTCAAAGGGCTATGCGTCCTTCGACTACCAGATGATCGACTACCGTGCGGAAAACCTGGTCAAGGTTGCAATCCTGGTCAACTCAGAGCCCGTCGATGCTTTGGCGATCATGTGTCATCGCGACAAAGCTGAAGCACGTGGCCGTCAGTTGTGTGAAAAGCTGAAGGGATTGATCCCGCGTCAATTGTTCAAGATTGCGATTCAGGCCGCGATTGGCGGCAAGGTGATTGCCCGCGAAACCGTCTCGGCTCTGCGCAAAGACGTGACCGCCAAGTGTTATGGTGGTGACGTGTCGCGCAAGAAGAAGCTGTTGGAAAAGCAGAAAGAGGGCAAGAAGCGCATGCGCCAGGTGGGCAACGTGGAAATCCCACAGTCGGCCTTTATTGCGGCTTTGAAGATGGACGGGTGATCTGCCGCACCGCCTTGGCGAACGGTAAAAGCCCGAGCGCGAATAGCGGCTCGGGCTTTTTTCGGTCTAGCAGGCGGTCGCGCTCAGTGGCCGGGGCCTCACGGGCTCTGGCGACAAACCAGAACCCAGTATGTTAAGCGATTGCCGCATCGCAGCGATTGCATATCCCAAACGCGCGACTTTGGAAAATAACTCGAATTTCCACCTGCTTGTGGGAGCATGAAACGATTTCTGTTTTAGGCGCGGTTGTTTTGCCAGCCCTTTAGCTTGGCCATGAGCGCTGCGGTTGAGGCATCCATGGCAGCCGGTTTGTCCTCGGTCAGTGCCGGCAGAATTTCCTTGGCCAAGACCTTGCCCAGCTCGACCCCCCATTGATCGAAAGGGTTGATGTTGCACAGCGCGGCCTGCACGAATACGCGGTGTTCATACAAGGCGACCAAGGCCCCCATGACCCAGGGTGTTAAGGCCGGATAGATCATCATGGTCACTGGACGATTGCCGACGATCTGACTGTTAATAGCCGCCAATTCCGCCTGCTCGTCGCTCATGCCTTTGGCTAAGAAACGCTTTTTGGCCAAGGCTTGATCTTGACCTTCCAGGAAGGCCTGACCTTGAGCCAGGAAGTTGGCTAACAATATCTGGTGCTGGTCTTGGTCCTGGGCCTGCGAGGTCGCGGCTGCCAGCATGTCCATGGTTACGGTGTCGGTGCCCTGGTGGAGGCACTGGAAGAAAGAATGCTGAGCGTTGGTACCCGCAGCGCCCCAAATTACAGGAGCGGTCAGGTCTTGCACAGGCACAGCTTGAGCGGTCACGGACTTGCCGTTGGACTCCATTTCAAGCTGTTGCAAATAAGCGGGTAGGGCATCCAAGTTCTGATCGTAGGGCAACACCGCGTGCGACGCTGCGCCCCAGTAGTTGCGATAGTAGTAGGATAGCGCCCCCATCAATACCGGGATGTTTTGGTCAAGCGGGGCGGTGATGAAATGCTCGTCGGCAGCATGCGCACCGGCCAACAGCGCGCGGAAACCTTGCGCGCCGACCGCCAGCATGATCGGCAGACCGATGGCTGACCACAGGGAATAACGTCCGCCAACCCAGTCCCAAAATGGGAAAATGGCACTGGCCGCGATGCCAAAGTCTGCGGCGCGGTGTGGCGCTGCGGTCACGGCAACGAAGTGTGCGCCCAAGGCACTTGGGTCGCTGTCTGCTAGGCCTGCTTCCAGCCATCGGCGCGCCGATAAGGCATTGGTCAGAGTTTCTTGCGTCGTAAAGGTTTTGGAGGCGACGATGAAAAGGGTCTCGGCTGGGTCAAGCTTGCTCAAGGTTTGTTCGAGTTCGCTGGGGTCGACGTTCGACACAAAGTGCAGCTCAAGTCCCGTAGATGCAAAGGGGCGCAGAGCCTGGCAGATCATGCGCGGGCCCAAGTCGGAGCCTCCGATGCCGATGTTTACAACGTGTCGGAACGCTTGGCCTTTGGCGCTGACGCGTTGCCCAGAGGTGAGGGACCGCGTGAAGGTCTCCATTTGCTGTACCACAGCTTCAACGGTGTCGCTGACGGGTTCACCGTCGGCCAGGTAGCGGCGCTGGCCCGGAGCAGAGCGCAGGGCCATGTGCAAGGCAGGGCGCTGCTCGGCGGTGTTGATGGGGTCGCCCGCAACCATGGCGTCACGCTTGCCGATGAGATTTGCTTCTTGGCAGGCACGCATCAGCAACTCAAGGGTCTCGTCGTTGATGGGGTGCTTGGAGAAATCGACAAACAGTTGGCCCTCCAATTCAAACGACAGTGGGCGTTGGCGCTGATCCGGGTCACTCAAAAGTTCGCTTGCGCGTGTGTGGCGCATCATGGCTTGATGGGCAGTCAGCAGGGAGGCTAGCTTAGGCATGGGCAGGCATCGATTCTTGGTTGTCTGTTCATAAGATGACATTTAATGTCACTTTACGCACATTTATACGCCCAAACCCCAGCGCTGTCAGCCGGAATCTGGCCATGCAGTCGGGGCAAATTGTCGGGGACGGTGAAGGTCTGCTAGCGAGTCCGCAGGACTGGACGCTAAGCTAACCACGAGCAGCCCAGTCGGCAGCACGGTGTCTGGGCGGTCAATTTGAGCAAATCTCAACCAATCGCCCTCGACCTGGCTAAAGCTGCCGGGCGCATTTGCGGTAAAATCAAACAGGTAGAGCGCCTAGCTTGACCAGGCTGCAACCAAACATGCACCAGGTCCTTGCGGGAAAGGCGTTGTGCCGAACCGCCCTAGTGGCGCATGCCCTTGCGCAGGTGATAATAGCCGTCGCGCATCTCAATAAACATGTCCGGGATGCCGGGGTGATCAACCGGCGCGTCGCTGTCATCAACCAACAGATTCTGCTCTGAAACGTAGGCCTCGTAGGCGCCTTCATCATTTTCTGCGAACAGATGATAGAAAGGCTGGTCCTTCTTGGGACGAATTTCCTCGGGGATGGACTGATACCACTCCTCGGAATTCGAGAAGTTGGGGTCCACATCATAGACAACGCCGCGGAACGGGAAAATCCGGTGACGAACGACCTGGCCGATGGTGAATTTTGCGTGCTGCATGGAAGAACTCAAACGGGCAATGTGGCGAGTGGGACAAGCGAGGAGAATTTAGGGTTGTTCGCTCGCCAGGTCAATTCGTGATTAGGTGGCGCGACCGCATAACCGCAATGACCGATTTGCAATTAGAGCGTCTGGCCGTCCAAGTCTACCAAAGCAGCGCGAAATCTCTGGGTGCAGGCTTCCCAAGTGAAGTCGAGCGCCAGGCGGCGCGCATCCTTGCGGTCCAGCTTGACCGCCTCTAGGCAGGCCGTCTTGAGGTCCGAATCCAACACACCCGCGCTGGGGTCAGTTACGATGTCTTTGGGGCCTGTTATGGGGTAAGCCGCCACTGGCAGGCCCGAGGCAAGAGCCTCGACAACCACCAGACCAAAGGTATCGGTCAAACTTGGGAAGACGAAGCAGTCGCAACTACGGTAGATCGCGGCAAGTTCGTCGCCTTGCTGCGCGCCTAAGAACTTGGCGCTGGTGTGCTTTGCTTGCAGACGCTGATGCTCCGGTCCGCTGCCTACCACGACCTTGGTGCCAGGCAAATCCAGATCAAGAAAAGCATCAATATTCTTTTCAACCGCCAGGCGTCCGACATAGAGCCAGAGCGGGCGCGGCCAATCCTGGGCGACAAGATCGGATTTGGGACCGTCAGGCCTGAACATCTCGGTATCAACTCCGCGCAACCAAACGTGGGTGTTGCGTATGCCCCAGCGGTCCAGCTCGTCCTTTTGACTCTGCGTGGTGACAAGGGTCGCGGCAGCGGCATTGTGAAAGCGGCGCAAGACCGCATAGGACCAGCTGACCGGAATGCGGGTCCGCTCATAAAGGTATTCAGGGAACTTGGTGTGCAAAGAAGTGGTGAACTGCCAGCCCTTCGCCAAGGCAACGCCACGCGCCGCCCAGCCGAGAGGCCCTTCGGTTGCCAGATGCAGACTGTCGAAGGGCTCAGCTTGCATGTGCTTGGCGAGGCTGCGTTTGGTGGCAAGCGCAAGCGGGATTTCCGAATAACCCGGCATGGGCAAGGTCTTGAAGTCGTTGGGCGTTATGAACCGGACAGCTATGCCCATAGGCAACAGGGCTTTGGCGGTTTGATCTAAAGAGCGCACCACGCCGTTGATCTGTGGATACCAGGCGTCGGTGACGACTAACAAGCGCTTCATAGGCGCTCCCCTTTTGCCCAGGACACAAGCCTTTGCTCCTTTTGCTGCCAGCGGCAGAGCAACAAACGCCCATCCAGGGTCTCGGCCGCGCAGGTGCAGCTATCGATCCAATCGCCGGTATTCAAATAGCGTTGGCCAAAGCGCCGATGATCTTTTGGGTGATGAGTGTGCCCGGAAATGACGGTGTCGGTGTGCTCTTCGCGTGCACGCTGGCAGGCGCGTTGTTCAGAAGCGCAAATCCATTGTACCAGCACCTTGGTGGCCCGCTTGGCGGTCCATGCGAGACCCTTTTCCGGCTGGGCTTTGCCGTCAAGCGGCGTCATGCGGCGCTGCAAGCGGCCATAGATCCGGGCTCCGAGGCGCGCGAGCCAGGAATAACGGCCCGAGAAGGGATCGAACTGATCGCCATGCAGCACCAGGGCGGTTTCACCACCTTGGCACTCGTGAACGAAACTCTCGGCCAAGTGCCAGCTTCCGACGCTCATCGGACTGTGTTTGCGCAGGTAGTTGTCATGATTGCCGGGCACTTGGAAAATCTGACCACCGCGGGCGAGAAAGGTCGCGAAGCTCTCAAGTACGCCTTCAGCATTTTGATCCCAACTCCAGCGGCGCGGCAGCAGCCAGGCGTCGACAATGTCGCCCACCAGGTAGAGTCTTTCGGCTGGATAGGTTTCGAGCAGTTGGCATAGGGCGCGGCGAGCGTTCTGGTTCATGCCCAAATGCAAGTCGGAGACAAAGAGCGCACGCAGGCGCAGCTCGCTGCTCGCCACGTCACTTGGACGCGCTTGCTCCTGGAGGTCACGCCACTGCTTGGCAATGCGCTCGCTCGACTCACGCGGGTCGAGAAGCGATATGCGGGGCGGCGCGGGACGCTTGGCGGCTGGCACGCTTTCAAGAACCTCAAGTAGTGACAAAGGGCGCGACTTTGATCAAAGCAGCAGAGAGGGCAGGCGTATCGCACTTTGCGCCGATATCCAAGGCTGATTGTTTGCGACACCAGGCCCAAGACCCGCGATCTGGGTCCAGGCGGCCCAATCCAGGCTGTTCAGTTTCAATTCAGCCTCGCACATGTATAACAGCGTCAGGCTAGGAGCAAAGTGTCAGCAGGTTTTTTGAATCGGCGCTTTTGGTTCCCGGGATACATGAAAGGGTAGCTTCGCGATGGATCGCTCAAATCACATATTTGCCTCTGCTGTTCAGGCGCTAGCGGCGCTCGTACTGGCGCTGGTGTTGGTGGTCGCACTCCCCATGCAGGCGCAGGCCAAAGGCAAGGCCTTTCGCGGGCAGTTCGCGTTGCCGATGGGTCAAGTTCTGGCACCGTCAATGACCCCAACATTTGCGCCTGGTGCGGCTCCGGTTCTGCTTCCCGCAGTGCAGCAGGGCACCGGGTATATGCGCGTGCCTGGCCAGGGCGCGCAACGACAGCTAAGACCGGGTGCGCAGCTTTGGCTCGCCAGCAACGTTGACTCCGCCTACCTGGCGGGCGTTCGCGATGGCCGGTTTGTTACCTTGAAGCGAATTAAGAACGCAATCCAGGCTTTCACGGGTGCGCCACTGAAGCGCGTGTTGTCGATCTCTATGGTTAATGGCGTCTTGGTGCTGAGCGTCGAGGACGTCTACAGCAATATCTTCGACGTGCGGGTTCGCCCTGAGACCGCCGAGGTCATGCCTTAGGCGCAGCCCCAATCCCTTTTGAAGCAAGCAGGACGGATCAGCAGCGCCGCTGGTCCCGGCGGTTTGGGGCTTGCCTTGAGCCCTACCTGCGGGCCAAACTGGCGTGCCCACGTTCAACAAAGGAACCGCCATGCGACTTTTGCTGGTTGAAGATGATGAAAGTCTGTCGCGCCAATTGGCGTCGGCTCTGCGGCATGAGAACTTTGCCGTCGACCAGGCCTTTGATGGCGAAGAGGGACACTATCAAGGCGATGTCGAACCCTACGATGCCGTCATCTTAGACATCGGTTTGCCCGTCATGAACGGCATCCAAGTCCTGCAGACCTGGCGCAAGGACGGACGCAACATGCCGGTCTTGATCTTGACCGCGCGCGACAATTGGCAAGAAAAGGTCGAGGGCTTTGAGGCCGGCGCCGACGACTATGTGACCAAACCCTTCCAGCTTGAAGAGGTTATCGCTCGCGTGCGCGCACTGATCCGCCGTTCGTCAGGCTTGGCCTCGCCGGTGTTGACCTGCGGACCGATTACGCTCGACACTCATTCCGGTGAGGTGCGGGTGCAGGATCAAGCCGTGAGCTTGACCGCCTATGAACACAAGCTAATCTCCTACCTCATGCATCACCAAGGTGAGGTGGTGTCTCGCACAATCTTGAGCGAGCACATTTATGAACAAGACTATGACCCCGATTCCAACACGCTGGAGGTCTTTGTCGGGCGCTTGCGGAAGAAGCTGAATGTCCCCAACATCAAAACCGTCCGCGGGCGGGGCTACCAACTTGTGGAGCAGGCTTAAGTCGGCCAGCCGCAAACGCGCAGACGGGGCGGCGGAGTCGCCGGAGGCAAGCGAGGCTGGCGCGGTGCCCAGCGGCTGGATGCCGCGATCAATCGCCTGGCGGTTGATCTTCTTCTCCACCCTTGTCGTTGGGTTGGCCTTTCTTGTCGGTGGTCTGGTTTTGTCACGGCTGTTCTTTTGGCACGCCATCACCACGACCAATCGCCAGCTCGAAGACATACTCAGCAATTTGGCGCTGGACGTGAGCATTCAGCAAACCGACCCGCAAGCCCGCGCGCTTGTCGAAGTGGACCGCAGTGGGCAGGAGACGGCCTTCAACAGCCCCTTTTCAGGCAAGTACTGGCAAATCACCGAGCCCAACGGCGATATCCATCGCTCTGATTCCTTGCTGGACTTTGAGCTGAAGGTGCCGCCGGTGGTGCGACCGGGCGATGTGGTAATTGACACGCGACCGGGACCCGAGGGGCAGACCGTCCTGCAGCGGCACAGGGCGGTCTATTACCGCGATTTTGGCCTGGTCATGCGCCTGAGCGCCGCCGTTGATATCTCAGAGGTGCGCGCGCTTCACCGGTCTTTCAACGTCTACCTTGGCATCTCCTTAATCGTGATCGGCGCGGTGCTCGTGGCAGGCATTTTCGTGCAGGTCACCTTGGCCTTGCGACCACTTCGGCGCGCCCAAGAGCACCTGAAACAGGTGCGCCGGGGCGAGAGCGTCAATATGGGCGGCGGCCAAGGCTATCCGCCCGAAATCGTGCCCCTGGTGGAAGAGATCGACGCGCTTATCAGCGACAATCAGACCATCGTCGAGCGGGCGCGCAAGCAGGTGGGCAATCTAGCCCATGGCCTGAAGACGCCGCTGTCGGTGCTGCAAAATGAAGTGCAGGGCGACACCAGCGCGTTGGGGAACACCGTGCGCGGTCAAACGGCCTCGATCCAAGAGCAGGTCCAGCGTTATTTGGCGCTGGCCCGCTCCGTCGCGGCCAGCCAGCAGCGCGGTGTTCAGACCAAGGTCAGCGAGGTGGCGATGCCGCTGATGCGCACGCTGGGCAAGATCCATCGCGACAAAGGCCTGGTGTTCAGCTCTCAAATCTCGCCAGAGCTTCTGTTCGCTGGCGAGCACCAGGACTTGCAAGAAATGCTGGGAAACCTTCTGGACAATGCCTGCAAGTGGGCCAAGGCCGAGGTTCAGCTGAGCGCCGGGCGCAGCGATCATGGCCTTGTAATCTGCGTTGAGGACGACGGGCCTGGGGTGCCAGATGACAAGCTGACAGCCCTGGGTGCTCGCGGACAACGCTTAGATGAGCAAACGCCTGGCACGGGGCTGGGGCTGTCTATCGTCAAGGACTTGGCGGAGGTCTACAAAGGCAGCTTGACCTTTGAGCGCTCCACGGCCCTGGGGGGACTGGCCGCCCGCCTTGTGTTTGAGGAGCGTTAGGGTCTCGAGAAACGTTAGGCCTGTGACGACCGTTCGGTCATAGCGACGGTCGTCACAGGACGCACAAGTCCTGGCATGGGAATGCGCCTCATTTCGACTTCGCGCGCGCCCGACGCCGCCACACAGCGTAGATTGTGATCGCAACGAAGACCGCCAGGGCCGGTAACAGCACGTAGTCGAGGTAGCCGGTCAGCGCCGATAGCCCCACCAAACCCAACAAGACCACAAGAATCGGCGTGAAGCAGCATAAGGCAGCGATGACGGTTCCAATGATGCCTAATTTCAGCAGGGATTTTTCGGACATAAGCTTGTATCCATTCGCGTGCGTATTGGTTAATCCAGGCTGTCCTAGGGTCCGGACCCATAAACGGGATTCACAGCGGCTTCGTGTTGTGATTTAACTGCCTCCAGCGAGGAGGCACGATGAATGACAGATTTCTTCTGGTTTTCTGATGAGCAGTGGGCGCGGATTGAGCCGCTTCTTCCGCACGATACGCGCGGGATGCCGCGGGTCGATGACCGGCGG
>JAUIBT010000037.1 GCA_030428255.1 Alphaproteobacteria bacterium | reverse complement strand
TGAGGTTCAGGCCTGGAATGTGGACGTCAAAGTCGATGTCGCGGGTGACGCGCTGGACGTTGGCCAGGTCGCGGTTGAGGCCCGACAGGTCCTGGTTCGGGCGATTGCGGATGCTGATGTCACCCAGGCCCAAAGTCGCATAGGTGATGGCGCGTTGATCGCGATAGGCCAGGCTGCCGGTACCGTCCCAAGAGCCGGGATTAACGCCGATGTTAAGGTTGACCCCGACGCTGCCGCTGACGTCCTTGTCGCTATAGTTGTCGAAGATGAAGTTGGCGGTATCCAGCTTCAGCTTGTTCGAACGCGAGGCCAGGACTGCGCCCAGCAGGTAGGTGGTGCGTCCCACGGTGACGCTGACATCCTCGTCCGCCAGCAGGCTGGTGGGTGTGTCGGTGTACTTGCGGTTGGACTTGCCATAAGAGCCGCCAATGCCGATGCCGGTGATGCCGGTGCCGGGCGTCGCGGTGATGGAGAAGTTGAAGCCGTAAGAGTTAGAACGCGACTGGTTCTGGCGGCTCAAGATCAGCAGGTCGCGACCTGCATCGATGGTCAGGCGCCCCGCCTTAACGTTGGCTCCGGCAAAGCGCATGTCCTGGCCGGATTGGAAGTAGGCACCCTCGCCCGCTGTCAGAGCGGCGTTCTGGAACAGCATGGCGCTGGAGCGCGCCTGCGAACCGTTGGCGCCCAAGGTGAAGCTGCCCGAACCGTTGAAGGTCAGCGACACGCCCCAGTCGGAGCGCTTGGAGCTTTGCGTATCCGCCAGGGCAGTGACCGCCAAGTTGCGGCCAGCAGACGCAAAGAGCTGCTTGCCTGCCGAAGCGACGGTCCCGCCAGCCAGAGTCAAATCGTTGCCCGCGGCCATCGCCAAGTCGCCACTCGACAAAATCTGACTGGTGTGGCTCTCGGTCCAATTCTGGCTTTGCGTCCAGGCTGAGTAGCGGAAGCCCAAACCGCCCAGGAAGTTGCAATCCTTCGCCATGGGATTGCAGGCTTTAAGCTTGGCAAGCTCAGATGAAGAGAAGGGGTTGAATTGTTCAACCAGCCCGCTGGTCAGGGTCTTGTCAGGGCCGAGCGATGCCGCGGCCGCTCCGCTGAGGGTTTTGACCGCTTGCACGGATGAGGAGGCCAGATCCAGCCCACAATCCAAGGCATTGCGGCACGAGGAGAGGCGCTGCAAAGAGGCCAGCATGGGGTTCTGGTCGATGAAGGCTTGGAACAACTGCTTGCCGTTCAAGCCGTCGAGGTCGTTGATCAGGTCGATGCCGCCAACCGTCCAGAACAGGCCCCAGCTCGAGCCGCGCTCGCGCTTGTACTTGTGGTTTTGCAGCGCGTCGAACACCAGGTTGTTGCCAGCGCTCAGCCTGATGTCCTCGAAGGCCAAGAGGTTGGCCCCCAGACCGCGCAGGTTGTTGCCCGCCTGGATGTCGATGGCGTTGGCCTCAAGGCGCGTGAGGTGGGTGTCGAACTGGTTGCCCGCCACGTCCAGCTTGCCGCCCTTGTAGGGAATGAACAGGAAGCCGCTGGTGGAGCGGCGCTTTTGCGTATAGCTCCACTCCACGCCCTTGGAATCCAGGGCCACGTCGCGCGCCGCCGCCAGCTGAACCGCGCCGCCCGCTGAGATGAGCGAGGCCGTGCTGAGGATGTCGCGACCCGCGCGCAGCTCGATATCGCCGAACTCGGTGGTCATGTTGGCCAGGCGGCTGACCGCCGTATCGCGCACGTCCAGCAGGGTGTGACGGGTCCATCTGATGCACGAGCGGCGGATCTTCCAGCTGCAGGTGGACCACTTCTTATAGACCTCGGTAGAGCGGTAGACGTCGTGCAGCGACTCGTTGCGGATGTCGCCGGTCTCGGCCGTCACCAGCAGGTTGCCCGCAGCCCCCAGATCAGAGCCTCGGTTGAAGACACTGGTCTTGGCGGACAGGATCAAGTCGCCACCAGCCAGCATCTCGGCCGCAGCATAGGAGACGCCCAGGCGGCCACAGGCCGAGCCCTGACAGCCTTGCGCGCCGGTCAGAACAAAGCGCAGACGCGCGGCGTCGTTGTAGATGGAGCCCTCTTGCGCCACGGCCACCAGGGTGCCGCCTGCTGCGATAGAGCCCGCCTTGTTCAAGATGTGACGGCCTGCGACCATGGTGATGCCATTGCCCGCCGTCACCGCCGTGCGCCGCACCTGGCCCAGATTATTGCGCTGGCCCTGGCTGTTGTGGGTGTAGCCCGCCGAATAGTCCTGAGCGGCTGCAAAGCGCGCATCAGCGTCGCGCCAGTCATAGCCAACCCGCTCTTCGGCCAACAAAGCGATGTCACCGCCCGCGCGCAGGCTCAGATCGCCGCCCGCATTGACCATGGTGCCCCCGAACAGCACGATGGCGTCTTTGGCTTCCAAGCTCATATCGCCGCGCGCCGAGACGATGGCCTCGTCCCAGGCACCGGTCAGGGCATAGCGCGCCGCCAGGCGCTCACGGTCGTAGGCCTGCCAGGCGATCCACTCGGCGCTGAGCGCATCGGTGGCCTTGATGCCTGCAAGCTCGCTGCCGGGCTGGGTCAAGATCACAGCGCGACGTTTGGCCAACAGCTCGGACGCTGACAGAGCGCCCAGCTGCGCATCGGCGCGCCAATAGTCTGTCGCCTGCGTGCTGCGGCTGGCCGCATCCCAGCGCTGGTAGCTGGCGGCGCCTTCGTCCGCCAAGCCGATGTCAGCGAACAGCGCGGCAAGCTGGCTGCCGTCGCTCATGGCGCGCAGGGCCGAGACGCTGGCAAGGCGCGTGTTGCCCGCCAGCAAGCGGTCATAGGCCGTGCGGCTCTGAGCCAAGCTGGGCAGGTCGCTGACCTCAACGCTGGCCAGGTCGGCGTAACTGCTGGTCTCGCCCGCAGCGCGGTCTGCCATCAGCGCGATGTCACCGTCGCTCGCGCGCAGGCTCAGGTCACCGCTGGCGATCAGCCGCAGGCCCTCGCCGTCGATCTGGCTGCCCTGAAGGGTGACATTGGCACCGCTGACTGACGCCAGATAGCGGGTTTGCAGGCTGCGGGTGCTGGTCGGCGTGGTGGCGTTTTGGCCAATCCACTGGCCGTTAAAGAGGTAGCCGCCAGTGACCTTGGTGTAGCTGGACTGGCTGCGCTGAGCCGTGACAGGGCGCTGGAAGTCGACCAGGCCCGCTGCGATCAAGCTGAGGTCATGGCCCGCAGACAGATTGGAGCCCGAGATGCGCGCGCTACCACCGGCATTAATCGCGATGTCGCCGGCCAAGGTCTCGATCGCCGAGCCCTGATAGATGTCGCCACTGGTCCTGGTGTGGGTGATGCGGGTCTGATTGCCTGCAACCGGCGTACGGAAGGTGCTGGTGCTGCACCGACGCCGCCACCAGCGGCCCCAGCAGCGTTTCTGCGACCAAGAGTGCGTATAGGTTACGCCCCCATCGCTGCGGGTCTGGCCAACATCGGTGGACGCATGGCGCGTGCCTTCGAGCTGAAGATCGCCACCCAACTGCATATCGATGCTGTTATAGGCCGCCAGATCCGCGCCTTGAGCGCGATAGCTGCCGCCCGCGACCAGCGCCAGGTCATCCCCTGCCAGCATCTCAGCCTTATAGAGCTGGGCCGTCGAGCCACAGTCACCAAAGCCGCAGGCCTTGTTCTTCTTAAAGCCCCAACGCGAGGCATTGACAATGTCGTACTTGGCGTTGGCGGACAGATCACGGGTAGCAACCAAGCTGCCGGCGGTGTTGTAGATGCTGCCCGCTTGAGCCACCAGCTCCAGGTCTTGGCCGCCCATCGCGCCGCCACTGACCCGGGCCTCGCCCAAGCTAACCAAGCGCTCAGCATCAACGTAATGGGTCCGCAGGACGGGAGCCCAGTACTGGCTGTAGCTGTAAGCCACGCGCCAGTAACAGCGCCGACGCCAGCCGCGACGGTAGCAAGCGCGGTAGTAGTAGGGGGTTGCGCGGGTCTTTAGGACCCAGTCCTGGCTCTGATAGCTGGCCTTATAGGCCTCGATGTCCGACAGGCTGCGCGCAGCCTTCTCGTTGGACAGATCGCCGCCCGCGCGCACGCTCAGCTTGCCGCCTGCGGCCAGGCTGCCAAAGTTGGTCACCGTGCCGCCCGCCTCCAGATCCAGACTGGCGACGGCCTCTTGTTGACCAAAGTTGACATAGCTGCCTTGGGCGGTAATCGCGATGGTCTGGCCCTGGGTGCTGGAACCCGAGCCTTGGAAGACCGTTTGCCCCGCCAGGGCCACGTCGCCCTGTTGGCTGACCACCGCACCGGATTGACTAAAGTCGCCCAGCGCTTTCAGGTTGATGTTATAGGCTGCCAGCACGTCGCTGACGCTCAAAGCTGCGCCCGAGCTGACCTTAACCTGCCCCTGTGCAGCCGACAGCTTGCCCGCCAGACTGACAGCCTGGCCCGGCTCCAGCGATTGCACGATCAGATCGCCCTGCCCCGCGGTCAGCAGGCCCGCTGCATTGCTCTGGATCGAATAGAGCTGGCCGGAGTTGGCCGGAATGGCCGCCAAGCTGGCCTGGCCCGTGCGGGTGTCAAACTGCTGGGCGCCGCCTGACAAACGCAGCGACTGGCCAGCGGTCACCGGCGCATTGATGATCAGGCCGCGACCAACCAGAGTCGCGCTGCCGTCGGGCGCGCTCAGGCCGCTGCCCGCCACCGACACCGCACCGCCGCTGACGTTCAAAATCACCGACGAGCCCAGCACCAAAGGCTTGCCCGTGGTCAGCGTAGTGTTGCTAGCGTTCAAAAAGCTGCACGAGCGACACGTGACGCCATCGGGGTTGGCTACGATGACATCAGCGCTCTTGCCAAACACCTCGGTGGTGCCGTCCAGGCTGGAGCCACCGCGCCCCGTCACCTCGTTCAAGATCAAAGACGCCGCCCCAGTGCTGGTCAGATTGGGGTTTGCAACCACCTGACCACCGATCTGGCTCATACCGCCCGCCGTGGCGTTGTTGAGGATCAGACCGCGCGTGGTGACGTTGAAGCTTTGGTAGGTGTTGTGCGACACGCCCGCGCTGGGGGTGGCGATGTTGACCTGGGGCGTGCCGTTGCCGCTGGCGCCGATTTGCGGGCGGTGAAGGCTGGGGGCCAAGGGGTCGCTGATTTGCGCGGACGCGCTGCCCGCCAGCAGGGCCAAGCCCGCGATCGCCAGCCCGAGGCGTCGCCAGCCTCGCCCGAAGCGCTCGGCAGGCCGCGGACACTGCGAGCCTAAGCGATGCTGGCGAACCTGGTTCCAGGCAGTGCGGGTGGACTGTGCGCGGCGGTACATTGGCGATCCCCAAAGTGTTTGGTTTTTTGGTTCTTAATTCACATAAATGTGTAGTTCTTCGATCTACCCAGATTTTTGTAATGGGCGCAAGACTCTTTTGTGCGCTTCTTAGTTATTCACATTTAGGTTGTGCATTCTAGGTTTGTGCTGGGCGCAAAAAAAAGGCGCACCGACCTCAAAATCGACGCGCCTTTCCGCTTAATCTTAATGCTTATCAGGGCCTTAGTTGCTTTCGCTCACCGCCAAGGCCCGGATGCCGAACACGACTTTCGTCCAATACATCGCGGGCAAAAAACAGCGCCGCACCCACAAAAAGCGGGGAATCTTGGTGCTGTGGTCCATCAGTCGCAGGCGGAACGCCGTTCATATGGGTCGGCCCCTCGCCTGACCTCCGCGCTCAGCGCGTTACGACGCAGGGTCTGGGCGCCACGCCCGCGCCAGGCGCTGCGCCTCCAGTATGTCGTCATAAGACATCTTGGCCTCGACCAGCTTGCGGGCCTCCAAGGCGTCGGGGTGCTCCTGGGTCGCAGCCAAATTGAAATAGACGTGCGCCTGCACCAGGTCCTTGTCCAAACCGAGCCCCAGAGCATAGGCCTGACCCAAGGAATAGAGCCCCACCGGGTTGCCCATGGCTGCGGTTTGCTGAAAGTACTTGGCCGCTTGCTTCTCGTCCTTTTTGACATCGCGACCTTCGGCGTACATTTGGCCCAGCACGTTGATCGCGCCGATGTGCTTCTTTTTCGCCGCCTGCTGATACAGCTTGACCGCCTTTTTCGCATCCTGCTTGACGCCTCGGCCATCGGCATAAAGGCTGGCACAATTGAACAGAGCTGAGGGTTCGCCCTCGTCAGCCGCTTCGCAGATCAGCCGTGCGCCCTCCGCGTAATCCTGCAAGATACCCAGGCCGTCCAAGGTCATGATGCCCAGGCGGTTTTTAGCCTGACTGCTGCCCGCCTCGACCGCGGCCTGATAGACAATGGCCGCCGCGCGCGGGTCGGCAGGCCCGCCTGCCCCCAGTTCAATCATGCGGCCAAGATAGAAGCCCGCGTCTGCTTCTCCGGCTTCGAAAGCGGCATTGAAGGCGGCAATCGCCTCTTCAAAACGCCCAGACTCAAAGGCCTCCAAGCCCGCCTGCATATCCGCCCAAGCCGGGGCCGCGAGGCCAACCAGCATGGAGCTGGCCAGCAGACCCGCTTTCACCAGCGGGCCGAGGCCGCCACCTAACGCTGTGCGAAGGGGCCAAGTTTTTTTAATCGATTCCATGTTGCAACTCCGAGTGTATCCAGGCGCAAGCTGGCCGACAGGCTCCATGAGAAGTCTGCCGGATCTTGCTCCAGCGTGTGGTAAAGTGGGAAAGAAATATCATATGTAATATTGCCATAAACGCTATTATAGTTTAGCGCAACCCCTGTGCCGACCAACCAAGCGTCTTGATCGTCAGCCAGGCTGCGCGCCCAGCCGCCGTCCAGGTAGGCGTTGGCGGAGAGCCCCTGCATGCGCTTGGCGATCTTCGGGCCGATTTCGGCGAAATCCGGTAACAGGGGGTCAAAGGCGGCATCCAGCACCGCGTAGCCGCGCTCGACCGCGCCTGGCACCGCTGCCGGTGCTTGCAGCGCCAGATTGGTGGTCAGCGCCCAGCCCTGCTCGCCAGCAAAGGAGGCCCCGGAAAACCCGCGCACCAACCCACCATCGCCGACTTGGAACTGATCGGTGCCATACAACAGGTCTTGGCTGTATTGGCCTTGCAGCTCGCCGGTGGCTGACCAGCGCCAGTCGGCTGGGTCTTGCTGGGGCCAGGCCTGGCTGACCGCCAGCCGCGCGTCCCAGCTTTCGAACTGAGCCTGCGGGGTCATGGCGGGCAAGGGGTCCGGGTCCTTGTCCGCACCGAACACGCCAGACAGGCCACGCGTGTAGCCAAGCTGCCCGCTGAGCGCGCTTTGGTCTGACAAGCGCCACTGCCCCACCACGGCCCCGCGCGCCTTGATGCGTCTTTGCGGCGTTAGCAGGCTGTCGTTGATATAGCGGCGGTTCCAATAGCTGTTACCAGTGGCCTGGAGCGTCAGGCTGGCTTTATCGTTCGACCAAGCCTGGTAGCTGAGCTGCGCACTGGTATTCAGGCCTTGACTGAAGAGGTCGGCGGTCTCGGTCAGCGGCGTCATGCTCTCGTCATAGCTGGCGGACAAGATCGCCTGCCAATCCCACAGCGGCACTTGCAAGGAGGTGCTGAGCGCATTGGAACTGGTCGAACCGCTGTAGCCCAAGCGCCACTGATCGTTGACGTTGGCCAGATTGTCGGCTTCCAGGCTGAGGCCCAGGCTTTGCTCGTCGACCTGGTGTGGCGCGCCTGCGCGCTGATAGCTGAGGCTGGAGCGAAATCGGTCCTGCCAGGTATCCTTGACCGCCAAAACCAGCGTGTCCGGGCTTGAGCCATCCTTAATCTCGATGTTGGCATTGGCCGAGGGAGCAGAATTGAGCCGCGCCAAGCCCGCCTGTAGCGCCTTGGTCTGCACAGGCTGGCCCAACATGTCGCGCTCGAAGGCCGCCCAAATGCGCCGCTGCCGGTCTGAGGTCCAGGGCCCGCGATACAGTGCCATCCCGGTGATGGGTGCCAGTGGGTCCCAACTGCGCGCAACCTCGATGGCTTCCAGGCGGCGCTCGCGAACGGTGATCGCCAGGCCGCCGGACTGAAAATCCTGCTCGGGCACATCAAAGGTCACACCGACATAGCCCGCCTCGGCATAGAGCGCCTGCATGGCCTGCAGGGCCTGGTTCAGACGCGTTCCAAAATCGCTAGGCGCGATGCAGCCGTGCATCAGGGGGGTCGCCGCTTCGCGCAGGGCGTCCTTGGTTACCAAGCGCGTCGCACTGAGGTCGAGCTGGGCAAACCGCAAACAAGCCCCAGGCGGCAAGGATGCGGCAACCACCGATCCTGAGCCACCCTCGCTAGCGCTGGGTTGGTTGGGTTCGCCGGACTCATTCGTCGACGCTGCACGCGCTTGGCTCAGCCGACCAGGTTGGCGCGCTTGAAGCTGGCCCGACTTCAGGTCGCCCAGCAGCTTGACAACCAGGCCTGCCCCAGGATCCAGCGCCTCAAGCCTTTGCTGTGCATGCGCGGGCCAGGCTGCGCCCAGCAGCATGCTGGCCGCCAGACACCCCAAAGCAACCCAAGGCCTGCCAGGTGCATCAAGGGCCAAGAGCGCAGGCAAGCCAAGGCTCATCTGTCGTTTCGCCTGATCGTTCATCGCGGTGCCAGGCGCGTCAACAGTGGATGGAACCAGCCAATCATCACCGCCTTGGCCGCACCCGGAACCGCAGAGAAGCGCTCGGTGCTGCTCAGAACCAGGGCTTTGCCAGCCAGCAAGCTGCCGCCCTGGCGCTGCAAGGCCCCCTCGATGGCCAAAGTGCCACCAGCCAAGATCTGCCCGCCCTGGCTTTCTCGCTTCAAGAACACTCTGGGCCCCAAAAACAAGCGATTGAGACCGCCGGGTCGCTGATAGGCCAAAGGCAGCAGCAAGACGCTTGAACGCTGGATCGGGGCCGCCAAGCGCAGGTCCTCTCCCGCCACAAAGGAGCCGCCTTGATTGCTCAGCCAGGCGCCAGCCTCCAGGTCGGCTGACTGGTCGGCGCGGATCGAAGCATCGCTGAAAACCGGCAAGCTCTTAAGGCTATAGCTGCAGGCAAACCAGAAGCAGCGCCGTTTACGTAGTGTCGTGCTCCCCAATGCCAGCGCGCGTTGTTCGATGTTCTTGGCCAAGCGCGCATGGATGGTGCCCGCCGAGATTTCGCCCGCCACATTGACCAAGCTGTCAGCGGTGATGGTCAGGGATTTCTCCGCGCGCATATAAGCGATTTCAGCCCCCAGCGCCAAGCCGTGGCCATTCGTTAGACTGCGATTTTCGACCTGGCCCGCTGCGCTCAGCTTCATATCGGCGTTGCTCAGCAAGCGGCCATTTATGTTGCGCAGAGCGCCACCTGCTTGCAGCCAAACCGGCCCGTCTTGGCCAAAGATCGCGGCCAAACGGTCGGCGGCAAGGCTTTGGTTCACAAGGTCGCCGCCAGCAATCAGCGTCACCGCGCCTTGGCTCACAGCGTCGCCGCCATCTTTGCGCGCGCCTTGAAGCAAAGCGCCCAGATTGGTGATGCCACCAACGGTCGCTAGCAAGGTCAAGCCGCCCTGACTGGCCTTGAGATAGGTCTGGCGCTCCAATGTCGCGGCCAACCGAATGCTGTGGCCATCAAGACGCAGATCGCTGGCGGCATCGGCGCGCACGTCTGCGATCACCAGATCGCCATCAGCCAACAGGCGCATATCCTCGCCCGCTTGCAGCTCAAGCCCCGCAAGGTTGGCACCGGCCTGGCTGCTAACCAGGATCGCACGGCTGGCCGTAAGGCTGCTGTCTTGCACGTTGGCACGGCTGCCGCTTACCAAGCTTAGGTCGTCGGCCTTGCTTTCAAGCTGGCTGCCAGTTACCGACAGACTGCCCGCAGCGTCGACCGAGACTCCGCCACGTGACAGCGCCGCGCCGTCTTTGCGCTTTTGCCCGGATACTTTGCTGGCGGTCAGGCTGATATCCCCCTGCGAGCTGCTGAGCAACACCGCCCCGGCTTGGGCCGTGAAATGGCTGTCGTCGCTAAGGTCCAACACGGTGGCGCGCAGCAGCAAATCTTGCCCCGCGCTCCAGCGTACGCCCTTGGCCGCAACGGCCGCCGCCGCACTGACATCAATGGAGCGGGCGGCCTCTAGGCTGCCCGCGAACTCCAAAGCTGCTCCACCGTTGCCGTCCGCGCTGTCCCGGGCAATCAGCGTCAGCGCCCCGGCTTGCAGCGCGGCCTGCGCGCCCAGGACCATCGCCGCTTGCTGACTGCTAGCGCCTGATCCCGAACCGGCTTGTAGCCAACTGGTGTCGCGCTGTTGCCCGTCAAGGCTCAGGTCTTGCTCACCGGTAATAAGCTGGATCTCGTCTTCGCCTGCGCCGCTACCGGTCGACGTTAGCGGCGCGTCAAGGCGCAATTGCTTGCCCGCCAAGGTCAGGTTCGCTGGCAGGCTCACCGGCGCACCCAGCACCCGGATCTCGCCGCGTTTGAGCGGCAGTCGCCAGGGGCCGGTGGTCGATGGCTCGACGCTGGCAGTGATCAACCCCAGATTGCCGATGTTAACGAAACTTCCAGACTGCAAAATGATGCCGTTTGGGTTGGCGATCAGCACATTGGCGCTCGGGCCCAGCACGCGTAATTCACCTGCCAGCGTTGTGCTGCGGGTCGAAGTGACCTCATTGACAATGGTCAGGGCCTGGCTGGCTTGGTTGTCCAGGTCCGCGCCCGCTGCGGTCACGTCGAACTGGCTAAAGCGGTTGAGGCTGGTCCCCTGTTTGTCGGCTGGCGCCAGGCTCACCAGGCTGCGCCCGGCCGCGTCTTGATTTACGAGCGTCGCCGTGCTGCCGTCAGGCACGATACTGTGGCCAACCGCCTGGGCAGCCGCCAAGGCCAGGAGCGCAGCCCAACAGGCCAGGGCAAGCAGAGCCACCAGCAACCCAGGGATCAATTGCCGTCTGGCACTGAGACACCCTGCAAGCTCGGTATCTTGCCCTGCAGTGATCCCTGCATTTCGCGCTGACCGCGTTGCGCTCACAATTCACCCCATATAGTACGGTTTTTGTTGTATACGCTAGCGATCTATCATAAGGATGAGCGAAATCATAACGGGTAATTTGAGACTTTAACGATATGTGGATAAGTTTGCGAAAACCTCTGGTTGTAGGTTTTTCCATCGCTTCAGCGATCACCGCAGCCGCTTGGAGCCAGGCTTTGTCGGCACAAACCGCAGCAGCGCCCGCCACCTATGGCGACTGGCAACTCGATTGCGACCAGGCCAGCTCCTGCCGCCTCAGTCAGTCGATTCTCATCACAGATACCCAAGAGCCAATCTTGGTGCTGCGCATCTATCACAGTGGCGGCGATGATTTGGCTATTGCCTCCTTGCCATTGGGGGTGTTTTTGCCCGCCGGAATCGGCCTGATGATCGACGACCAACCCGAACAGCGCTTTGTTTACGAGACCTGCAACCAAAGCGGCTGCCATGTCGGTATTCCACTGGATGCTGCCATGCTGACATCACTCAGGGCCGGGCAAACCGCGCTATTGCGCGTATTCGACGGCGGGCAGCAGCCCGTTGATCTGCCGCTATCACTGCAAGGTTTCAGTCAGGGCTATGACGCTCTACGCGGTCGCGCCGCGCAGGTCATGCAGTTTCAACGCCCACCCTCGGCCGACCGTCAGAGCGACCAGAAGAAAGGGAGCCTTTTGTGATGTCCTTGCAAACTTCGCCACGCGTCTTGCGCTTGCAGGCCGTGCCGGTATTGCGTGTTTCCCTAGTGATGCTTGTTTCCCTGGTCATCCTTGTTTTCCTGGTGATCCTGGGCGCGCCCTCATCCTGGGCCCAAGTCGCTCCCAGCGACCCTTTCTATGCACCACCGCTGGGCAGCGAAGACCAGCAGCGCCTGCCCCATCCCTTGGAGGGCAAGATATGGGATGCACAAGCCGGGCGCTTCTTGGTCGCCAGCCAGTTGATCGACCGCCTGGTTGAAAGCGACATCCTTGTCATCGGCGAACGCCACGGCCTGGAGCTGCACCAGCAACGCGAGGCCTTTATCTTGGCGGCGCTGGCAGATCGCGGCCGCTATCCGCGTGTGGTGCTTGAGATGCTGGACCCCGAGCGCTTCGCCGCTTTGGAGCTGTACCGCCGCGAACATCCCGAATACAGCGCAGGATTGGGCGCGGCCTTGCAGTGGTGGGACAGCGGCTGGCCCGACTGGCGCTTTTACGCTCCGGTTTTTGATGTGGCCTTTAAGGCCAAGTTGCCGCTGGCGGCGGGTGATCTGAGCCAAGAGGACCAGGAGGCCGCCAAGACGCGCTTTGCTGGCGAGCGAACCCCGCGCAAAATTCAGCGCTCGCCGGGCTTTCAGCACTGGCACGCAGCGACCGAAGCATCGCACTGCGGGCTGATCGAAGCCGACCGCTTAGAGATTCTTGCGCGCCTGCAAATGGCCCGTGACCAGGCCATGGCCGATGCGGTGTTGAGCGACGCTGGTCCAAGTGACGCTGGCCCAAGTCATGTCAGCAACCCTGGCGATGGCATGGGCAACGGCCTGGTTTCTGGCCCTATGCAGGTGCTGATCACCGGCTCCTCCCACAGTCGCAAGGACGCCGCGGTTCCCCTCTACATCTCGCAGGCGAGTTCCGCGCGATTGGTCAGCTTGGCGCTGGTCGAGGTGCAAGAGGGCAAGGCCAAGGCGCAGGACTACTTGGCTGCTCCTGGAGCTCAAGATTTCTTGTGGTTTACCGCGCCTGCCCTCAAACCCAGCCCCTGCCAGAGACTGCGCGCATGGCAAGACGTGGCCCCAGACTAGAGGTGGCCCCAGACTAGAGGTGGCACCAGACTAGACGCGGCACCAGCCCGGAGATCCGCCAAGTCCGAGGCGAGGGGCGAGCAAGCCACAATAAGGCTGGCAACACCAACCGGTCCCTAACAACCACAGCTTACCGTTTGCAGTCCTGGTTCCCAGTTCCAAAGGCCGCGCAACCAGCCCACGCCGCCCGCGCTCCAGCCTTGCGCGCCACCTTCAGCCGACATGTCGCCTTGGTCGCGCATCTTGCCGGTTTACTCATCTTGCCGGTTTACTCTGGGCTGAAAAACCTTATAGTCCAGCGCGTTCGGGCCCCTGGCTTCGCGCGGCAATATCGTGCGGCCCTGGCAGCCCCCAGCCCTCCGGCTCAACCCTTGCACGACACAGCAGTATGGCCAGCACCAATCAGATCCGTTCCACCTTCCTGTCTTCTTTTGAAAACAACGGCCACCAGGTCGTGTCCTCCTCACCCTTGGTGCCCGACAACGACCCAACGCTCATGTTTACCAACGCGGGCATGGTGCAGTTTAAGAACATTTTCACCGGCCAAGAGCAGCGCGACTACTCGCGCGCTGTTACCAGCCAGAAGTGCGTGCGCGCAGGCGGCAAGCACAACGACTTGGAAAACGTCGGCCACACCGCGCGTCACCACACCTTCTTTGAGATGCTGGGCAACTTCTCCTTCGGCGACTACTTCAAAGAAAACGCCATCGAGTACGCTTGGAACCTGATCACCAAGGACTATGGCCTAGCCGCTTCCAAGCTGTTGGTCACCGTCTACCATACCGATGACGAGGCCGCCGCCTTGTGGCGCAAGATCGCGGGGCTGGGCGATGATCGCATCATCCGCATTCCCACCTCTGACAACTTCTGGTCCATGGGCGATACCGGCCCCTGCGGTCCCTGCTCCGAGATTTTCTATGACCACGGCGACAAGATCTGGGGCGGCCCTCCGGGCTCAGCCGAGGAAGACGGCGACCGCTTCATCGAGATCTGGAACCTGGTCTTCATGCAGTTCGAAAAGCACGCAGACGGCAGCCAAACCTCGCTGCCCAAGCCCTCAATCGACACGGGCATGGGCCTGGAGCGCATCGCCGCCGTCCTGCAAGGCAAGCACGACAACTATGATATTGACCTGATGCGCGCCTTGATCGAGGCCAGCGCCCACAGCAGCAACAATGATCCCGACGGCCCGCACAACGTCTCGCACCGCGTGATTGCCGATCACCTGCGCTCGTCGGCCTTCCTGATCGCCGACGGTGTGCTGCCCTCTAACGAGGGTCGCGGCTATGTCCTGCGCCGTATCATGCGCCGCGGCATGCGCCATGCGCACATGATGGGCAACACCGAACCCATGATGTACAAGCTGGTGCCAGCCTTGGTGGCACAAATGGGCGACCACTTTGGCGAGCTCAAAGCCGCCGAGAGCCACATCACAGAGACGCTGAAGCTGG
This sequence comes from Alphaproteobacteria bacterium, assembly GCA_030428255.1. GTDB lineage: Bacteria > Pseudomonadota > Alphaproteobacteria > UBA7985 > JAUIBT01 > JAUIBT01. The sequence goes on along the minus strand of JAUIBT010000037.1, from coordinate 11,655 downwards.
AAGAGACTCGCTTTAAGCAGACCTTGGATCGCGGCTTGAAGCTGCTGAACGAGGCCACCAGCAAACTGGGCGATGGCCAAGCGCTGCCCGGTGAGACCGCCTTCCGCCTCTATGACACCTTTGGTTTCCCGCTGGATCTGACCCAAGACATCCTGCGCGGTGAGAACCGCCCCGTTGATACCGACGGATTCAACGCAGCCATGGACGCCCAGAAAGCCGCCGCACGCGCAGCTTGGAAGGGCTCGGGCGATACGGCAACCGAAACGCTGTGGTTCGATCTGGCCGATCGCCTGCCTGCCACCGAGTTCTTGGGCTACGCCAAGACCGAAGCCTCTGGTGAGATCCTAGCCCTGGTCAAGGACGGCCAAGAGGTAACAAGCCTGCAAGCCGGGGACAGCGGCTTTGCCCTGTTGAACCAGACACCTTTCTATGCCGAATCAGGCGGCCAGCAAGGCGACACCGGCAACATGCGCAAAGAAGACGGCAGCCAGGCGCGGGTCAGCGATACGCAAAAGAAGCTGGGCACTCACTGGCTGCACAGTGTTGAAGTCACCTCTGGCAGCCTGAGCGTGGGTGATGGCGTTGACCTGAGCGTTGACGGCGACCGCCGCGGCGCCCTGGCTCAGCACCACTCGGCGACCCACTTGCTGCACGAAGCCTTGCGCCGCGCGCTGGGCGACCACGTGGCGCAGCGCGGCTCATTGGTCGCGGGCGACCGCCTACGCTTTGACTTCTCGCACACCAAGCCGGTAGCAGCGGGCGAACTGGCCGACATCGAACGTGCGGTCAATGCTCGCGTGCAGGAAAATTCAGCCGTCACCACCCGCATCATGACCCCCGACGAGGCGCGCGCGCTGGGCGCGCAAGCCCTGTTCGGTGAGAAGTACGGCGATGAAGTGCGGGTTGTGGCCATGGGCGACCCGGAAGCGGGCGAGACCAAGCCCTACTCCTTGGAGCTGTGCGGCGGAACCCACGTTAAGCAGACTGGCGATATCGGCTTAGTCAAGCTCGTATCCGAAGAAGGCTTGGCCGCTGGCATTCGCCGGATTGAGGCTGTGGCAGGCGATGCTGCCCTGTCCTACTTCAACCAGCGCGAAGGCTTGCTCAGTGATGCAGCCTCTTTGTTGAAAGTGGCCCCCAGCGATCTGCCAACCCGCATCGAAGGCCTGCTGGCCGAGCGCAAAAAGCTGGAGCAAGCTTTGGCTGAAGTGCGCAAGCAACTGGCCACCGGCGGCGCTGCGCAAGAGGTCAAGCAGGTCGCGGGTGTCCAATTGAGCGGCAAGGTGCTGGAGGGCGTTCCAGCCAAAGACCTGAAGGGCATGGCCGACGCGCTGAAAGGCCAGCTTGGCTCCGGCGTGGTGGCGCTGATCGCCACCAGCGAGGGCAAGGGCTCGGTTGTTGTCGGCGTCAGCGATGACCTGACAGCTAAGATTTCCGCCGTTGATTTGGTCAAAGCAGCCTCAGCGGCCATGGGCGGCAAAGGCGGTGGCGGGCGTCCCGACATGGCGCAAGCAGGCGGTCCCGATGCCAGCCAAGCTCCGGCAGCTCTGGCGGCGATCGAAGCGGCCTTGGCCGAGGCGCTCGGAGCCTAAGCGCCCATGGATCTGCACAACCGCGTCCTGGCGTTGATGATCGAGGCCTCTGAGACCTTGATCATGCCGCGCTGGCGTCAGTTGGAGGACGAGCATATCTCCACCAAGTCCGGCCCGATGGACTTGGTGACCGTGGCCGACATCGAGACCGAAGACTGGCTAACGCCGCGTTTGCGCGACCTGCTGCCGGGCTCTCAGGTGCTGGGCGAAGAGGCCAAGTCGCGCGGTCAGGTCGATCTGGACATCACCCAAAGCGATGAAACGCTGTGGGTGATCGACCCCGTGGACGGCACCCGTGCCTTTGCCAACGGCAGCGAGAATTTCTGCTCCATGGTTGGCCTGGTGCGCGGCGGCCGAACAGTGGCGGCCTGGATCTATTACCCCGTGAGCAAAAGCCTGGTCACCGCTGAGTTGGGCGGCGGCACCTATGAGTGCGAAGACCGCGTCTGCCACATCCTGAAGACCAGCCAGCATCGCCATGACGCGCAACCCGGCAGCCACACTGGCCTTAAGGGCCACATATCGGCGCGGGCCGTTGATCCCAACCTGTCCGGTGACTTGCAACAATTGCAGGTGCGCTCGATGGAGGACCTAGAGACCATCCAAGGCCACGTCTCCATTCGCTTTTTCCCGCAGGACAAGCAAGCCGAGCTCAAGGCGCGCATGGCCGAACATCCCTTACCCCAGCCCCACCCCATGCAAGCGGCCGGGCTGGAGTATCGCGACCTGGCGCGCGGCGTGATTGATTTTGCGGTTTTTTACAGCCTTATGCCCTGGGACCACGTGCCGGGCGCGCTGATCTTGAGCGAAGCAGGCGGCGTGGCGCGCAGCTTTGCGGGCCAGCCCTATTCGGCACGGCTTCACAGCGGCGGCATGATCGCAGCCGCCAGCGAAGAGGTGGCCGACCGGGTTCAGCGCCGCTGGAAACTCGATTAAGGAAGGCTGCCCCGCGCCAAGCGCGTTCCGGTCGCCTTGAGTCGCCGCCCGCGTCGCAGACAAGCAATCTCGTCGCAGACAAATGATCGCGTCGCAGACAAACGGTCGCGTTTTGAAACAGCAGAGCCCGAGCGTCGGCGGGCCATCGCTTTGACGTGTCTCTAGACCAGGCGCGACTGCTTCAAAGAGGCCTCGACGAAGGAAGCAAACAGCGGGTGCGGCTCTAACGGGCGGGACTTGTATTCGGGGTGGAACTGTACGCCGATGAACCAGGGGTGGCCATCGACCTCCATGATCTCAGGCAAGCGGCCATCGGGCGATTCGCCCGAAACCAGAACGCCCTGCTCGGCCCAGCCCTGACGATAGCCCATGTTAATCTCGTAGCGATGGCGGTGGCGCTCAGAAATGTCGTCTTCGCCATAGACGCTGCGCGCCAAACTGCCGGACAGCAGGCTGCACGAATAGGCGCCCAAGCGCATAGTGCCGCCCAGATCGCCGCTTGAGCCGCGCGTCTGGCGGCCTTCCTGGGCTTCCCATTCGGACATAAAACCTACCACCGGTGTGACCTGGGTGCCCCACTCTGTGGAGCCCGCATTCTCGATGCCCAACAGGTGACGCGTGACTTCGATCGCCGCCATTTGCATGCCCAGGCATATGCCAAAGAAGGGCACTTTGTTTTCGCGCGCGTAGCGGATGGCTTCAATCATACCCTCGCAGCCGCGAATGCCAAAACCGCCCGGCACCAAGATCCCAGCCGCCCGCGCCAAACGCTTGGCCGCGACATCCGCTGAGGTCAAAATTTCCGAATCAACCCAGTCGATCTTGACCTTGGCGTCGTGTGCAAAACCGCCGTGGCTCAAGGCCTCGACCAGCGACTTATAGGCATCTTCGAACTGGGTGTACTTGCCGACAACCGCGATTCTAACTTCGTCCTCGGGGGCTGCCAGCAACCGGTCGATGCGGTCCCAAGCGGCCAGGTCGGGCTGAGGCGCTTCCAAGCCGAAGTGATCCAAAATGGCTTGATCCAGGCCCTGTTCATGCAGCGCGCGCGGCACGGCATAGATGCTGCTGGCATCCAAGGCCGGGATAACCGCAGAGGCACGCACCGAGCAGAAGCGCGCAATCTTGCGGCGCATGCCTTCGTCCAGTGGATGCTCTGAACGGCAGACCAGCACGTCAGGCTGAATGCCATAGGATTGCAGCTCTTTGACCGAGCGCTGGGTCGGCTTGGTCTTCAGCTCCTTGGCCGCCGCGATATAGGGCACCAAGGTCAAATGCATGAAGCAGACGCGCTCGTCGCCCAGGTCCAGGCCCAGTTCGCGGATCGCCTCGACAAACGGCAGACCTTCGATGTCGCCGACGATTCCGCCGATCTCGCAGAGCACGAAGTCTTCGTTTGATAGGTCGGCTTGGATGAATTCTTTGATAGCCCCAGTGACGTGCGGCACGACCTGTACCGTAGCGCCTAAGTAGTCGCCGGCGCGCTCGCGGTCGATGATGGTCTTATAGATGCGCCCAGAGGTGACGTTGTCGCTGCGGCGGGTATCGACGGTGGTGAAGCGCTCGTAGTGCCCCAAATCCAGGTCGGTTTCCGCGCCATCTTCGGTGACAAACACCTCGCCGTGCTCATAGGGGCTCATGGTGCCCGGATCGACGTTCAGGTATGGGTCCAGTTTGCGCATGCGCACGTTGAAGCCGCGGAGCTGCAACACGGTCGCGAGCGCTGCCGCCGACAGACCTTTCCCCAGAGAGGAGACCACCCCTCCAGTAATGAAGATGAAGCGAGGCTTCGTCTGTGTCATGCAAGCACCCTTCCGTCTAAACGCAAACGGACACCACAAGGTGTCCGCGTGTTTGTATCGAATTCAGCTCTGCCGTCTAGCCCTCAGGCTGCCAAGATCGGCATGGCTCTGTTTGTTTGTGGACGAGCCAGCCTAGGGCAGGCCTCAGGCTTATTGGCCAACGCTACCTTCGGTAGTGTCACCCGCAGCGTTGCTGCTCGCCGCGCCAGAATCGCCCTGGCTGGTGCTTGCCTGACCCGCGTCCGCGCCTGCCGCCGGAGCGACAGGAGCCGCCGGTGCGTCGCTTGCAGGTGCGTCGCTTGCCGGGGCGTCACTTGCCGGAGCATCACTTGCCGGTGCGTCACTTGCCGGTGCATCACTCGCCGCCTCGTTTGAGAAGGCATCCGGGGTCACCGGAGCGCTTGGCGCAGGCAAGTTGGTGCTCAGGCTTGCCGGATCGAAGCTCAATCCTGTGCTGCTGGGCGCGCGGCTCAGCCAAGCCAACACCAGCGCGACCCCCATGAAGGCAATCGCCAACCCCCAGGTCATGCGGGTCAGGAAGGACCCTTTGCCACGCACAGCCGAGAATGAGGAGTTGCCAGAATCACTGCCCAAGCCTGTACCGCCGCCGTCAGAAGGCTGAAGCAAGATAATGCCAACCATCGACAAGGCGATCAGCAGGTGAACCACCAGGAGCAGTGAGGAAAAATCCATGATTTAGGGTACTCAGACGTTCGCTTATAAGGGCCTTGGACGCGTTTTATCACCGGGATCAACGGGAAGCCGCGCCACTCGAGTGCTCACATAGCCCCTTGCGCTGCAAATGAAAAGCATAGAGTTGTTCTTTTCCGCCTTTCGTCGGGACTTTCTTCTACATTTCTGCTGCGGTGCAAGCCTGTGCGAATGGGCAGCGCGCACGCCAAACGGCTCGTGAATCCGCCGGATGTGGGGTCGCTAGCGGAAAATTGACCCTTTCTTGGGGGCGAGAGCGGCAAAACTGTAGCACGAAGATTGCAAAACGGCGGGGGCTCACCTAAACCCTTGGCAAACTTCGTGACGCTTGCGGTTGCCTGCGTGCCGCAGTAGGCCTAGCCCCTCTGCCCTGCCGGTCTAACCGTCGCTTTAAAGGAAAGCTTCAGCAATGCTCGCCCATATCCGCGCATGGTCTTCATCGACCTTCGCAAAGATCATCGTCGCTTTGATCATTTTGGCTTTTGTTTTGATCGCCTACGCCGGTTCGCTGGTCTTCAGAGGCTCAGGCGCGACCGAGACCGTGGCCACCGTCGGTGATCAGGTCCTGCAACGCCAGTACCTGGAAGCCAGCGTGCGCCAACTGGTCGGACAGTACGCGCAAATCCCCGGCAGCGAAATCAAGACCATGGCCGACTTTGAGGAGCGCGACCCAACCCAACAAGTGGTGAACAACTTTGTTGAAAGCGCTATGTGGCCCCAGCAGGCTGACGCCATGGGCATTGAGGCCTCTGATGCCGACGTGCGCGACGCCATCGTGCGTGACCCGCGCTTCCAGCGCCAGGACGGCAGCTTCAACGAAGCGCTCTATCAGACCTTCGCGCTGAACAATAACCCCGAGGCCTATGCGGCTCAGTTGGCCTCGCAGGTCATCGGGCGCAAGATTCGCGGTCTGCCCTTGGCCGAAGATTTCACCCTGCCGCAAGGCTGGAGCGACCCCATCGCAGCCTACTTGAGCGAAAAGCGCGCTGCTGTTGGCTTTATCATGCCAGAGAGCGCGGCCGGAGAAGTGGCCATCACCGATGAGCTCTTGCAGGCTTACTTGACTGAAAACCAAGACGATTTCATGTGGCCCGAGCTGCGCAGCGCCGAGGTGATCGCCTTTAGCGCCGAAGACGTCTATCAGCGCTACGAGGTTGAAGAAGAGCGTGTTGTTGCCCTGTTTGAGCGTCGCAAAGATGATGCGGCTCATCCTGAGACCCGCGTTATCGAGCAGATCTCTGTCGAGAGCCTGGCCGCTGCCCAGGGCTACGTTGAGCGCCTGCGTGCGGGCGAACAGTGGCCCGCCATCGCCTTCGAGGCCACCCAAGCTGCGCCCTTGAACCTGGGCGACGTTAGCGCCGACAAGCTGGACCCGGCCCTGGCCGAGGTGGCCTTTGCAGCCAGCGAACCCGGCATACTGGACCCGGTTGAAGGGGCAGAAGGCGCAACCATTATGCGGGTGATCTCGATCACGCCCGCCGTTGAACCAACCTTGGAAGCCATGCGCGAAGAGTTGGAAAAAGAACTGAAGATCGTGGTGGCCAAGCGCAACTTGTTCGATCTGAGCCAAGAGCTGGACTTCAAGTTGGGCGACGGCTTGAGCCTGGTCGATGCGGCCAAAGCCATGGACCTGCCGCTGGTTAGCCTGACATCGGTTGACCGGAGTGGGCGGGATAAGAGCGGCACACGTCCGAGCGAGATCGCAAGCAACGCTGGTATAATGGCGGCGATCTTTAATGCCAAACTGGACGATGAAACCATCGTTTCCACCGACGAGTCCCTGTCCTATGTGGTTGATGTGACCCAGATCGAGGCCCCTGCGGCCAAGACCTTTGAAGAGGCCCGCACGCAAGTCATGCTGGCCTATACCCAGGCCGAGCGCATGAAGGCGCTAACCGCACAGGTTGATGCGCTGAAGGCCCGCGTTGCCAGCGGCGAAATCACCATGGAGCAGGCCGCTCAAGAAGCGGGCGCTGAGCTGCTGGTGCAGACTGCGAACACGCGCGACGGCTATATCTCGGCGGCCTCCTTCTTCCGCGATCGCAGCCAAAGCATTTTTGCCGCTGACGGCGCAGACGCCTTGGTTAGCGACGACAGCCAAGGCCAAGTCGCGCTGATCCAGATTACCGAGATTGAAGCCGGTGATCCCAGCGCGCCCAGCCAAGCCGCCGAGCAAACCTTGCAGCTCATGTCTAATAGCTGGCAAACCGATCTGGCGGACGCCTACAAGCAAGCGGTGCGCGACAATGGCGGCTACCGCATTATCAATCGCGTGGTGAACGATGCACGCGAGAGCATCGCTATCGAGCTGGGCTTGCAATAGCCTTAGGGACATAGGGCGGCCCGCTGCGGTGGCGCGCCCTATGTGCTCTGGCGACAACTTGGGATAAAACCGCTGATCCAGGTGCTTGAGTCAGGCGGCGTTGGGCTGGTTTCACGAGCTGGCCTCGCTGGTTTGCTGGCTTGCCGCCGCAGGTTTGATCCCAACCCGAAACCCGCCGACCCGAAAGCCGCCTAACCTGAAAGCCGCCCAACCTGAAAGCCAATCCTATGCTGTCCGGCCCCAGCCTTGATGAGTTTCTAAAGCACTATAAGCGCGGTGCGCCGCAGCTGGTGTTTCAGCCCGTAGTCGCGGATCTGGAGACCACCGTCGGTGCCATGATCAAGCTGACCGACAATCAGCCCTACAGCTTTATGTTTGAATCGGTCGAGCAAGGGGCGATCAAAGGCCGCTACTCCTTTATCGGCATGGACCCGGATCTGATCTGGCGCTATGCCGACGGCCGAACCGAGATCAACACCCACGCGCACCACGACCTGGAGGCCTTTCAGCCCTGCCCCATTGGCAGCCAAGACGGGCCCTTGGCCTCGCTCAAGGCCTTGATCGCCGCCTGTCAGATCAGGGTACCCGACGGCCTGCCCCCCATGTCTGCCGGGCTGTTTGGCTATATGGGCTATGACATGGTGCGCCACATGGAGCGCCTGCCCGCCGTCAATGGTCCCTCGGTCGAGCTGCCCGATTCCGTCTATTCACGGCCGACGTTGGTGGTGGTGTTCGACCACATCAAGGACCAAGCCACGCTGGCCACGCCGGTCTGGCCGCGCGAGGACCTGTCCGCGCGCGCAGCCTATGAGCAGGCGATTGAGCGCTTGCAAGGCGGCATGCAGCGCCTGGCGCGCCATTTGAGCGAGGAGGAAGCCCGCCCCAGCCTGGAGCCCGGCTTCCCCTTGCCCGAGCCCCAAGCCCAGGTGACGCCCGAGGCCTATATGGGCTGGGTGGCACGCGCCAAGGACTACATTTTGGCCGGTGACATCTTTCAGGTCGTGCTGGCCCAGCGCTTCACCCTGCCCTTTCCCTTGCCCGCCTTTTCGCTCTATCGCTCTTTGCGCCGGGTCAATCCATCGCCCTACATGTTCCATTTGAACTTTCCGGGTTATGCCATTGTCGGCGCAAGCCCTGAGATCTTGGTCGGCCTTAAGGGGCGCCAGGTCACCATTCGCCCCATCGCGGGCACCCGGCCACGCGGCGCGACCCCCGCCGAGGACGAGCGCAACCGCCGCTCCTTAATGCGCGATGCCAAGGAGCTGGCCGAGCACCTGATGCTGCTGGATCTGGGGCGCAACGACGTAGGGCGCGTGTCCGAAATCGGCTCGGTCAAAGTGCCCAAGCGCGCGCGCTTTTTCGTCGAGTTCTATAGCCACGTGATGCACATCGTCTCCAACGTGACCGGGCGCTTGCGCAAGGACAAGACGGCGATTGACGCGCTGTCGGCCGGCTTCCCGGCGGGCACGGTGTCTGGAGCGCCCAAGGTGCGCGCCATGGAAATCATCGAGGAGCTGGAGCAAGAACGGCGCGGCTTTTATGCCGGTTGCGTGGGCTACTTCGCGGCCAACGGCGACATGGACAACTGTATCGCGCTGCGCACCTGTTTGATCAAAGATGGCGTCATGCACATCACGGCGGGCGCGGGCATTGTGGCGGATTCTGATCCCCTGTCGGAACAAAACGAGTGCGTGTTTAAGTCGATGGCGCTGGTGCGCTCGGCCCAAGATGCCGTGCAGCGTGCGCAAAGCCGCAGCCTCAACAACTAAGCCACAACAGTTAGGCCCCAACAGTTAGGCCCCAACAGCTAGGCCGCGCCCGGCTCCAGGTCGTACCGTCAGCAGACCGCCCAGGTACGGCGGCGTACAAATCGGGCTTGCATATCACGCTGTGCTCAAGCATATCCATGGCCCTGGGGGCCTGTAGCTCAGCGGTTAGAGCCGTCCGCTCATAACGGATTGGTCGCAGGTTCGAATCCTGCCGGGCCCACCAACCATCTCTGTCGCAGGTTTCGTCAGATTGTCGCGTCCTGTCGTTCCTTGACGCCATGCGTGCGCGGGCTGCTATCCTCTGCCCTCGCAATCAATCAGGAGGCAGATCAGATGACAGATACCCCCACTGTTGGCTTCATCGGCTTGGGCTTCATGGGCCACGGCATGGCCAAGAACATCCGCCAGGCGGGCTATCCCCTGTGGGTACGTGGACGCAGCAATCGCGCGCCAATCGACAGCCTGGTGTCCTTGGGTGCGCAAGAGGCCGCCAGCCCTAAGGCCATGGCTGCATGCTGTGACATCATCCACATTTGCCTGTCCAACTCACCGCAGATCGAATCCGTGATGCGGGCAGATGACGGCATATTGGCGGGCGCTCGGCCGGGCTTGGTGGTGGTGGACGCTTCGACTGCCGATCCCTCCTCGACCCTGGCGCTGGCGGGCGAGCTTGCGGCCAAGGGCGGCCACTTTGTCGATGCGCCCTTAGGCGGCACGCCGGTGCAGGCCGAAGCAGGGCAGCTCATCGCCATGCTGGGCGGCGAGGCAGAGGTGATTGCGCGCGTTCGCCCCGTCATTGAGACCTGGGCGGGTAGCATCACCCACATCGGTGAGGTCGGCGCGGGGCACAAAATGAAGCTGTTGATGAACTTCATCTCCATGTCTTATGGCGCTCTGTTCTCAGAGCTGGTCACGTTGGGCGCTGCGGTGGGTATATCGCCCCAAACCCTGCGCGAGGTCTTAGCGCCAAGCCGCATGGGCTGCGGCTTCTTTGACACCTTTATGGCCTATGTGGTGGATCGCGACCGCGAGGCGCACAAGTTCTCGATTGCCAACGGGGCCAAGGATCTGCGCTACCTTAACGCCATGGCCAGCGAGGCCAAGGTGATGAACGTTATGGCAGGCGCCGCCCGACACTACTTCACCCACGCCGAGGCCCAAGGGCGCGATCAGGACTATATCCCCATGCTCAGCGACTTAGTGGGCGCGCTGAATGGCATCGACATGGCCGAGGTGGTGCGCCAAGGCGAAAAGGCCGGACAAAAAGACGCTTAAAACGGCATCCAATAGGGCGGCATCCAGTAAGACGCTCCCCAGAAAAGCGACCTCCAGAAAGGCAACAAGGAGGTGGTGCCAAGCAGCGATCATTGTTCTAAGCTTGCTGCAACGCACATAAGGACTCTGCTATGCCTGACCTACATTCCCCGTCACAAGAGGTCGGCGAGGCCCCGATTGAGGCCCCGCAGCCGCCCGGTCTGCCGCGGAGGCGGGGGCCCGCGCTTTGGTTCTCCTTGCTGCTCTTGCTTCTGCAACCGGGCAGCAACTTGCTGTACAGCGGGCGTTGGCACTTGGGCTGGGGACTGACGGCGGTCTATGGCGCTCTGCAAGTCGGCAGCTTGGTGGCAATAATCACCTGGGTCCCACAAAGTGCCGGGCGCTTGGCTGTAGCGGTCGGCTTCGTTTTGGGTGGGCAAGCACTGTTGGTGCTGATCGCGCTGATTGCTGGCGTTGCAGCGCACTTGGCCTATCGCAAGCGTGGCTATCCGCGCCCCTTCCGGCGCTTGTCCGCCGGTTGGGCAACGGCCCTGGCCTTGCTTTTGTCGACGGCTCAGGGGCTGGTGGTGCTTCGCTTTACTCTGAACGACACCTGGATGACCATCCACACTTTTACCATTCCCTCGGGCTCCATGATGCCGGGGTACCAGGTGGGCGATGTCATCGTCGCTGCGCGACCAACCGCCCCCTTCGTTCGCGGGCAAGCCATGGTCTTTAAGCCGTCTGCCGCGCCCAACGCGCCCTACTATATCAAGCGGCTCATCGCCCTGCCGGGAGATCGCATCGCCGTGCAAGGGCAGCGCGCGATCGTGAACGGTCAGCCGGAGACCTGGCAGAGTCGCGACGCGCACGATCCCGGCGCAATCCGCGCCTGCTTGGATCAGCAGTGCTATGATTTGCAGATCGACCGCCCCGGGCTGAGCGGCTCCAACACAGGCGCAGATATGCCCGAGCGCGTCCTGGGGCCCGACGAGCACTTCTTTTTGGGCGACCACCGCGATCAGTCGCTGGACAGCCGGTATCGACAGATCGGCAGCCAGCCCGCGCGACGGATCTATTACCGCGCCATGCTGATCGCTTGGCCGCTCAATCGCCTGACGCGGCTGGACACGTTGGCGTTCTAGGTCATGAACTCATAAAATAGTTTTCAAATGCCATGGATTGTGATTCGCTCCTTGTATGAAGGAGGAGCCAATGACCAGCTATGAACTGACAGACTTTGAGTGGTCTGTAATCCAACCCTTGCT
>JAUIBT010000036.1 GCA_030428255.1 Alphaproteobacteria bacterium | reverse complement strand
TCGACGCCCATTCCCTGTCACTGAGCCAATAGAGGTTCTTTGCCATGACTATCTCCTGCTTGCTGAACGCTGGAGTGAATCAGATCATAGCTTCAATGGGAATCCCATAATTGAGTACCAGCCCTAGTATCTGGGGTGGCGATAACGGCTACGCGACGCTCGTATTAGGCCATCAATTCTGCCAGGCTCGGCGGATTGCAGCCGTGACGCGAGACATTGATACCCGCCGCCTTGGCCGCTGTATCCAGCAGGCCTTGCACCGCTTCGATCGGCAAAGCCCGCAATCCCGTGGGGCTCAAAGCATCGCGGCGGTCGAGTTCGGCCAGAATGGTGGCCATGAAGGTATCGCCCGCCCCGACGGTATCGCCGAGCTGTACAGGCGGACGTGGGGCGACTGTCAAACGCTGACCGCCAAAGAAAGCCAGCGCGCCGTCTGCTCCCAGGGTCAGCACCAGCAGGCCCGCGCCCGCGCGGCGCGCCATGGCTTCAGCCGCCTGCGCCAAAGCAGCTTGAGACGCGCCTTCCAGCCCAGCGATCCACTCCATATCTTCGTCACTAAGCTTGATCACGGCGGACAGGCTCATGAGGCGCTCAAGGCGCGCCAAATAGGCCGCGCGGTCCGCAATAAAGGCCGCACGAATGTTGGGGTCTAAGGACATGAGCAGCCCGCGTTCTGCCAACCAAGCGTAGTAGTCGCTCCAGATTTCCGCGTCGGCCCCTGAGGTCAGGCCAAGCGAACCGATCTGGAAGGCGCGCGCCGCCCCTGGCGTGGCAGCCTTGAGCGCCGCCAGGTCGATCTGACGATCCGCCGTACCCTCGCGGTAGAACTGGTAGGTCGGCTGCCCATTCACAAAGGAGACCACCGCCAGCGTTGTCGGCTGCACCACGCGCGGGCTCATGACCTGCACGCCCGCATCGACCAAGCGCTTGTGCAGCAGATCGCCGAGAGAATCGGTTGAAATCGGGGTGATGAAGGCGACCGCTGTGCCCTGAAGCCCTAGCGCCGCTGCGCAGTTGTAGGGCGAGCCGCCGGGATTGGCCTGATAGACCGGCAGGCCCGCGTCTTGCAGAACCTGGATAAAGTCAATAAGGACTTCGCCACCAACCAAAATCATGCAAGCCTCCGCTGTGCCAAGCCGTGCCACCCCTGGAGCGGATCACGCGATTGTTTTCTTAACCTCTGCCTACACCAAGCCTAACATGTTCGCAAGCTAACATGAAATGTCACTTTTCAATCATGACGCATTGAGCCGATGAGAAAAACCTCGATCACTTTGCAGGGCCATCGCACCAGCTTCAGCCTGGAAGCAGACTTCCTGTTGTTGCTGCGCGCACTCGCCGAGGAGCGTGACCTGAGCCTAGCTCAACTGGTCGCCCAGATCGATCGCGCGCGCCTGAGCCAAGCCGAGCCTGCCAATCTCTCGTCAGCGCTGCGGTTGTTTGTGGTGCACGCCATTGCCCGACGGCAGGTCAAGCTGGAGCGGGCCAGCTTGGACCAGGCCAGTCTGGAACACACCAGCCTAGAGCAACCAGTGTCGGGTCAGGCGGACGCCAAGCCCCAAGATGACCTTCAGGACGGTCCCTTTGCACAGGCCCTGCGTCAGCTCACCGAACCGCCCACCGACCTCAAACCCGCTAAATAGGTATCAGAGCGTCGGCGGCACCTCCCGCGCTTGGGCAGCCCCGCAGAGCATCTCCGCCAACCCGCCCCACAGACGACTAGTCCAAAGCGCTACCGAAGGCCTGAAAGCGCGGACGCCTTGCAGTGCCAGTGATCTCCAAGGCCGCCTTGGGGATCAGGTCATCATCGCCGAACAGGCTCAGGTCCAGGTCCAACTCCTGGCTGTTCAGGGGTTGTTGCTCCAGGTTTTGCCCGTTGCTCCCCTCTCCGGCCACCGATAGGCGGCCCGACAAGCGTAAATAGTTAGTGTCGCCACCAAGCCGCAAACCGGCCGAGCTGCGCAGCACGCCATCGACCCAGCGCATGCGCCCGCTGAGCGGCAAGGATTTGTTGGCCAGCGCGTCAAAGATCAGTTCCTGCAAGCGCAGCGCCTTGGCCGGGCCTAAATCCAACGCCAGGCGTCCGGCGTAATCGGCGAGCAAGGTGAGCGGCTGGGAGGCGCGCACCATTGCAAAGCCACCAACCTCAAGATCAGCGTTGGCGTTCTGGATCATGCTGGCCAAATTGGTGCCCAAAGCGGTGATACCGCTGGTCACAGAGACTTCAAGATCAAGGGGGGTTCCTTTGACGCTGGTCAGATGGCGCAGGGCGTCGATCCGTGCATTTACCTGAAGCTGGGGTAAAATGCCCAGGCTCAAGCGCATCTGCCCGCTCAGGGCTTGCTGACCCAGACGTGCGGTCACCGGCTGCACGCCAACCGTCACGCCATCGCTGAGCGCGGTCAAATCGACCTCGGACAGCCAAAGCCCGCCAAGCCCCAGCCGATCGATCCCGAGATTGACCGAGAACCTGTGCCCCGACAAAGACTCAAGCGGCCAAAGCGCCACGGCATCTCCGCCGCCTGGGCCACCCAACTGCAGGCGGGCCAAATGAATGGCCCCCGATACCCCCGCCGCCGAGCCCGCGCTTACAGGCGGCACCAAAAGATCAAGCGAGGAAATCTCCAGCCCCGCAAGTCGCGCGTTTTGAGCCGTGAGTTTTAACCCATCTGGCCGCTGATGGACTGAAAGTTGACCTGTGATTGATAGTTCGTTCTGGGGTTGGTCGAGCAACAAGGCATCGCTCGCTTGGCTCGGCAGGGCGATGCCTGACAGATCATAATCCAGAACCCAATCCAATTGATTGATGGGCGAGCGGGCTTGTGCTTGGCTCTGGCTCAAGGTGGTGCTTGGGTAGGTTTCGATCTCAATCTTTCCCTGAGCCGCATCGCCTGCGACTTGCATGCTCACCGCATAGCTGCTCGCGTCCAACCCCGGCTCAAGCCGCCCCTCAAGCGCCGTCACGCCAACGGGCACCAACTGGGCCAAATCCGGCCCCAAATGGGCCTTCAGATCGAGACCACGCGCGTTCTTGACGCTCCAAACCGCGCTCAACGGTCGTTGTGTTTGCTCCGCCAAACGCCCCTCAAGCGCAATGGCCGTCGCGATCTCAATCGCGCTGCCGTCGCGGAATTGCGAGCGCAAGCGAACCACGGTGGACGGTGGCGTGCTGCTGCCCAAGCTGGCCGACAAGCTCAGCCCCTGAAGACCCGTCGCTGTGCTGGGCGCAAAGATCCCGAACGGCGTCGCTGCGTTGGCCAGTGCGCCCAGATCACGAACGAGGCGGTTGGGCAAGAAGGCCCGGTCATTGTTGGCATTAACCACCATGGCGAACTGATGCAGCGCTTCGATTCCGCCCTGTGGCCCAGCGCTAAACCAAACCTGGCCCCGTACAGCCAAAGCCGCATCCAACACATTGCTGATCTGGAACGCTTGCGCTTTCTGGCTTTCACTCGCGTCACGACCAATTGTCAGGGCGGCATCTTTCGCTCGCCAAGCAAGGCTGCCTTGCACCTGCCCCAGCGGCAAGCCGCCGACGGTCAAATCTGTAAGATTAAGCTTGGCATCAAAGTCAGGCAGACCTGCCAAACGCTGTTCAAGCCAGGCCACTGGCGCTTCGGCCAGGCCATGGGTCGGTGCCAGGTCCTGGTTAAGATAGTCAGCATTTAGGCGCGCGCCTTCCGCCTCAAACTGCCAAGGTGCATCGCCGCTTTTTTTCAGGGCCAAACGTATGCTATCGCCCGCCAGCGCTAGGCGCTCCAGCTCGAGGTTCACCCCATCGGGCGTCAAGTTCAGCCGCCCCTCGGCCAGCAACTCAGGCAGGCTGGAGCGTTGGCGCAAATCCGCCGTCTGCAAGCCAAGCTCGGCCAGCATAACGCTGGGGCTGGAGCAAGAAAACTGCCCCTCCAGAACCAAGCCGCCGTCGCCCAAGTGGCCGGCGCGGCCCTCAAATCGCCCGTTCGCAATGGTGTTGAAGGCCAAGCGCTCAAAGGCATAGCCCGCTGGATCGCGGCGCATCACCAGGTCCAAGTCTTCCACAAACAGCTCGCCAAAATCGGCACGCGGTACTTGCAGGCCAACCGGCAAATCCCCAAGCCCTACCAAAGCGAGCAGGCTGAAGGCGCGGTCCAGATCTTCTCGCAATACCGCGAGCCTTTGCGGCAAAACTTCCAGGCTCTCAATTCGCGAGGGCAGACCAGTGGCCACCAGGTTCAGCCCTGCTGCCTGCTCCTCCGATGCCAAACCAGCAGGCCAATAGTTTCCGCTCAGCTGCCAACCGGAGACATTGGCAGCGATCTCGGTCATGCTCAGCGCTTCATCTTGCCACGATAGGCGCGCTTGCAGAATCGGACCGGCGTCCTTTGGAACCAGCTCTTGGCCGTCACGCACCACCAGCGTTGCAGACAAGCGGGGCGCCTTGCCCTCCTCAAATTGCATGGAGCCCACCACATTGGCGGACAAAGCCCCCAAAGGAGACGATGCCGCGTTGCTCGACAAGCGCAAGTCAAAGCTCTGCAGCAAGCCGTCGCCCAGATACCGCAGAGGCTTGAGCGACAGCTCGATGCCGACGGCAACTGGCGCGCGATCTTGATTAGGATCGCTACTTTGAACGTGGACCCGGCCGGATACCAGCCTGTCGCCCTCACCGTTGGTACGGATGGTCAGTTGCTCGATGTGAAACGAAGGCAAGCTTGCGCCTGCACGACTCGGGGTGACAAGGGTGTCCTGCACTTCAATCTCAGCGCCTTGCGAGCGTGACGCCAGGCGTCGCACAAAAGGCATGAGCCGCGCATTTTCAAGCTGCGGGGCCAGTTTGGCGCCGCGCAGCACCAAACTGTCCAGGCCGCCATCGGCCAAGAACCGCCGCCAACTCAGCCGCAAAGTGATGCTGTCGGCCTCTGTTAGGCCCAACATAGCTGGCGACAACCCGCGCTGCGCGCCCTGTAGCAAGAGCTGCTCCGGATCTTCGCTTTCGAGCACACGCATACCGCTTGTCTCAATCCGCGGCGAGGGCAGCAGACTGAGGGTCTCAATGCGTTCCAAGGTCACGTCGGTGCCCAGCGCCAGCGAGAGGCTCTTTTCCAGATGGACCTTATCCACCAAGAGCGGCAATGCCGCGACGGTCGCAAAGAGAGCGAGCAGGAAACTGAAGAAGAAAATGAGGCTGCGGATCATAGGCTAGGCAAGGGTCGAGCCCGGCGAAGGGCAAGCGCTTATATCTGGGGTTGGGTTTGGCGGCGTCGAACGCCGCGCTGGAAACTTACCCAGGCTGACGCTGGGGTCAAAGTAAAATGGACACCCCTCAGATCAAGACGGGTGCCCAGAATCTCAGACCTGTGCGTTGGCACCTGCCGCCGGCCTACGTGCCAGGCTAGGGCCGCACGTAGGCATACCCTTGTTCTTGCAGCTCGACCAGGCGCACAACGCCGGACGGCACGATGCCTGCCTCGGGCAGCAGCTTGACCTCTTTGCCTGCCTTCAGACTCATTTTGCGATGGGTGTTGCCACAGGCCGAAAAGGCCAAGTTGTCGATTTCAAGCGCCATGGAGGCGATGCGTTGAGCCACCGGGCTATCGGCGGTATACATCTTTAGCCCCGGCCCATAGGCCACAATCTCAATTTCAACCGCTTCGCCCTTGCCGTTGTAGTACTTTTGCACGTTCTGCACGTTATTGAGCGCCATATTCATAATGGCGGGGTCGCTTTGATCGACGTGGAAGGCAATCTTGTGCACGGTATCGGCGGCTTGAGCAGCAAGACTGAGACTCAGGGTCAAGATAACTGCAGTCATGAGGTGAAGAATACGCATGTGAACTCCTTTGTTCATCCGGTGGGGCCTCTGTTCGCAGGTCTTTGGAACAGAGCGGCTTGGCAGTCCGCGCCGCCTAAGTCGGCGCGCGTCAACAGCGCTGTGCTTGCCTGGCTGAAGGCTGTGACTGCTCGCTGCGACAAGTATGACCAAGCGCCTGCGTCATTTCTATCCCAACCTGTCGCGGCCGCACGACGATTTGTCGCCCCATAAGCAAAGGAAATCGCAGCAAAGCCAGGCCTCGGAGCTCGGGGTTCAGGGCTCAGGGCCAGGTTCGAGTCCCTCCCCAAGACCGGCAACGCCAGCAGTCGTTTTGCTGCTAGCGATCAGGCGCACGCGCCACGCTGCGGATGAGCTGCGCGCAGTCGTCCGGCACCCAAACCAGCTTGGCAGAACGCTGAGCCGCCGCCTCTTGCTCCAGGCCACGGAACTCTGCCAGGCCTAATACCAAGGTATTTTCGGCGGCCTGCTTGTCCAAATTCTGCAATCCACGCAGCAGGGACAGAGCGCGCAAAGACGCCAATTCGCTGTTGGTTTTAACGCTGTAGCCGGACTTAATCGGCCGGGGATCGGCCCCTGCAGAAATCACCAGGCAACCTCCGGCCGGCTTGCTGGCCAGGGCCTTGCGAAGACTGCGCCGCTGGGCCGCTGTCAAACGATGGCCCAAGCTGCCAAATCGTGCCTCAAAGGACCAGGCCGCCTGCTGAGGAAGCGCCAACTGTGGACGTTCGATCGCCTGGCGCTGCTGATCTGCCAGAGCGCGCGCCTCGACCAAGCTTTGCTCTTGCTGAGCCAAGAGCGCCGACTGCTGATCGGCCTGAGCTTGCGCTTGATCCTGGGCCTGGGCGAGCTGCGCCTCAAGCCCCTGCGCCCGGCGCTCTGCTGCGGCCAAGGCCTGCTGCAAGCTGTTTTGGGTGGCCTTGGCTTGCTCAGTTTCGCTCAAGGCAATCGCCAAAGCTGCATCGCGCTCTGTGACCTGCCCCGCCAGGTCGTTGGCTCTTGCCTCCAACGTTTCGATACGCGTCAGGGTCGTGGCCAGGGCTTCTTGCTTGCCAGCCAGCGCGGTCGCGGTCAGCGCCAACTCGGCGTCTCGCTGTGAAAGCGCCAGTTTTAAGCGGTCGATCTGGGCCTTTTGGTCCGCCACCTGTGCCTTGACGGCATCGCGGATTTCAGCTTGCGCCAGGCGCGCGGCCACCAGCGCTTGATCGCGCTCGGCCACGGCCTGTTGCAGGGCATCACGTTCAGTGGTGAGGCTTTCAAGCTGGCCCTGTTGATCGCCAAGCCGCGTGTTTAAATCGGTAAGACTGTCTTGCAGGCGGGCAATTTCGCCCTCACGTTCCAACAAGGCCAGGCGGGCTTGGCTGTCGTCCTTGTCCAGCGCGGTCTGGGCGCGCGCCAGCTCGGCTTCGGCCTGCTCGGCTCGCAGCAGCACGGCCGCCAAAGTTCGGGCTTGGTCTTGCTGCCGGCTCTGCACCTCAGCCAGAGTGGTATTGGCGGCGTCCAGGCGCGCTTGGCTGTCAGCGGCTTTGCTGGCCAGCGCCGCGCGCTTGGCCTCCAGGTCGTGCAAAGCTTGTCTCAGATCACCCGCGTTGGCTTGACTGTCCTCCAGCCGGGTTTGGGTTTGCCGCAAAGCGTCGTTCAATTGGGCAGCTTCGGCCTGGCGCTTGGTGAGCGCCTGCTGGGCGGCCTCAGCAGCGGCCTGCGCCTGCTTGAGCTGCTCTTGACTGCGGGCAAGCTGGTTGGCCAGGCGGCGCGCGTCGGCTTGTAGCTGCTCAACTGCCAGCATGGCGTCCGGCGCGGTTTGCCCCTGATTCGTTTGACCCTGATTGGCCTGACCCTGATCCAGTTGACCTTGTGTTGGATCTCCGCCCTGAGAGGAGGTGCCGGTCTGGCCCTGCTGGCCGGTTTGCGCATCCGGCAGCTCTCCGCCGCTGCTAGCAGGCCCCTCGCTCATCTGACGTGCAATGCGCGAGCGCAAGGACTGCACCCGCACATAGCGGCGCTGCGCTTCTTCATATGCCAGCCGCAAATTGGCCACTTCCTCCTCGCTCAACGCCCCCTCGGCGTTGCGCAAGCGGTCCTGCAAAGCGGTAATGGTGGCAGACAGCACAAAGCCATCCTGCCGGTTCAATTGGTCCAAGACATTAAGTAGATTGTCGGGTTGACCGCTGCCTTGCAGCAATTCGCTCAAGACCTGTTCAACCGCGCCCAACTGGCTGGTCAAGACGCTCAGCTCTGAGCGCAGCGCCAGTTCTTCGTCGCGTCGATCAAAGAGCCGCAATTGGCTCTGGCCGGGCGTCGCCAGCACCAGTGCTGCCAGCAGCGCCACCATCCAAGGACGCGGGAGCTGAAGCAAAAGCCAGGCCGATTTGGCAAGAGACAAAGGCTGCATGTCGCTGATAGAGCTTTCAATTCTTTGGTCATTTGAGCTGCGGTTCGCCCCTCGTTCTGGCGGAGAGGTCGCGCGGCCTTCGACTTAAGATGGACTTAATTGCGGCGGACATTCAACCTTTGGCGGCAAAAATGTGATCAATTCTCAGCTTGCCGTTGCGGATGATGCTTTGTGCCACTGCGAGGCGAGTCTCTTTTGCGCATTGCAAAGCTCGAGGCCTGTAAGCCGCGCTCGAGCGGCGATCCCCTAGGGACTCCAGCGCGGCGGCCAAGCCAATTGCGCGCGCCGCTCAAGTCGAGCTTGGCGGCCTAGCGGTGCCAGGCTCGACCGTTTCGCGAGCCTAGCTGGCTGGTTTTTCGAAAGAAATCAACACGCCGCAATCCTGATCCGTCCAGCGCAACACCACAGCCCGGCGCTGATCGTCGCTCAGCTCAGGCTCAGAGAAAGTCGAAAGGCCAAGCAACAGGCTGCCCTGCATCAGATCGCGATCCATCCGCTGGGCAAGGCTCTGAACGCGCAGAGCGCGCAAGGCCGACAGCTCAGCATTGCTTGCGACCTGGCCACCACCTTTGATTGCAACATCATCGGTGCTGCCGACGACCATAACGCAGCCGCCAACCGGACGCTCTTGCAAGGCCGCGCGCAAGGCGTTCTTGGCCTTCGAGCGAATGCGCACTGAGCCACTGGCGAAGGTGACGCGATGGCTCCAGCTCTTGGTCGGCAAGGAGATGCGCGGCGCGTTGAGCTGGCTCATCATGGCGGTGTTCTGGCTCTTGAGCTGCGCGGTCAGGTCGGATAGGCTCTGGATCTTGGCCTTTTGCTCGGCAATCAGCGGCTCGCTCTGCTTGGCCTTGGCAGCCAGAACTTGCAGCTCCTGTACCTTGGCCTGAGCCGCCGCCAGTTCAAAGCGCGTTTCTTCCAAGGCCTGCCGCAAGGTTTCAACCTCAGCGCTGCCGCCGATGTCCGATCCGGTTTGCGCCAGCAGGGTCGGAACCTGCTCCAGGCTAGAGGGGTCCGAGGACATGGCTGGGCTGCTCGGTGCGGCCAGGGTCAAGCTGGGCGTGGCAGCGGCTGAGTCCTGAGCCACAGCAGCGATCGGGGCCATGCTGAGGCTTGCGGACAGCGCCAAAACAGCAAAACGCGGGCGGGTCAAAGCGACGAGGCAATGGGAAGACATGAGGAGGATCTCGATTATTTATTAAACCTTAGGCTGTTCTATAAGCCTCCAGGTCCGCGCTTGACCAGCTCCAGGTCAGCTTGCAACGCCCCGCTATCGCTGAAGTTACAAAAAATCGAAGGGATTGCGCAGCAAACGGTCTTCTACCTCTAGTATCCAGGCATCTGGGTCGCGTTTTGCGAGTCTATCCACATAGGCTTCGGCCTCCGATTCTGGCAGGCTCGAGTCGCGCAAGGGATTGATCCAGGCCAGATTGCCGTCGAAATCGCGCTGTTGGGTCAAGACCTGAATCTGGCCGTTTAAGCCGTTCAACAACAAGGTCAAGGTTCCGCGATCCGGGTCGCCCTTTTGGCGGACCATCACGATTTGCCCCTGCCCTTCGCCAGCGCGGCGCGCGGCATCGACCAGAAAATGAATGGGCAAGCCAACGTCAAACATACGGCCCGCTAACCCAGGAAGTCGAACAACAGCGGCACCAAGGGCAGGTCCGCAGGCGGCATGGGATAGTCGCGCAATTGGTTCAATGCCACCCACTTCAGCGCTTGGCCCTCGCGGCTCTCGGGCTCGCCGTCCCAAACGCGAATGGCATAAAGCGGCATCAGCAGGTGGAAGCCCTGGTAGGCGTGGCTGGCAAAGGTCAAGGGCGCCAAGCAAGAGGTGGTGACATCAATACCCAGCTCCTCGCGCAGCTCACGCACCAGCGCCAGTTCGGGGCTCTCGCCCTCTTGCACTTTGCCGCCGGGGAACTCCCACAGCCCGGCCATAGATTTGCCGTCCGGGCGCTGAGCCAACAGCACGCGGCCATCGCGATCAATCAGCACCGCCGCTGCCACCAAGACCAGAGGCTGGGCAAGGCTCACCCCCGCCGCACCAAAACAGCCTGCATTGGTCTTGCCCAACCGGTAAGCCTCTTGGCTCAAGGCCATCATATCGCAATCGACCATGACGCCGCCGCGATTGGCAGCTTCCATCTGCTCGCAGCCAATGGGTTGGAAGCCCTGCTTGTCCAAGATGCGCCGCGAGGCATGGTTGTCGGGATCGGTGCCAGCCTTAATCATCTCGACCCCGACGACATCGAAGAGATAGGCCAGCACCGAGCTGACCGCCTCGCTCATCAAGCCCTTGCCGCGCGCGTCTTTGGTCAGCCAGTAGCCAAAGCTGTTGATATCAGCGCGAAAGCCAATGCCGCCGATGGGTGCCTGGGTGTCGCGATCAAAGATCGCAAACTGGTAGGAGCGCCCCTCGCCCCAGGCTTGTTGCGAGTCTTGCTGAAACGCGCGCATTTCATCGGGGCCCGTATCTTCGCTGAGGCGCAAGGTGAAGCGACGCAAGAGCGGATCGTTCATCGCCGCCGCCATGGCTTCCGGGTCGGCCTGCCAGACCGGCACCAATTCTAGGCGTGCGGTGAGTAGGCGTGTCATGAGCGATAGTCCGCGTTGATGTCGATATAGCCATGGGTCAAATCGCAGGTCCAAACCCGTGCCTTGGCGTGGCCAACGCCCAGATCAACAGTGATCGTGATCTCGCGCCCTGCCAGGTGCTTGGCGACCGGCGCTTCGTCGTAATCGGCCAGCAAGCCGCCGCGCTCCACGATGGCCACTCCGCCCATGGCAATTGCCAAGCGCGCGATATTGACCGCCGCGCCCGAGCGTCCAACGGCCATAGAAATTCGGCCCCAGTTGGCGTCTTCACCAGCAATGGCGGTCTTGACCAGCGGAGAGTTGGCGATGGTCTTGGCAGCCAGCATGGCATCGGCCTCTTGCTGGGCGCCCGTCACGTCGATGGTGATGAGCTTTTGTGCGCCCTCGCCATCGCGCGCGATCAGGATGGACAGCGCGCGTAAGACCTGCTCCAGCGCCGCCTGGAACCCGTCCAAGCGCGCGTCTTGTGGATCGTCGATCTTGGCGTGGTCCGCCGCGCCGCTGGCCATCAGTAAGCACATGTCAGACGTCGAAGTATCGCCGTCCACGGTCACTGCGTTCAAGGTGCAGGCCACCGCCTCACGCAACAAAGCGTCCAAGACGTCTGCCTCCAGCTTGGCATCGGTGGCCACGAAGGCCAGCATGGTGGCCATGTTGGGCTCGATCATGCCCGAGCCCTTGGCGATGCCGTTGAGGGTTACCATTTGGCCGTCGATCTGACAGGTCGCGGTGGCCACCTTCTTAAAGGTATCGGTGGTCATGATGGCTTCTGCGGCGGCCAGCCAAGCATCGCCGGACAGCTCAGCCTGCAAGCCATCCAGAGCCTCGACATAAGGCAGTGGGTCCAAGGGCTGGCCAATGACCCCTGTCGATGCAACCGCAATCTGGCTCGCGGGCGCGCCCAGGCGTTCGGCCAGAGCAGCGGTCTTGGCCTCGATGGCTGCGCGACCAGGTGCGCCCACCGCCACGTTGGCGTTGCCCGCGTTGACCAGCAGCGCGCGCAGAGCGCCGCCCTTGACGACCTTGCGGCTCCAGATCACGGGCTCGCCGCACAGGCGGTTGGTGGTAAAGACCCCGGCGACCTGCGTGCCCGGCGCGGCCTCGAGCAAAAGTACATTGCGTCGTCCCTTGTAATAGCCCCCCACCGCAGTCGTCGCCAGGCGGAAGCCCGCGATTTCAGGCAGGTTGGGCAAAGAGGTCGGAGCGAGCGGAGAAACGGGCAAAGACATAGGGCGCAGCTTTGATGTGAGACCAAGCGGCCAGCTCAGGGTGATCGACGCGGCTGTTGGCAGAGCCGACACGAGGCGATCAAGCCTTGCACTGGCGCGCAATTCTAGCGAAAACGGAGCCAGTGTTTTGGCACTAGCGCGCAACCTCACGCAATGTTTTTCTAAAGGAGTCCGCTGGCCATGAAGAAGACCCCTGCCCTCGTCTTGCTTGGCGTCCTGGTGGCTGTGGCCCTGGGCCGCACGCTGGGCTTTGATGCGCTGGCGCTGATTGGCGGCGTGGGCGCGCCGCAAGAGATGGCGCAAAGCCAGACGCTCCAAGCCGCGCAAAGCAGCCGCAACGGCGCCCGCGGTCAGGTTTGCGGTGCCTTGCTAACCATCGACACGCCGGTGGAAGAGGCCTTGGAAGCCTGGGGCCAGTCGCTGGGCATGGGCGATCTTGAGGCCTTTGCCAATGTGCTGCAATACATCAACCAAACCGGCGACCTGCCCGATTGCTATCTGAAAAAGAAGGAAGCGCGCGCCAAGGGGTGGGAGCGCGGCACGGACCTGTGGCGCGTGGCCGAGGGCGCCGCGATTGGCGGCAATGCCTTCCAGAACCGCGAAGGCCTGCTGCCCCGGCGCTATAATGGCCGCTATATCGAGGCCGACTTGGACTACGACGGTCAACGCCGCGACGCCCGCCGGATCGTGTTCGTCGATGACGCCGACGGCCAATGGCTGATTTGGATCACGCTAGACCACTACGACAGCTTTTTGCGGGTTTCGCCTTAAATTCGCTTGGCCTGCCCGGTCCCCTGAGGTGAAGGGTCTCAACCACCTTGCACACGGCGGGCAACCTGCTACGTCAAAGCCTGTGCGCCACGGATACGCTGTCCTTGGCCCTCCCTGTCTTGCTTGCGCTAAAGGAGCCCCAACGTGGCCTTCATCAATATCATCCTTATGGCTGGCTTGGCTATTGGCATGCTGGGCGTTCTGATCGCCCTCTTCTCTGGCCTGGCCGCAATGGGCGGCAAATCAGACGCTGCGCGCCAAAAATCCAATCTCTTCATGCGCTTGCGTGTCGGCTTCCAATTGCTGACCTTAGTGTGTGTTGTCTTGCTGGTGGTCTTGAACTTCTCCACCTTTTAAGCCATAGCCTGAGCCACACTTTTTCGCGGGCGCTTTGCCCCGCACGGCCCTTGCTCAGGAGACGCTCCGTGGTTGAACTTACCCGCATCTACACCAAAGGCGGCGACAAGGGCAAAACCAGCCTGTCGTCCGGCCAAAGGGTCGACAAGGACGATCTGCGCGTTTGCGCCTACGGCAGCGTCGACGAGGCCAACTCGGTGCTGGGCGTGGCCCGGCTGTATCTGGATAGCGAGCTGGACCCGCTGATCGGACGCATTCAAAACGACTTGTTTGACGTCGGCGCTGATCTGGCCACCCCAGAGGGCGACTACGAATGGGAGCCGATTCGCGTCACATCCAGCCAGGTCGATTGGCTCGAGGCACAAATCGACGCTTTGAATGCTGATCTGGAACCGCTGAAGTCTTTCGTCTTGCCCGGTGGCACGCCAGCCTCAGCAAATCTGCACGTCGCCCGCGCCGTGGTGCGTCGTGCCGAACGCGAGCTGGTGACGCTGCTGCGCCAAGACGACAGTGTAAACAGGTCCTGTTTGCGCTATTTGAACCGCTTGTCGGATTTGCTGTTCGTCATAGCGCGCTCCATCAATTTCGGCACCGCTGGCGACGTTCTGTGGGAGCCGCAAAAGCACCGCTAGGGGCCAAGCGCCGATCTGTGCCAAGCGTTCCGAAGCGCTTTGGCTCACAGGCAGGACAATTCGCCCTAGTGTTTGGGGTCACTTGGCTGGCCACAGGCCTTGAAATAGCGGGCTACCGCGCCCTAAAACGACCCCCGGAATGGATTCTCTGAGCCTCGCGTCGCTCTGGCGTCATTTTTTGGCGCGCCTCACCGGGGCGCTGTCAATCAGAAGCGACTAGAGCTCTGGACCAAGCCCCTCCACGTGGAGCGCCCCGAGCTGTCCGCCTACTCGACTTGAGCAGGGCCGCGCCGCCAAGGCTCCCCCACGAGGATGCACTCATCCGCTGCCGTCGCCCGGCAGCTCAACCTTCAAGCAGGAGATGGCATGAAAGCCCTAGTCTGTGTAAAACGCGTTATCGACTATAACGTGAAAGTGCGCGTGAAGTCGGACGAAACCGGCGTCGAGCTGACCAATGTCAAAATGGCCATGAACCCCTTCGACGAAATCGCAGTAGAGCAGGCTATCCGTATGAAGGAAGCAGGCGCTGTTAGCGAAATCGTTGCGGTTTCCATTGGCCCCAAGCAAGCCCAAGAGACCATTCGCACCGCGCTGGCAATGGGCGCGGATCGCGGCATCCACGTTGAGCACGACGGCGATCTTGAGCCTCTGGCCATCGCCAAGATGCTGAAAGCGCTGGTGGAAAAAGAAGAGCCCGGCATTGTGTTCTGCGGCAAGCAGGCGATTGACGGTGACAACAACCAGACCCCGCAAATGCTGTCGGCCCTGCTGGGCTGGCCCCAGGGCACCTTCGCCTCGGCCATTGAGCTGAAAGGCGACGGCGCGCTGGTGACCCGCGAAGTTGATGGCGGCCTGGAAGACATTCAAATCAACATGCCCGCCGTTCTTTCGGTGGACCTGCGCTTGAACGAGCCGCGTTATGCCTCTTTGCCGAACATCATGAAGGCGAAGAAAAAGCCGATCGACGCCACCACCCCGGCCGATCTGGGCGTTGACCCCGCGCCGCGCCTGACCACTTTGAAGGTCACCGAGCCCGCAGCCCGCGCTGCTGGTGTCAAGGTTGCCTCGGTCGCTGAACTGGTCGCCAAGTTGCGCGACGAAGCAAAGGTTATCTAATCATGTCAGTTTTGGTAATTGCAGATCACGACAACGCCGTCCTGAACCCGGCGACCCTCAACACCGTCGCAGCCGCACAGGCCATCGGTGGCGATATCCATGTTTTGGTAGCAGGCTCAGGCGCGCAAGCTGTGGCGGACGAAGCCGCCAAAGCCGCTGGTGTCTCTAAGGTGCTGTTGGCGGACGATGCCGCTTACGGCAACGGCCTGGCCGAGAACATTGCGCCGCTGATCGCAGCCCAAGCGGCAGGCTACGGCCACGTTCTGGCACCGGCGACCACCTTCGGCAAGAACGTCATGCCCCGCGCGGCGGCTCTGTTGGATGTGGCTCAAATCTCTGACATCACCGCGGTGATCTCAGCCGACACATTCGAGCGCCCCATCTATGCTGGCAACGCCATGGCGACCGTTCAATCGAGCGATAGCGTTAAGGTCGTCACCATCCGCGCCACCTCGTTCGAAGCGGTGGCCGCAGACGGCGGCTCCGCGAGCGTTGAGGCTGTCTCTGGCGCTGGCGATGCGGGCTTGAGCCGCTTCGTTGAAGCCAAGCTGACCTCGTCTGACCGCCCCGAGCTGACCTCGGCCAAGATCGTCGTATCTGGCGGCCGTGGCATGGGCTCGTCTGAAAACTTCGCGCTGATCGACACGGTCGCAGACAAGCTGAACGCTGCTGTAGGTGCATCGCGCGCGGCCGTGGACGCAGGCTATGTGCCCAACGACTACCAGGTCGGCCAGACCGGCAAGGTGGTTGCGCCTGACCTCTACATCGCGGTTGGCATCTCAGGCGCTATTCAGCACTTGGCTGGCATGAAGGACTCCAAAGTCATCGTTGCCATCAACAAGGACGAAGAAGCCCCCATCTTCCAGGTGGCGGACTATGGGCTGGTCGCGGACCTGTTCGACGCCCTGCCCGAATTGGACAAGGAACTGGGCTAAACCGGCAACCTTGTTTGCATAACACAGAGCCCGGCTGGCCTTCAGCCGGGCTTTTGCATATCGGCCAGGCGTGGGAAAAAAGCGACACGTCAGGCCATTTGTTCCCGAAACCGCCCGATTCCTCGCTTGTCCTGAGCCGGGTTGCTTCCTATGTGATGCGGACGGTTTACTCAAACATCTGGGCTTCGCTCTCTTATGATGCTGCAAATTATCTTCTTCGCCGTGGTCACTTTGGTCATCGCCTATCGACTCTACACCGAGCTCGGCAACAAAAACGGCACCGAAGACCAGCACGCCCAGGATTGGCAGCCTCATCCCCTTGAGTCCCAAGAGGAAGAGCAGCGCCCCGCACCAGGCCCGCGTCCCGTTGAGGACGCTCCGCAGCTTGACGACAGCGTGCGGTCTGGTTTGCAAAGCCTGCAATCTAAAGATCCCGCCTTTGACTTGCCCACCTTCGTTGGTGGTGCCAAGGCCGCTTTTGAAATGGTGTTGAACGCCTTCTCGCAGGGCGACCGCGAGACGCTGAAAAGCCTGCTCGCCAAAGATGTCTATCAGAATTTTGAACAAGCCATTGCCAGCCGCGAAGCTGACGGCCATCAGCTTGAAACCAGCCTTGTTGGGTATAAGGACGTAACGGTCAGCGACATAGAGCTTGAGAACACCACGGCCTTTATCACGCTGCGGTTTGTGACCGAGCAAGGCTTTGTCTTGCGCGACAAGGATGGCGGGATCCTCGAGTCCTCGGGGGCTCAAATTGACGAGGTCGTTGATATCTGGACCCTTGCGCGCGACCTCAAGTCCAGTGACCCCAACTGGACCTTGATTGCTACCGATAGCGAAGAAGCCTAAAAACCGCCACATGGACGCGGGATAGACCTGCCCTTAGGCACCCTCGGGGCACACTGGACGAGGATCCAGAGCGTCACCTTGCCTGCCCATTTTCGAATTATTTTCAGGGTCACTCGGCTTTCCGCAGCGTTGGAAAGCTCGGCTGGCCCCTCACTTTGAACTAGGAACCGCAATGCGATTGTCAAAAAAGATTGCCGGCCTCGCGCTCGGCACCGCCGCCCTCAGCGCCGCCACGCTCGGCTTCGTTTTCTCTGGCTCAGAAGATGCCTCCGCTCAGCTCTATGCGGCTGAGAACATTTTGGTTATCGAGCTGAAAGACGGCCCGGTGGAAATTCTGCTGCGCCCCGACCTGGCGCCTCAGCACGTCGAGCGCATCAAGACCTTGGCTAAAGAAGGCTTTTACAACGGCATTGTCTTCCACCGCGTGATCGAAGGCTTCATGGCTCAGACCGGTGATCCGACCGGCACTGGCACCGGCGGCTCGCCCTACCCCGATTTGCCAGCGGAATTCAACAAAGAGCGCTTCGTGCGCGGCGCGCTGGGCATGGCCCGCTCGCAGATGCCGAACTCGGCCAACAGCCAGTTCTTTATCATGTTCGATGATGGTGACTTCCTGAACGGTCAGTACACCCTGTTCGGCCACGTCATCTCTGGCATGGAGAACGTCGATAAGATCAAGCGCGGCGACCGCGCCTCTAACGGATCTGTCGCAGACCCGGATCAAATGGTTCGCGTTTATATGAAGGGCTAATATCAAAGCCGCGTCGCTCCCTGCTGTGCGGAGTTTTGAGTCGATCTAAGATTAATCGATTTGTCAGACCGCAAAGCAATCAGTGCGGCGCGGCGTTCGCATGAGTCCCTTTTGCGAGCCGCCTCAGGTTTGGCTTGGCCTGCGCTAAGCCACGCCCTATAAGCAGTCGCAAGAGCGGCCCGCGACGGGCTGTTTGGCGGCTTTGGCATTGGCGAGATCCTGTCGGGGCTCGCCTTTTTGCTTTCTCAATGGCGCAGTTTGCGCCAGCAGTCGGACACCACCGCCATGCTGTTTGCTTCGCCCCAAGACTACCTGGACAGCCCACACAAGGCAGTGACCCTGTTCGGCATGTCCGGGGTCGGCAAAACCACCGTGACTGAAAAGCTGCCCAAGCAGAGCTGGTTCCACTATTCGGTGGATTACCGCATTGGCACGCGCTACCTGGGCGAAGAAATCAACGACATGATGAAGCGCCTGGCCATGCGCGACGCCACTTTGGCCCGACTGCTGCGCGCGGATGCCATCTATATCGGCTCGAACATCCAGATCGACAATCTTGCGCCCCTGTCAACCTATGTCGGCAAGGTGGGCAATCCGGAGCTGGGCGGCTTGACGCTGGCCGAGTTTAAGCGTCGCCAGGCCCTGCATCGTCAAGCTGAGATCCAATCGGTGCTGGACATCACCAGTTTTCGCGCCAAAGCTGACGAGATCTATGGCTACCCCCACATGCTGATCGACAGCAGCGGCAGTTTGGTCGAGGTCATCGACTTGGACGACCCGCACGACCCTGTTGTGACCGCTCTGGTGGCCTCCTCGGCCCTGGTTTATATCGAGGCCAGTGAGGACCTGATGGCCGAGATCGTTGCGCGCGGCATCGCCAGCCCCAAGCCCATGTACTACCCCGCGGCCTTCTTTGACGAGGCTCTGGCGCGCTATTTGGTGCAAGAAGGCCTGGAGCACCCCGAGCAGATCGTCCCCGACCGCTTTGTCGCCTTCGCCCTGGCCGAGCTGATGGGCAACCGCGCCCCACGCTATCGCCGCCTGGCTGAGCAGCACGGCTATATCGTCACCGCCGATGAGGTGGCAGCGGTCCAGAGTGAAGCTGATTTCAACGCCATGATTGCTACCGCGATCGCCCGACGTCCGCAGCCTGCTACCCCAGTGCATGATGCGCCCGCCAGCCCCACGGCCTCCAGCCACAGCCCTTCAACCCTGGCCGTCTAGCCAAGCCCAAATCGAGCCGACACAGACATGCCCATCAAAATCCCCGAGACCCTGCCCGCCCGCCAGACCCTGGCCCAAGAGGGTGTGCGCCTGATTGGCGAAGATCAGGCCAAGCACCAGGACATCCGTCCGCTGCGCATCGCTCTGTTGAACCTCATGCCGAACAAGAAGGTGACGGAGATCCAGCTCTCGCGGCTCTTGGGCGCCTCGCCTTTGCAGATCGAGCTGACCTTGCTCAACACCGCCAGCTATCAGTCGCGCCACGTTGAGCCCGAGCACCTGCTGAGCTTCTATAAGACCTTGGATCAAGTGGCCGACGAAAAGTTTGACGGCCTCATTGTCACCGGCGCACCCATCGAACAAATGCCCTATGAAGAAGTCCACTACTGGCCCGAGTTGGTAGAGATCTTCGATTGGTCAGCGCGCAATGTGCACTCGACCTTTGGCATATGCTGGGGTGCCCAGGCCATGCTCTATCACCAACACAAGGTGCCTAAGCACCAACTGCCGACCAAAAAGTTCGGCATCTATCGTCACATCAATGATGACCCGTCTGACCTGTTGATGTTGGGCATCAACGATCACTTCATGGTGCCGGTCTCGCGCCATACCGAGGTGCGCGCGCACGATATTCCAGCCGACTCGGGCCTAAAAATCTTGGCCCACTCCTATGGCTCTGGGCTTTGCCTTTTGGCCAACCACGAAGATCGCCGCTACTACATGTTCAATCACCTGGAATATGATGCGGGCGACTTGGATGCGGAGTACAAACGCGACATGGCTGCGGGTCAACCCATTGATTTACCAGTAAACTATTATCCTGATGATGATCCGGCGCAGCAGCCAAAAAATAACTGGCGTGGACATGCGCATTTGCTATTTGGCAATTGGATCAACCTCGTATATCAGAGCACTCCATACGACCTAAACCAGGTCAGAAGTGCATCAAACTAGTCCTTCACTCTACACCGATAATTTGGGAAGTCTTGATTATGGCAGAGTTGCCCACGATTCCTGACGACTATCGCCCTGATGAGCGCGAAGCCTACATGAACCCCATGCAGCTTGCTTATTTCCAACGCAAGTTGTTGAGCTGGAAGCGCGATCTTCTGAGCAGCTCAGAGGCGACCTTGTCCTCCATGCAAGAAGACACCTTGCAGACGCCCGAGGCCATGGACCGCATTTCACTGGAGACCGAGAAGTCGATCGAGCTGCGCACACGCGACCGCATGCGCAAACTGATCTCCAAGATCGACAAAGCGCTCAAAAAGATCGAGACCGGCGACTACGGCTATTGCGACGAAACCGGCGATGAAATCGGGATTCGCCGCCTGGAAGCGCGGCCCATCGCAACCATGACCGTGGAAGCCCAGGAGCGTCACGAAAAACACGAGCGGAGCCACCGCGACAGCGACTAGAGCGGGTAGCTCTTCCCTGCCAACAGGGCCGAGTCGGCCTGGATAAGTCCGATTATTCCATTTTTGTTCTTGCTTTTTTCGGCAAAAGAACATACCGCATTTGATAGGCGCTGGTGCGCTGCTTTTGCGTATGGAATATAGGCATGACCAATTACGACCTGGCCTTGATGGAAAGAAACGCTGTGAGTAAAGAAAAAGCCCTGGAAGCTGCCATATCCCAGATTGAGCGTGCCTTTGGTAAGGGCTCCATCATGCGGATGGGCGAAAAAGACCAAAAAGTAGAGGTCGATGTCGTCAAGTCTGGCAGCCTGGGTCTGGATATCGCGCTAGGCATTGGCGGCTATCCCAAAGGCCGGATCGTCGAGATCTATGGACCGGAATCCTCGGGCAAAACCACGCTAGCCTTGCACGCCATCGCCGAAGCACAAGCCGCCGGCGGCACCTGTGCCTTCATCGACGCTGAGCACGCGCTGGACCCGATCTATGCCCGCAAGCTGGGTGTTAAAGTCGATGACCTCCTGATATCTCAGCCCGACACCGGCGAACAATCGCTAGAAATTGCCGACACGCTGGTGCGCTCGGGCGGCATCGACGTGCTGGTCGTGGACTCGGTGGCAGCCCTGGTGCCTAAGGCCGAACTTGAGGGCGATATGGGCGATTCCCTGCCAGGCTTGCAAGCCCGCCTCATGAGCCAAGCCTTGCGCAAAATTACCGGCTCGATCAGTCGTACCAACACGCTGGTGATCTTTATCAACCAGCTTCGTATGAAAATTGGCGTCATGTTCGGCAGCCCCGAAACGACCACCGGCGGTAACGCGCTAAAATTCTACGCCTCTATCCGCCTGGACATCCGCCGTATTGGCGCGGTCAAGGATCGCGATACCGTCACGGGTAACCAGACCCGCATCAAGGTGGTCAAGAACAAGATGGCCCCGCCCTTCCGCCAGGTCGAGCTGGATATCATGTACGGCGAGGGCGTCTCTAAGATGGGCGAGCTGATCGACTTGGGCATTCCTGCTGGCGTGGTCGATAAGTCAGGCTCTTGGTTCTCGGCTGGCGATGTCCGCATCGGCCAGGGCCGCGAGAATGCCAAGACCTTCCTGCGTGAGAACCCCGAGGTTGCCGCTAAAATTGAATCCGCCATTCGCAAGAACGCGGGTTTGGTCGCGGATGCCATGCTGGAAGGCCCCGATAGTGACACGCAAGACGAGAAATAGGCTGCAATTTGCAATGCATCCTGAGTCGATTCGCCGTTAAATGTGGTAGCATTGCGGCATAATTCATCGAAATTGGGCGAAACCTATACTTTTGATAGCATTTCTTAGCCAAAAGTGTCGATTTTGGCGCAAATGAGATGACCTTTTGGATGGGATAGGCTATCAAAAGATCAGTTGACGCCTTTACCTATTTGGGTGCGGCAAGCAAGACAACCCAGTTGTTGAGCAGGCCGGAATCGGTCTTGGATCGGCTGATCTTTGATCAGAAGTCGTTTGACGTTGAGCGAGATATTACTTGAGCCCGGTTCTGATGAGCCGGGCTTTTTTTTTGCTCAGGGCTCGGCGCGGCGCCGCCAAGCCGGTGTCGCGGCGCCAGATCTGTGTCACACAGCCCCTCCGGCGTTACGGCCTCGCGTCTCAGGCCTGTCTCTGCGACCAGCCGATGCCAAGCGTCGTAGACATCGCGTGCCTGCCCCCCTGGTTTCAGACCGTCCATGAGCGCGGCAAACGCAGAGCTGGCCAGCTTTGCCATGATCGCGTCCTCATCGCGGACCGTGCCGATATAAACCAACCGCCCCATGGATGCATGATAGCGAGCGACGCAGCCCGTCAACTCGAGCATGACCCGCTCAGCGTGGCGGCACTGCCCCTGCCCCCAGGTGGTATGTTCCTCTGCAATGCGGTTTTGTGGCCGGATAAAGGGCCCAAAAGCGGCAGGCGCACACCCAGCCTTGGTCATCGCGGCCAGGCACTCTGCTGCCACGTCAGCCTCATGCGCGCCGTCGTGCGTCGCCTCAATCGCAGCGACCGTGCCAGCATCAGAAACGCGCGCAGCCTGGTGCATAAAGCCTTGCTCCTCAGGCGACTTGGCCAAGCGCACTTGGTCTCCCGCATGCCGGAAATATCATGCCAGTGCCCGCTGATACGCTCAGCCAAGTGCGCACCCGCCGCGTCGCTGAAGCCCCAAGTGTCCGCTTCATTGCCCAGCATGCCGTCGATCTAGGGCATGGCTTGCAGTTCAGCGGCGAGATGGCTGGCTGGCGATACGCTGTCGCCATGGCCCGAAAACCTTGCATTGCGCACCTGGTTGGTGATAGCCACGCGCTCCATCGCACGCGTGACCAGGACCAATTCCCCCTGGGCCGGCACGATCAGGTAGTGCGGCGCAAAATAGCTCCAGTGATCGAGCCCGGTGAGATAATAAACACTCCCGGGCGCTGTCAACACGACAAGCCCAAGGTCGCGTTCAGCCTCGATCCGAAGACGCCGGACGCGCCATTTATGGCTCATTTAGATGAGCTGATAGAAAAGTGCCTCTATAGTCGTGCACACGGCGATCCGCCCAGCTTTACCCAGCTTGACATGGAGGCTTTTCACCACCCGTTGGGCCTAACGGCCAACTTGCCCCTGCGCGCGGCAATGGAGCGGCTCTATTGCCAGACCAAGCGCCTCTGGCTTGAAGGAGCGATCGCGACGCGGTTGGATATCGAAGAAGAAGATGCCATGTTTCACCGTGAGCTCGTCGATATCCGATTTGCGTTGAAAGCTGGCGACTTGTCGGCTGCGGCTCATGTGCGCCCGGCCCATATTTCCCTGAGTTTCAGCCGCCTATTGAACCAACACGGATAGCGGCAAACCGCCTAAAACAGACCCCTTTCATACCGGAAATTTGCGGTTGGGATGCCTGCACCTTCTGGATCGCGCTGAGCGCTCTGTCGGCTGATACATCGTTTCAGTACAAGTCGTTGCCCTACGTGCCGAAACAAGGCAATGCGCGGTATGGAAAGAGGGGCTTTGGCACAAGAAGGCCACGCGCAGGCCAGGATAGCGGCGGCAGAAGAATCCTCTTTGTGACCACCGATTAGGCTTTCAAAAAATCGCTCTTCGTCAAGCGATTTGGTCCCTTCGTCTGCGCGAAATCGCTAGACTTGCTCCAGCTCTGCAAAAGATCAGTCATGCAAGGGATCAGTCATGCTTGAACACGGAAAACTCGCGCTTAGCGACCCAAAGCTTTTCCGCAATCAATCCTATATCAACGGTGCTTGGGTATCGGGCGAAGGCGGCACGACCCTGGGCGTTGACAATCCTGCCGACGGGTCCTGCATTGGCGAGGTGGCAAGCCTCTCGGCCAACGACAGCCAGCGTGCAGTCGATTGCGCCCAATCCGCCTTTGGCGCTTGGTCTACCTTGCTGCCGCAGCAGCGCTCGTCGATCCTGCATCGTTGGTTTGCGCTCATGTTGGAGCACAAAGAGGATTTGGCGCGCATCATGGTGGCCGAGCAGGGCAAACCCCTGTCCGAAGCGCGCGGTGAAATCGACTACGCTGCGAGTTTCGTGGAATTCTACGCCGAAGAAGCCAAGCGCCCAAACATTGAGGGCGTGACCAGCCACTTACCGAACGCTGAGGTCGAGCTGTGGCTTGAACCGGTCGGGGTCGTTGCACTGATTACGCCGTGGAACTTTCCGTCAGCCATGTTGACCCGCAAAGCGGCGGCGGCGCTGGCGGCAGGCTGCACGGTGGTGGCCCATCCCAGCCACGAAACGCCATTTTCCGCGCTCGCGCTAGCGGACCTGGCCGAACGCGCTGGCCTGCCTGCTGGGGTTCTGAACGTTGTAACCGGGCGAGCTTCAACCGTTGTGCCGCCTTGGACGTCGGATTCTCGTGTGCGAGCGCTGTCCTTTACCGGTTCGACCGAAGTGGGCCGATTGCTGTACCGCAACTCAGCACAGACCATCAAGAAGCTTGTGATGGAGTTGGGCGGCCACGCCCCGGTCATTGTGTTTGGCGGTTGCAACATCGATCACGCGGTGGCGGAGACCATCAAGGCGAAGTTTGCGACCAGCGGCCAAGACTGTTTGGGTGCCAACCGCATCTACATCGAACGCCCCATCTATGAAGAGTTTTGCGCGCGCTTTGCCACGGCCGCCCAGGCCCTGTCGCTGGGCCCAGGCATGCAAGATTGCGACCTTGGACCGCTGATGAACGAAGCAGCGGTGGCGAAGCAGGAAGACCATGTTCGCGACGCGCTTCAGCAGGGTGCCAAGTTGCTGTGCGGGGGGCAAGGCAGTGACCTCGGGCCGCTGTTCTATCCGGCCACTGTTCTTGGCGATGTCCCCGATACAGCCAAGATCATGCGCGAGGAGACCTTTGGTCCCGTCGCCGCGCTGACCCCCTTCGACACCGAAGATGAGGTGGTCGCGCGTGCGAACGACAGCGAATACGGCTTGGTCGCTTATCTGCATTCCAGCGACCCCCGCCGCATCTATCGCGTCAGTCGAGCGCTGCAATACGGCATGGTCGCGGTGAACCGAACCAAGGTGACCGGTGCGCCTATTCCCTTTGGCGGCACCAAGCAGTCTGGACTGGGCAGAGAAGGCGCGCGCAAGGGCATGGAAGCCTTTATGGAGATCAAGTACGTCTGCCGCGATTGGGCCTAGCCCCCATCAGCGGCGCTCCCGCTTTGCCAGGCAATGATCTGGCGGGGTCTCGACCGCCCCTGGGCGGACTGGCGCATGCGAGGGCGCGGCGGCATGAGGGGCCTTTGCCAGCGCCTAGAGTATCCGTTATAATCAAGTGCTGAATTTGCGGTCTTGTGCGACGATTGAGTTTGCGATGGTCAGCAGTTTTCTCATAACGGCTGTGACGGCCACTTTGTGGGGTTTGCCAGCGCTTCGGAGCCTTTCGTAGAATGCCTTAAGGTCTTTGTTGTAGCGTATGGCAGAGATGGCAGGCATGTAGAGGGCTTTTCTGATGACGGCCCTTCCGGCGCCAATTCTTGCTTGTCCGGCCCATGTTCCAGATTGCTGAACGATAGGGGCTAAGCCCGCCAGGGAGGCCATTTTCGGGCCGCTGATTTCTCCAAGCTCTGGCATATGGGCGATCAGGATCGCCGCTGCGATCGGCCCGATACCGACGATGGAGGAGAGCCAGGCAAAGCGGTTTGCCAGCGCGGCGGCGCTTTGGATGGTGGCAGCAATCAGAGCGTCTAGCTGATCAAGATCTTTGCGAAGTCGCGCCAATCTTTCCGCAGATAGGCGCTTAGGGGCCCCCAACTGCAGGTCTTGGTTTCGGTTTTTCTCAGCCGTTTGCTCCTTGATCAGGCCGTCGCGCATCAAAGGAATTTCTCTCAAAGATCCAATGGTCTTATGAGGAAGTTGGTTGGGCTCTAGATCCAAAGCATCGACCATTTTGGCCAGAAGCCGCGTCGCTCCATGCGTCTCAAAGCCCAGGAGCCGACTTGCTTTGGCAGGCACCGTCAAACCGACCGCTGTTCGCTGCGGCGCGGCGCTCATAATGGTGTCGAAGATGAAGTTGGCCGTATCCAGCTTCAGCTTGTTCGAACGCGAGGCCAGCACCGCGCCCAGCAGGTAGGTGGTGCGACCGACGGTGACGCTGACATCCTCATCCGCCAGCAGGCTGGTCGGCGTGTCGGTGTACTTGCGGTTGGACTTGCCATAGGAGCCGCCGATACCGATGCCGGTGATGCCGTTGCCGGGCGTGGCGGTGATGGAGACGTTGAAGCCGCCTCATCAAAGCCGCGCCGCTCCGAACAAAGCAACACAATGACCAGTCCTGAGATCTGGCCCCTCACCAGCAATCCTGATGACCGCTGCGGGGCGGCGCGATAGGGGAGTTAGAGCGCGATTGGTTCTGGCGGCCTCAGCAAAACCCGAGCAGCCATCAGACTGCGATGGTGGCTTTCCGAATAAGAAAAAGCCCGTATGAGGCGGGCTCATCTTATTAAATATGATTTTTCAAAATATATTGCAACCACAATGCACTAGGTCACAGACTCATAAATCGTAGCCAGATGGCAATGGACGCGAGCTTGAGCATTGCCAGGTAGTTAGCGGCGTGTTTTTCATATCGCGTTGCCACTCTGCGGAAGTGTTTGATCTTGTTGAAGAAACGCTCGATGCGGTTGCGCTGTTTGTAGAGCACTTTCGAGAAGCATGGCTTCCAATTGCGGGTCGTCCTGGCGGGAATGTTCGGAGCGCCTCCGCCCTCCTCAATAGCCTGGCGCAGCCAATCTGCGTCATAGGCTTTGTCGGCCAGAAAGATCGTGCCGTCCTGAAGTCGACCGAGCAAGAGCT
>JAUIBT010000055.1 GCA_030428255.1 Alphaproteobacteria bacterium | reverse complement strand
CTTGGGGTAGACGTTATAGCCGCCGGTGATAATCAAATCCTTGCTGCGCCCTATGATATGCACATAGCCGCGCTCATCGATCTTGCCCAGATCACCGGTGATGAAAAAGCCATCGGCGCGCAATTCCTCGGCGGTCTTTTCGGGCATGCGCCAGTACCCAGAAAAGACGTTTGGGCCGCGCACTTCCAAGACGCCGATTTCGTTGACCCCCAGGGTCTCGCCGGTTTCGGGCGCGGTGACTTTCAGCTCAACACCGGGAAGAGGGAAGCCGACGGTGCCCGCTCGCCGGTCGCCGTCATAGGGATTTGAGGTGTTCATGTTGGTTTCGGTCATGCCATAGCGCTCAAGGATCGCGTGGCCCGTGACTGCCCGCCAACGATCATGGGTCTCGGCCAACAGGGGAGCCGAACCAGAGACGAAGAGGCGCATGCTCTGGGCGGCTTGCTGAAGACCGGGCGTATCCAATAGGCGGACATAGAAGGTTGGCACGCCCATCAAAGCCGTGGCACGTGGCATGGCCTTGACAATGGCCTCGGCATCAAAGCCTGGCATGAACAGACAAGCAGCGCCTGCCATCAAGCTCACGTTGGTGGCTACGAACAGGCCGTGGGTGTGAAAGATCGGCAGCGCGTGAATCAAGACATCTTGCGCCGTAAAGTGCCAATAGTCGCGCAAAGTCAGCGAATTCGAGGCCAACGCGCCGTGGCTCAACATGGCACCTTTCGAGCGCCCGGTGGTTCCCGAAGTATAAAGGATTGCCGCCAGATCATCGCAATTGCGCGCCACACCTGCAAAGCCAGGGCGCTGAGCGTCGCGGGCTTGGGCCAGGCTTCCACTTTCATCAGCCGCAAGGGTCAGCACCTGTGCCACCCCCGCGCTGGCTGCAATCGGCTGCAACTCGGCCAAGCGTGCGGGGTCGCAGACCAGCAGGCGCGGCTCAGCATCGGTCAGAAAATAGGCCAGCTCTGCGCCGGTATAGGCGGTGTTCAAGGGCAAAAAGACGCCTCCAGCCATTACCACCGCGATGTAGAGCTCGAGCATGGTTTGGGTCTTGGGCGCTTGCACCGCCACCCGATCACCGGGCTCTAGCCCCAGATCCACCAAGGCCTGTGCCATTTGCTCTGCGCGCCCAAAGAAGTCGCCAAAGCTGGTTAGGCGACCGTCGGCGCAGTTCTCTAGGAAGCACTCTGCCTCTCGTCCTAGGCTGGCTTGGCGCAGTAGAGCGATCAAATGGTTCTTGCTATAACTAGGATCGTACATCGCACTTGGTCCTTTGTGTCCTCAGCGGTCGGTCAGCGGGCGCTGCGACGTTTCTTGCTCCATCTGGGCAGCCGCCTGAGATGGGGGCGGTGGGCGCGGTGGAAGTGCCCTGTTCGTGTTGCTCGCCGTATGCGCGCGCCAGGTTTCGTATCTTCACAGGTGGCGAACCTTGGGATCAATGGGCCCCAAGGGACCGCCGAACGCAAGCTCGACCTGGCGGGCTGCGGCCAAGAGCGCGGCCTCGCCGCGCGGGCGACCGATGAGCTGCACTCCAATCGGCAGTCCTTGCGCGTTGAAGCCAACCGGCACCGAAATTGCGGGCAAGCTGGTGGTGGTCGCCAGGTAGGAAAAGCGCAACCAAGTGATGTAGTCGTCCAACGGCTTTCCGTCGATTTCCGTGGGGTATTCTTGCTCAACCGGCCCTGGATGCAGTCCCACCACCGGGCAGGCCAGTACATCGAAATTCTGCAAAAAGGCCACCATGCGGTCGAACAGATCCGAGCGGCCCGCCAAAGCGTCAAAGACGTCATCGATGCTCAACTGGCGGCCATACTCGATATTCTCGCGCAGTGTGTCTTTGAAGTGCTGCTGAACTTCGTTTGGCGCTCGACCAGGCATAGCGGCCCACAGCATGGCCCGAAGGACGCGATAGGATTTGTCCAAATTTGGCAGCTCCGGGCAGGCCTCTTCGACCAGGTGCCCGTCGCTGGCCAGCCGGGTCATGGCCGCCAGCAAATCCTGAGCCATTGCCTTTGAGGTCACGCCAAATCCGTTCAAGTCGGTCGAAAAGGCGATACGCAAGCGTCCGTCCGCGGCCAGCACGGCCTGCTGATAGCCCTGGTCTGGCGGTGGAAATGAAATAGGATTGGCGGGATCAAAGCCAGACATAGCGTCCAAGAAAAGCGCGCAGTCCAACACAGAACGCGCCATCGGCCCTTGCACACCTTCGGTATGGAAGCGAAAACCGCGTGGACCACCGCCCGCGATGCCAGGCGTTGGGCGCAGGCCCACTACGCCACAGTAAGCGGCAGGTGTGCGCAAGAAGCCCGCCAAATCAGAGCCATGACTCAGCCACACCTCTCCGCTGGCCAAGGAGGCCGCCGCACCGCCTGACGATCCGCCGGCATTCATTCGTGTGTCCCAGGGGTTGCGGGTCCTGCCAAACACGGCGTTGAAGGTATTGGCACCTGCGCCAAATTCCGGCGTATTGGTCTTGCCGACCACCAAAGCACCGCGCTGCTCTAAGTGGACAACGAGGGGGTCGGAGTCTTGGGGCACATGGTCAGCCATGCCCAGCGTGCCGTAGGTGGTGCGCACCCCCGCGACCGCGCTCAAGTCTTTGATGCCAATCGGCAGGCCAGCCAACCAGCCCGCTCCAGTTCCATCGGGAAGGGATTTCGCGCAGGCCTCAGCACGCTCAAAACAGCGGGTGGGCATGGCATTGATCGCGGGCTCGACGGCCTCAACGCGCGCCTGCGAGGCTTGCAAAAGCTCGCTCGCGCTGACCTCTTTGCGGCGCAGAAGCCGCACGACCTCGTGTGCACTCAGAGCGCAAAGCTCGGGGCCTGAGAAGGCGTGCGTGACGGGCTGATC
This sequence comes from Alphaproteobacteria bacterium, assembly GCA_030428255.1. Taxonomy (GTDB): domain Bacteria; phylum Pseudomonadota; class Alphaproteobacteria; order UBA7985; family JAUIBT01; genus JAUIBT01. The sequence continues at coordinate 2,664 of JAUIBT010000055.1, read as the reverse complement.
CATAAGGGGTCCTCTGGTTGCAGGGCGAACAAGTCAATCGGCTGACAGCGGTGCTCACCGCCGATCTTGGGTACCATACACCAGATCACGGCCCGCGAACCAAGAGCCTGAGCCGTGATAGACCTGCGAGGTGCCGTTTTCGACGGCCTCTTGCGTGCCGCAAGGCGGCGGCAAAATCGCCTGCAGGCTTCCTACGACGCCAAAACAGCCATTGAGATAATGAACAACTTGGCAGCAAGCCCGGGAGGTTCGGTTCAAATGCTTCGAATTTCATGCAGTGACCCAAGGTGATCTGACACCCGAATTCCCTGCCATTGATGATGAGCGTTTTTCGCGCTGTTTTCTCAGCCTGGGACCGGAGCGGACGCAATGAAAGCATCAAGGTTCACGCGCGCTTATACCTTGCTGCGCGGGCAACATATGCCTTAGACTTTTACACAGCAATAGTGCATGATCGGCGCCGGTGAGGTCATGTGGAGGTCTTTTGAGGTATGTGTATTCGGGGGCATTTCGGAGCGTTTACGCGTGAATTGCTAAAGCTTTTCCAAATAATCTCTATGATTTTGGTCTGGTCGCTCACCTTAGTCACACCCAGTTTTGCCGGCGACATCATGTTGGTGCTGGATGGCTCTGGCAGCATGTGGGGGCGGATCGGCGGAAAGGCGAAGATATCAATTGCGCGTGAAACGATTGCCGATGTTCTCAAAGATATTTCACCGGATCAGGCTTTGGGTCTGATGGCCTATGGCCATAGGCTCAGCGGCGAGTGCGCGGATATCGAGGTCATCGTGCCCCCCGCCAAAGGGACGGCGGCGCAAGTTGAAGCAGCGGTGCGAGAAATTAGTCCCAAGGGAAAGACGCCGATCTCGGACGCTCTGTTGGTTGCCAGTGACGCGCTTGGCTGGAGTGAAAATGCCGCCACGGTTGTGCTCGTCAGCGATGGTCTCGAAACCTGCGACCGCGACCCTTGTGCGATCGCACGTCAGCTTGAACAAACGGGTGTCGAGTTTGTGGCGCATGTCGTGGGGTTGGGAACAACAAAAGTAGAAAACGACGCGCTGTCCTGCATCGCTGATATCACGGGCGGGCTGTTCTTCGCCGCTTCGCACGCAGCGGCCCTGACCGCAGCGTTAAACCAGGCTATAAAGGCGCCACCACCGCCCGCAGCTAAAGCGATCGAACCCGCGAGCACGCGCCTTCGGGCGGTCTACTCGCCTGATGGCACGGCCGTTAAGCACCAGATTTCCTGGACAATCGCAGGCGGCGGACAGGCGGTTGAAACCAGCGTCAGTGCCAGCCCAACACTGACCCTTGATGCTGGCGAATACACGGTTGCCATTCAGCACGGCGCTGTCGAGTACCAGGGGGTGTTTTCTGTTCCCGACAACCTGCCAGATGGAAGCAGCCAAAGTGTCGAATTCATCCTCAACGCTGGGGGAATTGCGCCTCTAGCAGTGCGAGAGACCGGGGGGCAGCCAATTATTGGTGTCGTGAAGTGGACGGTGACGGCGCTGAGAGATACTGCCAACCTAGTTTCTAATACCTCCCTAACGGCGTCGGATGCATCGCCGGAGTTTTTCCTGCCTGCTGGGTCATACCGGCTAGCCGCGGAGTTCAGCGGACTACGCGAGGCGGTTTTGGTAGATTTGGCGCCGGGCGATATGCTGCGCCCAGAGCTCGTTCTGGCATCCGGTCAGGTCGCCGCAACTGCGCGGATGCCGGGGCAAAGCGACTATCTTCGAAGCGGTGTTCGGTGGATCGTTCTGAAAGAAGGTGAAGGCGGTGCCCTCGAGACGGTCGCATCGACGTTCAGCCCCAGAAGTGGTTTTGACTTGCCTCCCGGCGCCTATGTGCTGCGCTTCAGCTTGCCGACCTTTGCAGTCGACACGCCGATCACTGTTGTGGCGAACCAGGTACTGACCCCAGAACTGGAATTGGATGCGGGGCTTCTGAATGCCTCTGTCGCGCGCGGCTTGCCGACATGGCAAGTGATACATGTCAGCACGGGCGAAAGGATCGGCAGCGATGCTGGTGCGCGTGCCTCATTTTTGCTTGCGCCAGGTGAGTACCAGCTTCGCGCGATCGTAGATGACGACGTGTTTGAAAAAATCGTCACGATCCAAGTGGGTGAACAGGTACAGGTGGATTTCTAAACCGACGTTCGGCCACGATCAGGGTGAATAGGGTTTCGTTCGCATCGGGTGCCCCGGCGGATATAACGCTATACGGGCTGATCTGTCGAAGGCGCGGCTGCGATAGGATACCCCTGTGATATTGCAGCTAGAATCGCCGATTATCGTTTCTCCGGCACAGTTGGAAAGGCAATACTCATATTCCTTGTCGAACTCCGCGCGCGTGCACGACAAATTGCCCGCTGGCGGTTGCGCCCAGAAGTCGTTGAGTGCATCGTTGCGCCAGCGATCTAGGGCTGGTACTCAATTATGGGATTCCCATTGAAGCTATGATCTGATTCACTCCAGCGTTCAGCAAGCAGGAGATAGTCATGGCAAAGAACCTCTATTGGCTCAGTGACAGGTAATGGGCGTCGATCCAGCCGCACTTGCCATCCGGGCGACGCGGGGCACGGCGGGTTGATGACCGGCGGGTAATCTCCGGTATTCTGCATATGCTCAGGACGGGTGCCCGCTGGCGCGATTGTCCGGC
>JAUIBT010000035.1 GCA_030428255.1 Alphaproteobacteria bacterium | reverse complement strand
TTGCACTTCGCGATTGAGACCGCCGTTCTCATCTTCCAAGGCCTTCAGCTTCCGGGCGTCGGAAACTTCCATGCCTCTATACTTGGCCTTGTACTTGTAAAACGTCGCTGAACTGATCCCGTACTTTCGGCACACTTCGGCGGTTGGAACCCCGCTCTCATGCTCTTTCAAAATACCGATGACCTGCTCTTCTGTGAACCGTGATCGCTTCATTTTGTCCGTCTCCTGTTTTTGAGACAGACTCTACACAAATCTGGAGGAAATTCAGGGGCTCAGGTCAGTTGGAGTACTGCGCTTCGACCGCCTTAAAGCCAAGCGCTCCGGTCTGTGCATCCAGCGAGGCCACTTGCATGCCCACCTGGATATGCTGGATCTCCACATAGCCGCGCGATGTCAGAACCAGCTTGTTGCCGAAATGACGAGCGCTAAGAGGCCTTCATAAAGCTAAAGCATTTTGCTTTCGGTATCACATGATCCAAGTCGCTATCTTCATTTCCGCAAACCCTTTAATCTGCACAGAAAATAAAATTCGTTTAATTTATCTCCATGATTGCTTGCTCGTACATGTTTAAATCGTCGGAAAGATAAATCTGCCCTTGGCGCTTTAGATAAAACTTCACAACAAAATCATCATCTGATACTGACGCACAAGCACAAAGACTATATCGACCGAACTGTTCTCTGAATCTAGCGCGAACACATTCAATAAATCGATACGCCTGAGCTGGAATTTCTTCATTACAATAATCCGAAACATGAATCGAATTAACAAATGCCTCCAATCCAGTTTCACCCCCAAACATTTCAAGTTTGTATTGCTCATAACGCCCGCTCCATAGGGCGCGCAATAAATAACATCCCTTTTTTTCCAAAAATTTCTGATCGCAAATTTCCTTCAAAGATGCGCATAATTCCCCCGGCGCAGTCATTTTGTCTATAATCGCCATCATCTTGGTGTTAAGTCGCAATTTTCAATCTCCAAACCACTCACATTTTCTTTTCAATTGTTAAATAAATTTGTCCTCACATCAAATTAAACAGTTATTCTTGGCACACATACAAACTAAGATTTTGGAGTTACGAAAATATTCAGCAAGTCTTTCTTATCATCAATTATTTATAAAAGGTCTCGATATCACTTTTCATATCCTCAATCGCACCATTCAAAAAACTTGAATTATACACTTTCATCGATGCATCTAAGACGAGATCTCGCAAGTCATCCACATTCACCTTAAACCTGCGAACCAAATGCCCGACACTATGCGCACAGGCTGCTAGCTTATCTTCATCGTATTGAGTTATATTTGATAATATAACCTCTTTTATTTCGTCAACATCATCAGAATGCAAAGCGACACCAATAATTTCGCGCGGCATCATTTAATTTTTCCTTTTGCTGTAACTACTCCTGCCTTTCGCAATGCACTTTGCATTTGATTGCTTAGCTCGCTCCACTTCCGCGTATGGCCATGCCAGGTGGCAGCCCCTTTTCCGGTTTGATCAAACACTACAAATTCGCCAGATGTTTTGTCCACGCCAATTCTTCTTGTTGTGTTTTCCCCAATTGAGAAGGAGTTGCTAAACGCTCCGTGAGGGTTCGTTGGCTTTGGGCTCTTTACCGAATTCCCTGAACCGTGATATGGCGCGTCTTCATACCTCTGTCTCGCTCTCCAAGCGGCGAATTCTGAGCTCTTGGGACCGGACGGACCGCAGTTATGCACCAGCGTCTCAAGGCGTCCAGCAAAATAGTTGTGATTGCCCGCGACTGTGATGTTGTATGTTTGCTGAACGTCAGCGCTTTGCTTCTTGTCAAGCACCTCCATCGGCACATCGCCATAGCCGACAAGCTGGGCACCAATCATCAGCTCGTCCACCCGAACCCAAAGCTGCTGTTCTTCGTCCCAGAATGGGTGTTCGCCGGTGACGTAAAGTGTCTCTGATTGATTCGAATCGCCGACCGTCAACTCAAAGAAGGTCTCAATGCTTTCGATGGGACGGATGTGCGTTTGCGTTACCGGGTTAAGCTCCAATGGGCCCGTTTCCATATTCTGAGAAACGACCAGATCGCCGACCTGAAGCTCTTCAATATTTCTATATCCGTCGCTCGTCTTGACCGGCGTGCCGGCAATAAAGCAGCAGAATATCCCGTCGGCTTTCTTGCCGTACTTAGCGACGGTGGCTTCGATTGCATCTGCGCCCTTGGCGAAAACCCACTTACCGCCCTTGGCCGCGCCCTTGACCACCAATTTGCCACCCGGGACCAGGCTCACCGCCAACATGACGCCGCCTGCAGTCGCCGCCAGATATTCGACGTTACCCAGCGATTCTAGAACCTGAACGCCGTCCAGCACCGTGCCGACCACCGGCAAGAAGCCCGCGATCTCACGTGCGAATTCAGCGCTGATTGCAACGTTGAACGCGATGGGTTCAGCCGTACCCGGACCGAAGTTGTCGTTCAGGAAGGCTACGCCTGCTGCATGGTTGCCGCCTTCGATCTCAAGACGCGCTTTCAGCAGCACTGCCCCACGGAAGCGCGGCAGGCTGTTGATCAGGCTGACCGGATCGCCGTTGGCGTCCACACCACTGGTCTGCTCGGCCAGGGAGACAAACTGCGTATAGACCTCGGGCGCGACCGACGAACAGGCGACCAGCGTTTTAACCAGGCCATCCAGGGTCTTCAGATCCATCTTGTGGCTGCTCTGAAGTGCATCGGCCATCAGGTTTGCCAAGAAGTCCGGGTTTGCGGCGATGAAACCTTTGAACTGCTCAAGCGTGATGGTGCACTCAGAGGCACTGGGGCCTGCGGTCAGGCCACAAGGCGCGGTGATGGTCAGTCCACCGTCGGCGGCGGCCGTAAAATAGGCTCCTTCGCCCAGCGTGGCCGCCAACAGCTCCCAATCGGTCAGCTTGCCGTCGGGGCGGGTGGCGCGGATCTGGTCAAAGTTGTCATAGATCGCGACGATGTGGTGGAATTCGCGGCTTTGGCTCGCGGCTAGAGCGTTTCACTGAATTGCATGCAGCTTACGCGCTCTATGTCTTTGATATTGCCGCAAATACACCCCAAGCAGACTTGGCGCAATCAAGGGCGATTGCTCTGGCTTTGCGCTAGTGCAACTGGCGCGAGGATTCCAGACCCGACAAGCATTTACGCAAGGTCACACCATCCAGCGGCTTGGTCAAAATGGTCAAGTCCGGGTGGCTGCGGCGCAATTGCGACAAGGGTTGCTTGCGCGTACCGGTGATCAACAGGGTCGGTGACTTGCGCTCAGTTTCGTTGAGCCAACGCAGCACGCTGCGTCCGTCTTTGCCCGGCAGGATCAGATCCAAAATTATGAGATCAGAATCATCGACACTTGAGGCTTCAACGAAAGCCTCGGCGTCTCCGTACACCTTGGTATCATAGCCCCAGGCAGCCAAGAGGGTTTCGAGGCTGTCGCGAACAGCGCGATCGTCTTCGATGATGTGAACTGTCCGCGACATCCTCAAATCATGCCTCCAACATAGGTCCAGCGTGTGGCCCAGCGATACCAGCATTAAAACTGTGCGCGCAAACTGTGGCACAAACCACAATCGTAACGCAACGGTTTTTGCGGGCGTACCCACTGGTGTGCGGGCTAGGCAAGCTAGACCCCCTCTCACCGCAAAGGCATTCCCTGGTGTGCCCAAAAAATGATCTCAGCATCGATCGGTATTCGATCTTAGTGGGGGGGGGAGTTAAAGATCGAAGTCCCGACCGGCGCTGAGATACGAAGTAGGACACAAGAAAGACCTTATGGGTGTGGCCGGTCTGCAACCTTGATCTAAATCAAATTCGACCCGCCGTGCCAGGTGCCGCTCTCACGGCAAATTGCGCTATTTCAATATGTTAGGCGAATTCCATCCCGATTTGCTGACTACTTTGGTATTAGTACGGACGGCCGACCTTGGTCTAGGGAACTGCCTTTCAGCAGCAAAATACCGATCGTTTGGCCGGGTTGTACCGACCGCCGATCGTCATCACGCCTGCTCACGTTGGTGTGAAGCAAGGGCGTTTGTTCGCTTACCCCATTTGCGGGTCGCGACAATCTGTCTAGCATGACGGGATCTTCTCACCCCTAGGAGCCTAGTTCCATGAAAAAACTCGTTCTCGCAGCCTTGATTACCGCCGCCGGTTTGTCCTTTATGACCGCGCAAGTTGTTGCCGAATCCCATTCCGAAATGACCGCGAGCGAGGCCCTCGCAGAGCGCAAGGCCTTGATGGGCAGCATGGGTAGCCAAACAAAAGGACTGGTTGCCATGATGCGCGGCGCGCCTATGGACTGGGAAGCAGTCAAGGCCGCTGGCGACAACACACAGCACGTAGCCGAGACCATGCCGACGCTGTTCCTTGAAGGCTCCTTTGTACCGCCCAGCTCGGCCAGTCCGGCCATCCTACTTGACATCGAGGGCATCACAGAGCGGTTCGAAAAACTAGGAACCGATGGCAAAGCGCTGTCCGACGCGGCGGATAATGAAAATGTAGAGGAGTTCCAAGCTGCCTTTGGTGCCTACATTTCCAATTGTAAGGGCTGCCATCAAAACTATCGGATCTAACACGGCCCGCAAAATCGTAACCCCGGCCAAGGCCATCGTGGCTGGTCGGGGAAGGATGTGCCAACGCATTGACCGTCACGCGTTGGCCGTCACGCCTCGGTCGTCGTGCGGCGCGTGGGTGCTTGCCAAAACCCACGCCGTGCGCGCACACTGATCGCCAGTTTGGCCAATCGCGAGACCCGCCATGCAGATATTGTTCGGCAACTCCAGCTCTGGAAATTGTTATAAGGTGCGCTTGGCGCTGGCCTATCGCGGGCTTAAGTATCGCTATGTAGACTTGGACAGCTTGCACGGCGAGACCCGCCAGCCAGCCTTTCTTGCGCTCAATCCATTTGGCAAGATCCCAGCCCTGCTTGCTCCCCCGGCCCCGCTGATGGTTGAGAGCAATGCCATCGCCTGGTGGTTGCTGCGCGATACCGCGCTGTGGCCCAGCGATGCGAACGCTCAGCAGGACTGTTTGGCTTGGATGTTTTGGGAGCAGTACAGCCACGAACCCAAGGTGGCCGTGGCGCGCTCATGGGTCAAGCTGGGACGTGATCGCAGCCAGCGCGAGGCCTTCGCCCAACTTCGCAGCGAAGCGCGCGGAGCGCTGGACCATATGGAGCGCAATCTCAGCCGCCGGCCCTACGTGCTGGGCACTGGCCTGTCTGTGGCCGATCTCTGCCTCTATGCCTACAGCCATAAGATCGGCGACTTTGGGCTGGATATGGCGGATTGGCCTGGCATCGCCGCCTGGTGCGACCGCCTGGCGGGCTTGGCTTGGTGGCCGGCAATTGAAGCCTCCCCGGAACCGGTCAGCCTGGCGACAGCGCTGGCGAGTCTCTGACAGCCAACCAGCGGTTTCTAATCCGCGAAGACCAGCCGCAGAATAAGGAGCGGCCCGTGGGTGGGCGGCTCCCAAGCGATCTGGCGTGTTGGCTCCTAAGCGTGCTGGTGCTTAGGCGTGTTGGCTGACCCAATCCATCAACTGGGTCTTGGACAAAACGCCGACCTTGGTCGAGACCGCCTGACCGCCCTTGAACATGATCAAGGTCGGAATACCGCGAATGCCATATTGGCCCGGGGTGTTGGGGTTCTCGTCGATATTGAGCTTTTTGATTTCAGCCTTGCCAGCCAACTCAGGCTCAGCTTCGCTCAGCACCGGCGCAATCATTTTGCAGGGGCCGCACCACTCGGCCCAAAAGTCTACGACTACGGGAAGGTCTGAACCCAAGACTTCAGCTTGGAATGAGGCGTCGGTTACATTGGCGGGCATGCGCGGGCTCCTTGGTAGCGGGCATTGGATACAAAAGTCCTCTCAATGTAGGCAACCTAGCGCGCGCTGCAAGAGCGGATGGCTGTTGGGGCGAATAAGCCCAGCACTCGCACAGGTCCGCCGGAAATTCAGCGATCGGCCACCACCAAACGCGTGCATCTTCCCAACGCCACGAAGCCCCGACTCGACACGCCGACCACACTGAGTCCTGAAAATCCGCTGGTTCTCTGCGCGCCGGCAGGGCAGCACTGTGGCAAATTCGCCACAATGTGCTCACAATCAAGCGTGTTCAACACTTTCTCAGTGCGAAATCTCCATACCATCCCAAAATACGCCATCTGCGTTATTGATCTGCAAAACAAAGGCGACCAATCTCACCCTCTCGAGCTGTCCTGCAGGGGACCTGCTCGCGACATTTGCGTTCAATCTCTGCGCACGAATCCCTGGTTCGTGCGCTGTTTGATTCGCGCAGAGAATGAAGAAGCCAACCTTCAGAGTGGCCCAGACCCGAAAGAAAGATCATGTATTGTGTTGATTCTGTCATGCAACTAATAACCAAGTTTACCTCAAGCAAGCAGAATGACAGTCCCATCGAATATAGGTGGACCGAGTATGAAGATAGGAACCGCAAAGCGCGGCTCGCAAATAGCGACGAAATCTTGGAGAACCGATCAAGCGCACATGCGGCAGTCGTCATTCGAGAGCTTGTCATCCAGGCGACCGAAATGAAAATGCCATTGCGCATCGTGAGCGGCGAGCTGTTTCCCGATTGCTATGATAAATTGGTAGACCAAACTAGAGATTATTTGGAGAGCCGACCTGATGAAAATTCTGTCGTTTCACCTGACGAGGCAAACTTTCCAAGTATACGCTTGATTATCACAAACTGGAATGACGTTAATGCGCAGGAAAATAAATTTTACAAATTGCTTCAGGCGTACACCAATACTAGCAACCCTAAAGTGCAAATAAAAACAACATCGAGCAACTTTCCTCACTTCGCTGTTGCGGGCGAGCACTCATATAGATACGAAATGGATCACATATCCATGGCGGCCAAATTATCTTATAATCATGAGAAAGTTGCAAAGTTTTTGGTAGCAAAATTTGACGAGGAATTTAATTCAATTCCTTAATTACCGTTGTTTTAGAGAAGAATTTTTACTGTAAGCCTGATTTTGCGGCTTGCTCATGTTTTTCTCACGTGCGAAATGTAGCAAAAATAGTAGAATTATATCATGCAGACCAACATCCTAACTATGTTAGCGATCGGATTAGGCCTCATAACCGCATCGGCCACAATGGAACAATTTTATTACAACATATTTCAGCTAAATTACAGAAAGTATCACAAGAAATTAATAAGCCTTCGATCACTAGTTTTAAACAAAGCCCAGATCATGAATTCGGCGGCAAATCGTAAAGAAATAAACCCAAACGATACAATTGAAAAAGCAGAAGAATATTACTCTGAATACACGAGCTTAGGCTGGGGCGAAATTAATGCAGAGCTCGCCAGGTCTAATAAAAAATTTTACAGTCTTATGATAAAAATTTTCTATTTTGCAGCTTGGAAAAAGAGAAAAGATAAAAACATATTTCCGTTTCGCAAAAGACTGTCAAACATTTCTGTAATATCTCTTTGTTTTTACGTATTTTTGTTCTATTTGCATTTAATTGTTTCTGGGTCAAAACTTGGATATTTGATTTTTTATGATGTTATTCTTACAAATCTCCCGGCAAAGATCATGATCGGTGTTGTAAGTTTGTATTCTATTATTCTGGCGATTCATTTATGGTTTTTGATGTATTACATCATCGCTTCTAATTTGTCGTTCAAAAAGCAAACAAAGTTATACAAAAAAACGAATACAGCGCTTATGAGGGCGGATTCTGAAATTGTCATTCCTAACAACTTCCGCCGCCGCGAACTCTTGCCATCTCCGGGTCATAAGGCGCGGCTGCAATTACCTCTGCACCAACATGGGCGCCGCAGTGGTCCAACGCGATGGTTGCGCGCGGGTCGGCAAGGCTAGGCTCCACATAGGCCAATGCCAGATTTAGGGCCAGGCGGTGGCCCCAAGCGCCCGACGTCACGGTGCCGACAACCCGCCCCGCGCACATCAGCGAGGCGCCAGGCCGCGCGGGCGCGGTTTCGCTGTCGATCTTCAACGTCACCAAGCAGCGTCGCGGCCCGGACGCCTTGCGCACCGCCAAGGCTGCCTTGCCGACAAAGTCGCTGGCCTTGTTCATCCGCACAAATCGCTCCAACCCCGCTTCAAAGGGGTCGTATTCGGTCAGCAAGTCGGCCTTCCAGTGTAAAAAGCTCTTCTCCAGCCGCATGGACTCCACCGCCCGCGCGCCGAACAACCGCAATCCTTCGCCCTCGCCCGCCTGACGCAGCGCTCGATAGGCCGCATAGAGGCTGGCGTTGGGCACATGGATCTCATAGGCCAACTCGCCAGAAAAGCTGACCGCCATAACGGTGGCAGGCGCAAAACCAATGAAGGCTTCACGCAACGACAGCCAAGGGAAGGCCGTCGCCGACCAGTCGCCGCGTGCCGCCGCTGCCAGCACCGCGCGCGCCTTAGGGCCTGCCAGCAGCAAAATGGTTTGTTCGTTGGTCAGGCTGCGCACCTGCACATCCTCGCCCCTGCGCAGGTGAGCGGTTAGCCAATCCATGTCGTGCTGTTCTGCCGCCGCCGCAGAGCCATACCAAAGCCGGTCTGGCCCGCGGTCACTGGCGGGCAGATTGGCCAGCGTCGCCTCGGCTTTGATCATGCCCTGGTCGTTCAGCAAGTAGGCCAGGCCCAGCCGCCCGGCTTGGCGTGGCACCACCCCGCAGACCAGGCGATCCAGAAAGGCGTGACGGTCAGCACCGGTGATTTCAATCCGGTTGAAGCCGTTGATTTCGGTCAGGCCAACGCCGGTCTGGACCGCGCGCACCTCCTCGCCCACCAGCGCTTCAGCCTCGTCGAAGTCGAAGGTCAAACGCGGGTGGAAGTCCGGGCTCGGCTTGATGTAGTCCAGCCGCTCCCAGCCATTGACCACGGTAAATTCGCCGCCCGCCGCCTCCAGCACTGGGGTCAGCGTCGTGGTCTTGGCGCTGCGTCCTGCCGGGCGGTGCTCGTGGGGAAAGTGAAAGCGGAATTCGTTCTGATAATCCTCAACCGCTTTTAGAGCCGTCAGCTCGACATTGGCGTGGCCGGTGAAGCGGCGCGGGTCCAGGCACCAAGTGTCATAGCAGGCCTCGCCGTGGACGATCATCTGAGCCAGCAACCAGCCGTGCCCCCCACCCTCGCCGAGCCCAGCGCGCAGACCAATGATGCAAAAAGCGTTGCGCTTGCCGGGAATGGCGCCGACCAAGGGCGCGCCATCGATGGTGTAGGTGATCGGGCCATTGATGATGGTGTGGATTCCCACCTCGCGCAGGGCGGGCATGCGGGCAAAGGCGCCCTCCAGCACGTCCATCACCCGTTCGACATCATCGGGGCACAGGGCGTTGACGAAGTTGGGATCAATGCCGTCCAGCCCCCAGGGTTTGCAATCTTGCTCGTAAAAGCCGACCAACAGTCCGTCTTTCTCCTGTCGGCAATAGTAATCGCTGATGGGACAGCGGATCAGCGGCATGCGGTGGTCCGCTTGTTTGATGGCCTCAATTTCCTCGGTCAAGAAATACTGGTGCTCCATAGAGGCCACGGGGTGATGCACACCCATCATGGCCCCAACCTCGTTGACGCGATAGCCGCCAGCGTTGACCAGGATATCGCAGTCAATGTCCCCCTGTTCGGTGTGAACGGTCCAGGTGTCGTCGCGGTGCTGCGTCAGGGCCACAACCGGCGTGTTGCGATAAATCTCGGCCCCGGCCTTACGCGCGCGCCGCGCCAGCGCTTGGCAGAGCTGCGCCGGGTCGATGTCGCCATCGAGTGGGTCCCAGAGCCCGCCCAGCAGATTGTCGGTTGAGATCAACGGGTGGCGGCGGGCGCACTCCTCGGCGTTTATGACCTCGAAATGCACGTCCATGCCGCGCGCCATGGAGGCAAAGTGGCGATAGCCCTGCATGACCTCGGGTGTGTTGGCCAGGCGGATGCCGCCGTCGCCGTGGTGGTAGGTGATGGGGTAGTCTGGATCAGCCGCCAGCTCCTGATACAGCCGGATCGAATGCGACTTGAGGCCAACCATGGTCTGGTTCATGCCAAAGTTGGTCACTTGGGCTGCCGAGTGCCAGGTGGTGCCGCTGGTCAGCTCATTACGCTCGACCAGCACCACGTCGCTCCAGCCTTCTTGGGTTAAGTGATACAGGGTCGAGCAGCCCGCAATGCCGCCGCCAATCACCACCACTTTTGTCCGTGTTTTCATCGCCTGCCTCCCAGAGCCCGCCGTTGTGGCGTGGATTGGCCCTCAGGCTAGACCAGAAGGCGGCGCCCTGACTAGGCTGGATGCGTCAAACCTTGGTGCTCTCGCTCAGTCCCTGGTGCCCTCGCTCAGCGCGCCCCTTAGTGCGCCGCCAAAATCGGCCTCAGGCGGGCGGCCAGCCAGGCCCCCACCCGCTTCGTGCCCAGCGCATTCAGATGGTTGCCGTCGCTGGTATAAAGATAATTGCCTGGGTCGATTTCTCCGCAGCGTCCTTTGCGACACAAAACCTCTGAGGAGTCCAAAATGGTCAACAGCGGATGCGCGCGCAGCTCGGGCGTCAGGGCCGACAAAAGCTGCGCATTCAGGGCTTGCTGCTGGGCTTGGGGGACCAGGCAAAGCGCGGGCTCTCCGACCTGCCAAACCGGAAAGCGACGCGCGCTCTTATAACAGCCACGCGGCACTTCGGGCACATCCAAAACCAGCACCACCGGTTTGCCGCCCTGCAACACATAGGCCAGAGTGAGGGCCAAGGCTTGCGGCAGGTCCACTGCTCCGCCATCGGCCCCCACCATCAGCACATCTCGATCATAGGCCGCATAGAAGGTGTTGAGCAGCAAGGCCGAGACCTCGGGCGATGCCATGGCATAGTCCAAGGTTTGACGGGTTAGGGGCTGACAGTGAAAGGCCTCGCCGTCGATCAACGTGATATCAACGTCCAACAAGGGCGGGCAGGTGCCGCGCCCCAAATTGAGCAGGGCCAATTCGCCCACTTCGGCCAAGCCAATGTGCAGGCGATTGGCGTGCGAATCACCCAAGATGGCCAAACGGGGCTGATCTGCCGGGCCAGCCGTCAGCATGAAGTCACGCGTTTTGATCGGGGCAACCTGGCCAAAGACTTGGGCAAAGCGCGGACTGCGCGTGTAACCCGGATCTTGCAGCAGGTTGGGGACCGCGTGGGTCTTGCGAGCCTGCCAGGCTTGAAGTCGCTCGGGCAGTCCTTGGCTGTGATACACCCCCAACCCTGTACCCGCGATCAACAGCAGCATCGCCAGCAACAGACCCACTTTCAGCCGACCACTTCCGCCAAAGCGTAGCGGTCGCTCGACAAAGCGCATGGTCAGCCAGGCCAACACCACCGCGATCACCAGCAAGATCAAACGCAACCAGCGTGTGGGCGTGCTATCCTCAACTATGCGCGCAAAGCTCAACAGCGGCCAGTGCCACAAATACAAAGGATAGGAAATCAGCCCCAGCCACACCAAGGCCGGTTGGGCCAAGAATTTTCGGTTGACCAGCGCCAAAGGTCCGGCGGCAATCAGCAAGGCCGTGCCCATCACTGGCACCAGCGCCGTGGCTCCGGGAAAGGCAACTTTTTTGTTGATGGCAACGAAGCCGAAGACCAACAGCGCCAATCCCACAACAGAGGCCAGATCGCCAAGGCGAAGGCTTGGCAAACGCCAAGCATTAAGCAGATGTTGCGCTTTGGCCAAGCTGTGCTGAGCGAAGAGCGGCACCGTCACGCCTCTACCAAGGCTGGCCGCCAACAAGGCTCCGGCCAACAGCTCCCAAAAGCGCAGGTGCGGAGCATAAAAGGCCGCCACCGGCGTTGTGCGCATCGCTAACAGCGCGAGCGCAAAAGACGCCAGCGCCAAAATCGATACCAACAAAAGCGGCCGCAAGGGCAGCCGCCACCCCAGCCAGGCCAGCAAAGGCCAAACGATGTAGAATTGCTCCTCAACGCCCAAACTCCAAAGATGCAGCAGAGGCTTGGCCTTGGCGGAGATATCGAAATAACCGCTTTCAGCCCAATAAGCGAAGTTGGCGACAAAGCCCGCGCCCGCCAGGACATGCCAGCCCAGCCGCTGAAACTCGTCCGCCAGCAGGGCGATAAAGCCGAAGGCCAGGCTGGCGGCAAGAACCAATGCCAGAGCAGGGAAGATGCGGCGAATGCGACGGCTGTAGAAGTGCGCGACGCTGAAGCATCCGCCCTCAAGGCTCTTGAAAATGATGCTTGAAATCAAAAAGCCTGAAATAACGAAAAAGGCATCGACACCGGTATAACCGCCCTTCATGCCCTTGGGAAACGCGTGATAGATCATCACCGCCATCACGGCCAACGCCCGCAGCCCGTCAATGTCCGCACGATAGCTGGGGTGCGTAAGGCCGTCGGCGGCCGGGCTCGGCCGGTCATCTTGCCCCGGACCGGGGCCTGGGCTGCCGTTGGGGCCTTGGACTAAACGCGCTTGGCGCATCGCGCGCAGCTCCTCTGCTCGGGTGAGTTCGGCCATCTCTATAGCCAACCCATCTTCGTGCGTCCACGCTCACCCGCGCGCTGCGGGCGAAGACCGCTTGCAATTTTGCCCAAGCCCCGCTTGAGTGGATGCTGGCCGGTCCCTGGACCCCATCGGGCGGCTATGCAGCAGGAGCTCCTATGACCAACAGCGTCTCTCAGCCGCCGCCCCGAAACAGCGCCTTGAAGGCAGCCGCGCCTGCCGAGGCCCGCAAAAAGGGCCGCGACCGGCGCACTGGCAGCGCTGGTCGTACAGGTCGTGCAGGCCGCTTGGCGCAGCGGACACAGACAGATGCGCACGCCCCCTGCCCGCCAGGCCAACGCGGCGGGCTCTATCGGCCCTTGAGCCAAGACGAGCTTCAAGCCATCTTTGACACCGCTTTGGATTTGCTGGCCAAGCTCGGCATGGGCGAAGTGCCTGCGCGCTTGCGGGACGACCTGTTGGCATATGGCGGCGCTCTGCATCCCACAGCCCGCGACGCCGACGGCCAGCCGCGGGTCCTGCTGTCCCACGCCTGTGTTGAACGCGCCATCCATCAAGCCGCAAAGCGCTTTGTGTTACACGGGCGCGATCCGGCGCGCTCGATCGAGGTCGGCGGCCAACAGGTCTATTTCGGCACCGGCGGGGCTGCGGTCCAGACCTTGGATCTTCAGACCAGCAAGTATCGCCCGGCCACGCTGCGCGATCTGCACGATTTCACCCGCCTGCAAGACGCCCTGACCAATGTGGCTTGGTTCACCCGCTGTTGCATCGCAACCGACGTAGAAGACCCGCTGGCGCTCGACCTTAACACCGCCTATGCCTTGATCCGCAACACCAGCAAGCCGACCGCCACGGCCTTTACCCTGGCCGAGCACGTCGCCCCCATCGTTGACATGCTGGACTTGGCCGCCGGAGGACCCGGAGCCTTCGCCGCCCGCCCCTTTATGAAGGCTCACATCAGCCCGGTCATCTCACCCATGCGCTTTGGCGAGGATGCGGTCGAGGTGGTCTATGCCTGCATCGCACACAATATCCCCGTGTCTTGCATCACCGCCGCCCAGGCCGGCGCCACCGCCCCGGCAACGCTGGCGGGATTCTTGGCGCAGTCCTTGGCTGAGACCCTGGCCAGCTTGGTCATGGTGCAGGCCATCAAGCCGGGCCACCCCATGGTCTTTTCCAACTGGCCGCTGGTGATCGACCTGCGCAGCGGAGCCTTTGCGGGCGGTGGCGGCGAAACGGCCCTGCTGAACGCCGCCTCCGCACAGCTATCAAACTGGCTGGGGCTGCCCTCGGGCGTGGCCTGTTCCATGACCGACGCCAAGGCCCTGGATGCTCAGTATGGTGCGGAGAAAGGCTTGACCTCGCTGGCGGCAGCTTTGGCGGGGGGCAACCTGATCTACGAGAGCTCTGGCATGACCGCTGCCCTGCTGGGCGCCAGCTTTGAGGCTTTCGTGCTGGACGATGAAATGCACGCCCACACCTACCGCATTTTGCGCGGCATCGAGGTGCGACCCGACACGCTGGGCTTTGAGGCCATCTGCGAGGCGGTGCTGGGCGAAGGCCACTTTTTGGGCGGCGCGCAGACCTATGCAGCTATGGAGCGCGACTATTTCTACCCGACGCTGGCCGACCGCGAGGAGCCGCGCACTTGGGCCAACCAAGGCGGGCTCGACGCCTGGCAGCGCGCCAAAGTCAAGGCGCAGCAGATCTTGGCCAGCCACCAGCCGACCTACCTGGAGCCCGCCCAGGATCAGGCTATCCGCGCGCGCTTCGGCGACCTGCTGGTCGCGCCTGAAGCGCCGGCAGTAGCTCCGATCTAACGGCGAGGTGCCCGCCCTGGGGTCTGTCAGGCTCGCCCTGGGGCCTGGCGAGCACGACCCAAAATCTCGCAACTTCTCGTTTTCAACGAAGGCAGGAATCTGGGTGTCATCTCGGCTGACAGCTCGTTGTCTTTGCTACCAATTCACCCGCCTACCGGGCGCGGCGGGCCAGCGGCCAATACAGGCCATAGGGCAAGGCCGCCAGCGCCTTCATCACCAGCGTAAAGCGGCGCGGAAAGTGGTGCTCAAAGCCTTTCGGGCGCAGCAGGCTGCGCGCGATGCGATCACCGGCTTGGTCGGGCGTCAGGCGAAAGGGCATGTCAAAGCGGTTCTTTTCGGTCAAGCGCGTGGCGACAAAACCGGGGCTAATCAGGCGGATATCGTGGCGGTCGCCCAGCTCGACCTGCAAGCTTTCAACCAGATTGATCAGTCCGGCCTTGCTGGCCCCATAGGGTTGGGCGTTGGGCAAGCCGCGATAGCCTGCCACGCTGGCGCAAAAGGCAAGCTGGCAGGGCGGACCGTCCTCTAGCAGAGGCCGCAGCGCCGCCAACAGGTTGAAGGCACCCATCAAATTGACCTCCAGAATGCTGCGCACCGCAGCCAGGTCGAGCGCGCTTAGCGTCATGGGCTCATAGATCCCGGCCATGAAGATCACCCGTTCAAGCTGCGCCTGTTTGCCCCGAAGCTGCTCGCAGGCCGCCGCCAGGCTCGGCGCGTCGCAGACATCCAACGCCAAGATGCTGTGGCCGCTGCCTTCAAGCGTTTCGGCCACGCCCTCAAGCGCCGCTTGGTTGCGCCCGGACAGAACCAGCCGCTCGCCGCGACGCGCCAGGCTCTGCGCCAAGGCCGCCCCAATGCCGCTTGAGGCCCCGATGATCCAACTTGTTGACGCTGCCTCAGTCATGGACTTTGCGCATATAGCAAGACAGCTCGGCCACGCGCAGGCCAAACTTGGTCATGGTCGAGCGGTTGAAGACTTGGCGCTCGTCCAGCGCCCACATCCAATCGTCAAAGCTCAGCCGGATGCTAGGCAGCAGCCCGCCGCTGCCCAAAGGCACATCCATGCGATAGCGCCATTGCAGGGCATTGCCCCAAGCGCGGCCCTGCGCGGTGCCCAGGATGTCGCCAGCGGTGGCCGTAAAGCGGTCGTCGTCAATCAGCTCAACCTGCCAGGTGCGATGCTGCTCAGCGCCATCGTCAAGGTAGGTAAAGACCTCGTCAAAGACACCCCTGTTGCCGTCCCAGTGGCAGTCCATATGGGCCAAAAAGCGCGCCTTCAAGCGTCCGCCGCGATCTTGAATCACGCCTGCGCCCTCGATGCGCCCATTGAAAAAGCGCTGCATATCCAGCTTGGGGTTTCTATCCATGCTTATTAGATCCGTGGTGAGTTGGTGAGGCAGCCGCATAAGCCGAAGGACCGCCAAAAAAGCGCAGCCCCTTGGCCAACAGCTTGACCGCCTGCCAGTGGATGAGGCCCACCACCTTGGCCGTCACCATGGGATGGCGAAGGAAGGCCGCAGCCAGGCGGGCGCGGGTGAGGGGCTGAAGGCGGCCCGCAAGGCGCGCGGTCAGCAGGGCCTTGCCGTCGCGATCTGCCAGATCAATCGCCACACCCAGCTTGGCCTGGGACAGTGCAAAGCCGAAGCGATAGCGCCCCTCGGGCCGCAAGAATGGCGAGACCACAAAATCCTTTTCTTGGTACGCATCAGCTTGGTAAGCGTCTCTGGGCGGTGCGCAGACATAGGCGCGGGTCTGACCAAAGGTGTTGTTGACCTCGGCGATGACCGCAAAGCGCTGGCCCTGCGCGTCGAAGCAAAACCAAAAGCTGACCGGATTGAAGACAAAGCCCAGCACGCGCGGAAGGGTCACCAGAACCATGCGGTGCGGGCGCTGATCCAGCCCTTCTTGTCGCAACAGTGCCTCCGCCCAGGCCCTCAAGCTGGAGCCATCGCGCGCGCCGTGATCGCGGCGATAAAAACCGTGCAAACCAAAGCGCTCCAACGCCAGCCCTTGCCTTTGCAAGGATTGGTCGCTCGCATCAAGCTGATCGACATCCAACGCCAAGTAATAGACCCGATAGGCGAAGGCATTGCGGCGCGGAGCCAGGCGCGCGTGGAACACCCTGGCGGACAGCAATTGCGGCTGGGTTAGCAGGTCCATGGGATCTTTGCCCCCAGCTCTCGCGCAACGGTCATAGCGCTAACAAGTCCGTCTTCATGGAAGCCATGGCGTTGCCAGGCCCCTGCATACCAAACCCCGCCGCGCCCCTGGATGCTCGGCAAGGCCGCCTGGGCCTCGATGGCCGCTTTGTCGAACACCGGGTGGTGAAAGACGTGATCGCTGTGGAGCTGCTGCGGCTCGCGCGCCGGATTGAGGGTTACGAAGAAATTTTGCTTACTATCAATAGGTTGCAGGTTGTTCATCCAATAAGTCAGCGCCTCTTGCGGCTGACCGTCAGCGCGGGTTTCGTTCAGATAGATCCAGCTTGACCAGGCCGAGCGGCGCTTGGGCATAAAGCTGGCGTCGCTGTGCAGCACGACCCGGTTGGGTTGGTAGGCGATGGCCGACAACAACGCGCGCTCTTGCGGCTCAGGCTCCTCCAGCAGCGCCAGGGCCTGGTCGCTGTGGCAGGCCAACACCACCTGGTCAAACTGGTGCCACTGACCCTGGCTGTCGCGCAGCTCTACCCCTTCAGCGGTTCTGCGCACCCGGGTAATTCCCGCGCCGTAATGGATCTTGTCGGCAAAGGATTGGGTCAGGCGCTCGACATAGACCTGCGATCCTCCCAGCACCGTATACCACTGGATTTGGTCGGCCAATGACAGCAGGCCGTGGTTGTCAAAAAAACGGATCAAAGTTTGCGCTGGGAACTGGGCCATCTGCCCCGTCGGAGAGCTCCAAATCGCCCCCGCCATAGCCAGCAAATAGTAGTGCCGAAACCAGGCGCTGAGCTGCAATTGGTCCAAGCACTCCTCCAGGCTGGCGCCCGGGTTCGCGCCGACGTAGGCCCGCGCCTGGCGGTTAAAGCGCAAGATGTCATAGACCATGCGCAAGAAGTCCAAGCGGAACAGATTGCGCTTTTGCGCGATCATATCGCTGAGCCGCAAGGTTCCGTACTCCAGCCAGCCGTCGTTGATGCTGACGCCAAAGGACATATCGCTTTTGGCGACCGGCACCTCTAGGCGGTCAAACAGGCGAGTCAAGTTGGGATAGTTGCGCTGGTTGAAAACGATGAAGCCGGTGTCAATCGCCAGCTCCTTCTTGCCGTCGTTAACGGTGACGGTGTGCGAGTGGCCGCCCAGACGCTGCTGCTTTTCGAACAGCCAAACATCGTGGTGCGGATTGAGAAAGTAGGCGGCTGCCATACCGGAAATGCCGCTGCCGACAATGGCAATTTTCATGAAGCGAGGACCTTGAAACCGTTCGTTGAGCGGCTGCGCAACAGGGCGCAGCACTAAAGATTGCAATCAGGTTGCTCACAAAACGGGTGTCTCAAGCCCTTGACATCGAAAATTTAAGAAATTAGCGATGATTCCCAGTTAATCGTTTGTTTTTAAAGAGTTAATCTTGTCATCACGTCGTGTCACACCGGCTCGACTTCGCCTGCTTGCTCCGCAATCCAGGCCGCCGTGGTGTCGCGCACGACCTGCGCCACCTGCTGCAACTGCTCCGCCAGGGGGTTGGTGCGCCGCCACACCATACCGACGCGTCGTTGGGGCTGCGGAGCCTGAAAGCGCGCCAGAGCCACCGCGGCCGAGCGGGTCTCGACCGAAGCGGCCATCTGCGGAATAAGGGTCACGCCCATGCCCGCCCCCACCATCTGCACCAGGGTTGACAGCGAGGAGCCGTCCAACATCTCACGCGGGCGCGGGGCTTGAGTCTCGCAAAACGACAATGCTTGATCGCGAAAACAATGCCCTTCTTCCAGCAGCAACAGCTTCATGTGCCTCAGCGCCTCTTGCGGCGGTACGGGCTTGTTGGCGTCGGAAAGCGGGCGAACCAGCAAGAACTCCTCGTCGAACAAAGCCACCTCCTGCAAGCCGGGCTCGCCGATGGGCAGTGCCAAGATCGCGGTGTCCAAGCGACCTTCAGCCAGCTCTTCCAGCAGCTTGCTGGTCAGGCTCTCGCGCACATGCAGATCGAGTCCCTCAAAGGTATCGGTCAGATTGCGAGCCACAACGGGCAGCAAATAGGGTGCAATTGTTGGTATAATCCCGATCCGTAATCGCCCGATTAGCCGATCCTGAGCCGCGCGGGCCAGGTCCTCCAGCTCATCAACCGAGCGCAAGATGGGGCCGACCCGCTCGACAAAGGCCTCGCCAAAAGCGGTCAAGCGCAGCGTGCGCGCGCCGCGTTCAAACAGGACCGAGCCCAGCATGGTCTCTAAGTCTTTGATTTGCGCTGACAAAGCAGGCTGCGTGACCGAACAAGCCGCCGCAGCGCGTCCAAAATGTTGATGCCGGGCCAAAGCCTCAGCATAGCGAAGCTGTTTGAGGGTTACGTTTAACATAAGCAAAACTTATCACGATGATCAGAAAAGACAATTTAGTCTGATGCAATCTTTGTGCTAGCTCTGGGAACAACCAGCGCCCTGGGCTCCCGTCCCAGCGCGGATACAAGCAAACCTAAACATCGGAGAGATCTATGGACGGCAGTGACGTTTCAAACACAGGTGGATGCCCCGTCATGCACTCTGCGGCCAGCACCAATCTTGGCAGCCGCTCAAACGCTGATTGGTGGCCCAACCAACTCAACTTGAACATTTTGCACCAGCACACCGCCCTCTCCAATCCCCTGGGCAGCGGTTTTAGGTACAAAGAGGCGTTCGAATCGCTGGACCTGGACGCGGTGAAAGCCGATCTGACCGCGGTCATGACCGATTCTAAATCCTGGTGGCCCGCTGACTATGGCCACTACGGCCCCTTCATGATCCGCATGGCCTGGCACTCTGCTGGCACCTACCGCTCGGGCGATGGCCGCGGTGGCGCTTCGACTGGCAACCAACGCTTTGCGCCGCTGAATAGCTGGCCGGACAACGTCAATCTGGATAAGGCACGCCGCCTGCTGTGGCCGATCAAGCAGAAGTATGGCAACAGCCTGTCTTGGGCGGACCTTATGATCCTGGCGGGCAACGTCGCGCTGGAATCTATGGGCTTTAAGACCTTCGGCTTCGCTGGCGGCCGCGAGGACATCTATGCCCCTGAAGAAGACATCTATTGGGGTACCGAAGCCACCTGGCTGGGCGACAACCGCTACAGCGGCGAGCGCGATTTGGAAAACCCCTTGGCCGCCGTGCAGATGGGCCTGATCTACGTCAACCCTGAGGGCCCGAACGGCAACCCCGATCCAGTGGCCTCTGGCCGCGACGTGCGCGAAACCTTTGGCCGCATGTCGATGAACGACGAGGAAACCGTCGCCCTGGTTGCTGGTGGTCACACCTTCGGCAAGTGCCACGGCGCAGGGGACGCGGGCCTGGTTGGCCCCGAGCCCGAAGGCGCGCCCATCGAGGCCCAAGGCTTCGGTTGGGACAGTGCGCACGGCTCTGGCAAGGGCGTGGACACCATCTCAAGCGGCATCGAAGGCGCTTGGACCAACACGCCCATCGCTTGGGACAACGCCTATTTCGACATCCTGTTCGGCTATGAGTGGAAGCTGGTCAAGAGCCCCGCAGGTGCATGGCAGTGGATCCCCGAAGACGCCGACGCTGCCGATTTGGTGCCCGACGCGCACGACGACAACCGCCGCCATCCGCCCATGATGACCACCGCCGACCTGTCGCTGCGTTTTGATCCGATCTATGAGCCGATCGCGCGCCGCTTCCACCAGAACCCGGACCAGTTCGCCGACGCCTTTGCCCGCGCTTGGTTCAAGCTGACCCACCGCGACATGGGCCCCAAAGTGCGCTACCTGGGCAAAGAAGTGCCCGCTGAAGAACTGATCTGGCAAGACCCCGTGCCTGCGGTTGATCACGCCTTGATCGACGCCGCTGATGTGGCCGCTCTGAAGACCAAGATTCTGGCCACCGGCCTGTCGGTCTCTGAGCTGGTGTCAACGGCTTGGGCCTCGGCCTCGACCTTCCGCGGCTCTGACAAGCGCGGCGGCGCCAATGGCGCGCGCATTCGCTTGGCCCCTCAGAAGGACTGGGAAGTCAACCAGCCGGCTCAGTTGGCCAAAGTTCTGGCCGCGTTGGAAGGCGTACAGGCTGACTTTAACGCCT
This sequence comes from Alphaproteobacteria bacterium, assembly GCA_030428255.1. Classification (GTDB taxonomy): domain Bacteria; phylum Pseudomonadota; class Alphaproteobacteria; order UBA7985; family JAUIBT01; genus JAUIBT01. The sequence goes on along the minus strand of JAUIBT010000035.1, from coordinate 9,594 downwards.
CGGCAAGCGGTGGCAAAAAGGTCTCGCTGGCGGATCTGATCGTGCTGGCGGGCGGCGTTGGCGTCGAACAAGCCGCCAAAGCTGGTGGCTATGATGTGACGGTGCCCTTCACCCCAGGCCGCACCGATGCCAGCCAAGAGCAAACCGACGTTGAGAGCTTCGCCGTGCTGGAGCCCTTCGCGGATGGCTTCCGCAACTATCAGAAGGCCGAAAGCGCTGTATCTGCTGAGAACCTGTTGCTCGACAAGGCGCAACTGTTGACCTTGAGCGCGCCTGAAATGACCGTCTTGGTCGGCGGCATGCGCGCGCTGGGCACCAACTGGGACGGCGGCACCACCGGCGTTCTGACCGAGCGCGTCGGCACTTTGAGCAATGACGTCTTTGTCAACCTGCTCGACATGGACACCGCCTGGAAGCCGGTCGGCGGCAACGCCACCTTGTTCGTGGGCAGCGATCGCGACACAGGCGAAAGCAAAGGCCGCGCCAGCCGCGTGGACCTGGTGTTTGGCTCCAACTCGCAGTTGCGCGCCATTGCTGAGGTCTATGCGCAGGCCGACGCGGGCCAGCGCTTTGTCGATGACTTTGTTGCCGCTTGGACCAAGGTCATGAACGCCGACCGCTTCGACCTGGCCTAGGTCACGCCAAAGGGCAGGCAAGACCTGCCCGGGCCACCGTCATTGTCACCCCGGTTAGGCTGCCGCCCGACCGGGGTTTTTTGTGCCCAAACCGCGGTGGTCTGTCGCCGCAGGTCCGCCGGTTGCCAAAGGAGTTTCGCCAGGCACCACGTTTTATTGGCGCGGCAATTTTGCGGCGACTCTAAGACGGCCGAGGCCCTTGCCATGGACACAACCAGCACCATGCTCCCTTTCCTTGCCAAGGAGCATGCAAACATCATCACCACGCCCCTGAGGCTACAGGGCTGTTATTGCGCATTTTTTCCGAACCGCATCACGAGCTGATCGGGACTCCGGCTCGTGTTTTGCGTCGCAGCTCAAAACCGCTCTAGCAAATTGCGAGCCGCCACAGTCTAGCGTAGACTCCGCCTTCGCGCTCATGCAATCTGGGGTTGAAAGAGGAGCGACTATGCGCAACGTAATTCTCGCGGCATTTATTTTTATTGTCTCGGCCGGTCTAGGCTGGGCTCAGGAAATTAACGTCAAAACCAGTGGCGGCACGTCAATTGTGGACGGCGGCAGCATTTTGGTGAGCCCAAACCCGCAAGGGGGCGTCGCCACCAACATCGTGCTGACGATTGAGAACACGCACGGCGCGACGGCTTTAACTTCGCTGGCCATGGCGACGCTCAGCCAAACCAATGTGACGGTCGGTGCCCACAGCTTTGGCGCGACCACCGTTCCAGCTGGCGGCAGCACCACCTTGACCATTCCCTTTACGCCGACTGAAGCGGGCTCCTTTGCTTTCAGTATCGAGATTGCCAGCGACGATGCGGACGAAAATCCCTACAACATCACCATAGCGGGCACGGCGAGCGCCAACCCTGAAATTGATATTCTCAACGACACCCCGGCTGCGGTTGCCAACGGCGGCTCCTTTGCTATTGCTCCGAACCCCGTCGGCGGGGTCAACAACACCGAGGTTCTGACCGTCCAGAACAACGGTACCACGACCTTGAACCTGGGAACTCCCACCTTTGGCGGTGCGTCCAACGCCACCGTCAACAGCGTCACGCCAGCGGCGACCACGGTTGCGCCGGGCGGCAGCACCACGGTTTCGATCTCCTATCGCGCCAACGATACTGGAAACTTTAGCTTCAATGTCACCATCCCATCCGACGACGCCAATGAGTCGAACTATTCGATCACATTGACCGGTACAGCCAACCCAGCTGTTGAAATCAACGTCAAGAACGATACCGGTGGTTCGGTTGCGTCCGGTGGCACGGTCGCCGTGTCCCCCGACCCCGTGGGCGGCGTTGCCACCACCGAGGTCTTGACCATCGAAAACCAAGGAACCACCACATTGAACCTGGGCGGCGCGACCTTCTCTAGCCTGACGAGAGTCGATGCAACTCCAACCGGCAGCCTGGCATCGGCCACCGTTGCAGCGGCCAGCTCCACCACATTGACCATCACTTATACGCCCAGCGATTCCGGGGCTTTCAGCTTTGATGTCTCGATTCCGTCCGACGACACCGACGAGAACCCCTATGTTGTGACCATCACGGGCAATGCCACGGCTGCGCCCAACATCGTGGTTCAGGACGACAGCCTATCGCCCATCGCTGACGGCGGCACGCTGGTGATCAGCCCCAATCCCACAGGCGGCGTTGGTGCAAACGAGGTGCTGACCATCCGCAACAATGGCACAACCACATTGAACCTGGGCACGCCTGCTGTCTCCTCGACCAGCAATGTCACACCTGGTACGCCCGTGCTGGGCTCGGCGACGGTTGCGGCTGGTGGCACCACCACCTTGACCCTGCCCTATACACCCGACGACAGCGGTGCCTTTAGTTTCTCTGTTCAGATTCCGTCTGACGATCCGGGCACAGCGGTATTTGATGTCGTCATATCTGGCGGCGCCAATGCAGCGGTAGAGATCAACCTGAAGGACGATACGGCCGCAACCGTGCTAACCGGCGGCAGCTTGACCGTATCGCCCAACCCGACCGGTGGCGTGGCGACCAGTGAAGTCATCACTATCGAGAACCTGGGCACCACCAGCCTGCATCTGTTCTCAACCGCGATTACTAACACCAGCAATGTCACAGTTTCCAGCGCGCTCTTCGCCAGCACCAATGTCGCGGCGGCAGGCAGCACCACGCTGACCGTCTCCTATACCCCGACCGATGCCGGGCCCTTCAGCTTTGATCTGACCGTGGTATCCGATGATACGGATGAGAGCTCTTACACCATCACCGTCCAAGGCACGGCTGCGATACAGCCCGAGATCGGCGTCAAGAACGACCTGGGCGCGGCCATCTCCGATGGCGGCACGCAAGACGTGGCCCCCAACCCAGTCGGCGGCGTACTGGCGACCGAGATCTTCACCATTGAGAATACCGGTTCGACCACTTTGAGCCTGACCGGGGCCACTTTGACCCCCACCACCAACGTCACTGTTGGCACCGCGACCCTGGCCTCCAGCTCCGTCGCCGCTGGAGCTAGCACGACCCTGACCGTGACCTACACACCCAACGACAGCGGGACGTTCCAATTCGAACTCGACATCACCTCGGACGACGCCGATGAGGCCAACTATGACGTGACCGTTCGCGGCACCGCGGACCCCGACCCGCGGATCGGCGTCAAGGATGATCAGAACATTCCAATTGCGGATGGCGGTGCGCTGTTGATCGCGCCCAATCCAGTTGGCGGCGTGGGAACGACCGAGGTGCTGACCATCACCAACACCGGCACCACCACCATGACGCTGACCTCGGCCACCACCAGTGCGGCCAACAACGTCACCATTGCATCGGCGGTGTTCGGCGCGCCGACCCTGGCAGCCGGAGCCAGCACAACGCTGACCATCTCCTACACGCCCAATGATTCAGGCGCCTTCAGTTTTGCCCTGGATATTGTGACCGACGCCACCAATGCTGCAAACTTCGACATCGCGGTTTCCGGTACTGCCAGTGCCGCGGTCGAGATCAACGTGCAGGACGATTCAGCTTCAAATATTGCCGACGGCGGCGCACTGGCCATCGCACCGGACCCGGTTGGTGGTGTGCAAACGACCGAGGTTCTGACCATCCAGAATACCGGCACCACCACCCTACACCTCAGCTCGGTTACAGTGACAAACACCTCAAACGTCACCGTGGCCACCACCACCTTTGCCAGCACCAACGTTGCAGCGGGTGGCAGCACGACGCTGACCATCACCTATACCCCGACCACCAATGGGGCCTTCGGATTTGACCTGGACATCGGCTCAGACGATACGGATGAAAACCCCTATGACATAGCGGTTAGCGGCACCGCCGTCGCCGCGCCTGAGATCAACTTGAAGGACGATGCCGGCACCACGGTCCTGACCGGCGGCACGGTGACCATCAACCCCAACCCTGTTGGCGGCGTATCCACCACTGAGATCATCACAATTGAAAACCTGGGCACCACGCCGCTCAACTTAGGCGCTGTGACAACCGCCGCCCTGAGCCGCGTGACCGTAGCCAGCACAGTTTTGGGCGCAACCGTTGTCGCACCTGGTGCTTCGACCACGCTGACCGTGACCTACACCCCTACCGATTCAGGTGCCTTCAGTTTTAACGTTATCGTTGCTTCAGACGACGCCGACGAGCCCAGCTATACCGTGACGCTGCAAGCCACAGCCTCAGAGGCGCCCGAGATCAACACCAAGAATGACCTTGGCGGCGGCATTTCTGACGGCGGCGCGCTGGTCATAACCCCTAATCCCACTGGCGGCGTTGCAGGCGCAACCGAGGTGCTGACCATCGAAAACCTGGGTACCACCACGTTGAACCTGGGCACACCCACCACTTCAGCCGAGACCAACGTCACCGTGACCAGCTTGGTCTTGGGATCTGCCACCGTTGCTGCAGGCGCTTCGACCACGTTGACCATCACTTACACCCCGACGGATTCCGGCGTCTTCACCTTCAACTTGGACATTCCTTCCAACGATGCAGATGAAGCGGTCTATGACATCTCGGTCGCGGGAACCGGCGCGCCGGCTGTGGACATCAACGTACAAGACGACACGGCAACCAATGTCCTCGACGGTGGCACGCTGACCGTCGCCCCCAACCCCACCGGCGGCAGCGCCACGACCGAGGTGCTGACCATCCAGAACACGGGCACCACCACCCTAACCCTGATCAGCGCCACCTCAACCAACTCCAGCAATGCCACCGTGACCAGCCTGGTCTTTGGCACCAACAGCGTTGCTGCGGGCGGTTCGACCACGTTGACCGTCAGCTATGTGCCGATCGACAGCGGCGCATTCAGCTTTGATTTGGACATCGTGTCCGACGACCCGGACGAGTCCGTCTATGACGTCAAAGTCCAGGGCACTGCCGATGAGGCCACGGCGATCAACGTCAAGAGCGACGTCGGTGCCAGCATTGCCAATACCGGCGCGCACGTTGTAGCCCCCAACCCTACCGGCGGCGTGCAGACCACTGAAGTCTTTACGATCGAGAACAACGGCGCCACCACGCTGACCCTGACTTCAGCAACCGTGACCGCGACATCGAATGTTGCCGGCACCAGCACGACCTTCGCTGCAACCAGCATCGCGCCAGGCGGCTCGACCACACTGACCGTCACCTACACGCCCAGCGATGGCTTGCCCTTTAACTTTGAGTTGACGATTGTCTCCAGCTCAACATCGATCCCAAGCTACCTCATCCACGTCTCGGGCACAGCCAACGCCAATCCAGAGATTGACGTGACCAACTCAGGCGGCGCCAGCATCGCCGATGGCGGCACCCTGATCATCACCCCAGACCCCAGCCAAGGCGTTGCAACCAATGTCACGGCGACCATCAAGAATCTGGGTACCACCGACCTGACTGTGAGCGGCATTACGACCGCCAATACCAGCAACGTGACCATCAACTCCGTTACGGGTGGTACAGGCACCATCACACCCGGAGCCTCAGCCACCGTGACCATCAACTATACTGTCACCGCAGCGGGTGCCTTCAGCTTTGATCTGGATATCGTCTCAGACGATGCCGACGAGGCCAACTACGATATCTTGGTGACCGGCGGTGCCTTGCTGACCGCAGAGATCAACGTCAAGAGCAACACCGGTGCCAGCATCGCCGATGGCGGCGGGCATGTGATCGTGGGCAACAAGCTCAACGGCTCGGCTCACACCGAGGTGCTGACCATCGAGAACCTTGGCGCTCTGACGCTGAATGTGAGCTCTGTCACCAGCAATACCCCCGTCAATGTCACAGTCAATTCCTTCACGCCTACCGCTGCGTCTATCGCTGCTGGCGGATCGACCACGCTGACCATCACCTATACGCCAACCATTGCCGGTCCCTTCAGCTTTAATCTGGTCATCAACTCGGACGATGCTGACGAGGCGGCCTATAACATCGCCATCAGCGGCACCGCTGGTACGGCCCCTGAAATCAATCTGAAGGACGATGCGGGCGTTTCGGTCCTGACCGGCGGCACCTTGACCGTCAGCCCGCGCCCCACAGGCGGCGCAGCCACCAACGAGGTCATCACCATCGAGAACCTGGGCACGGCTATCTTGAACCTGACCTCGGTGACCGCGAGCAACCCAGCCAATGTCACCGTGCACACCGCGACCTTCACAAGTATGACCGTTGCCGCCTCAGGCTCGACCAGTTTGACCGTCAACTACACGCCGACAACCGCAGGCACCTTCAGCTTTGATCTGTCGGTCAAATCTGACGATACCGACGAGAACCCCTACGTCATTACCGTCACCGGCACGATCAACGGCAGCCCCACCGTCAGCGCTGGAGCCGATACCACCGCGGTTGAAGGTGAAGCAGTGGCCTTGACCGCTACGGCCAGCGATCCCGACGGCGACGCGCTTACTTATACCTGGACCCAGACCGCTGGCACGACCGTTGTCATGAACAACGCGGGCACCGCCAGCATGAGCTTCATGGCTCCATCGGTCTACACCACCACCGTGCTGACCTTCCAAGTCAGCGTCAGCGACGGCATCACCTCCGCTGTCGATACGGTCAACGTGACCATCTCGGTCTCAAGCTCGCGATCACAGTCGGCGGCCTCGCGCACCTTGTCGAGCGTGATCAACAAGCAGATGGCGCGCTTCTCTTCTGGCCTCTACAGCAAGCGGTCGGCCAGCCGCCTCAACGCGGGCCGCTTCACGCCGGTGCAGAACCTCAACATGTCGGTCTCAAACCTGGATCAGGTGGACGACTTCTTGATGGATCGCCAGAGCTTCGCCGCCCAAAATGGCTGGGTCAGCTTTACCTCTGACGACATTCTGGCCGACATCAAACGGGACCGTCAGGCCCGGATCGCCAACGCCCTGGAGGGCTTGGGCGTGGACTACGACCCCGGCGCGGACCCGCTGGACCCCTACTTGGCAGACCGCAAGTCCGGCTTTGACGCCTACACCGCCTTTGGCTTTGGCCTCTACAACAAAGACGGGACAGCGGGCTACGACGGTACGGGTGCCTACGTGACGCTGGGTGCGGACTATCTGTTGGAGGAGACCTTGTTGCTGGGCGGAGCCTTCGGCTTTGAGAGCAACACCCTGGACTTCAACGTGGCGCAGAACGGCAGCCTGAAGAAGTCAGGCTCCCACATCGACCTCTATTCGGCCTTCTATTTCGAAGACCTGGTTTACTTTGAATCCATGCTGTCCTATGGCGGCTACACCAACGACATCACGGCCAATTCAGTCAGCGGCACCACCGATTCGCGCGCCTTCAAGCTGAGCGTCAAGAGCGGCTTTGATCTGGACGCGGGCAACATCAGCGTCGAGCCATGGGGGCAGATCTTTGTCACCAACGAGGACTTCGACGGCTACACCGCCTCTGACGGCAGCGTGGTCAGCGACTTCTCGGTCGAGACCGCGAACGGCCGCGTGGGTGTGGATGTCGGCGTCAATCAACCCATCGCGGGTATGTTCGAGCCCTACGCCGGCTTGAGCCTGGACTTCGACCTGTCGGGCGCGAATGATGTGATCCTGTCCAATGGTGCCAAGTTCGTGCAGGACGAGGTCAGCGGCACACTCAAGGTCGGCGGACGGGTGAGCTTCGGCGATCCCAACAGCGGACGCTTCTATGGTGATATGAACATCGAGAACAGCGGCCTGTTCACCGACAGCTCGGCGACGCTGTTCAACTTCAAGCTGGGCTACCAGTGGTAGGCTGAGCGCCTCGCGCCCTCACTCGGGGCGCAGCGGCAAAGACCGGAGACAGAAAAACGGCCCGGCAGCGCGATTGCTGTGGCCGTTTTTTCGTTCCTGCACATCAATTCAGTATCTTGCGCACCGTTGTTATGCGAGCGCCGCGGTGACGGCTGGCCGAGTTGATAGAGCGTTGAAAAAACAGATCGAATCATGGCTTAGCACGGCATGGAACGACGCGGCTTTGGTATCGTTGAAGCCGATCTTTTCCAAATCCATACCCTGCTCACTGATTATGGCAACCCGGTTCACCACGCCAAGGGGTGGTGGATCAGCGGCTCCTGTGATCCAAGAGGACTTTGCACAAGAGGCCTTGGCAGAGGACTGAGCGCCTTGGGCTGAGGTCAGGCGTGGTGTCGACACCCTTACAGCGAGCAAAACAGATGAGGCGCAATTAAAGATTGCATGGTTTGTTCTGATGCTATAAAACATAACGCGAACATAGATCGCTGTCAGGTGATCATCGAACGACAACTAGAACAAGGCAATGTAGTAAAAGGACATACGCCATGTCTTATACAACCCTAACAACAGCTAATCCCAGTTTTTCTAGTCACCAATCTTTTGGCCACCAAAGGCGACATCGCCGTCCAGGATCGTTTCCCCCCGGCGCGCTGCAAAGATTTCTGGATGTGCCAGCACCACCAAAAATCACACCCCATTCCTGGCGTTCGCGGCACTTTGAGCGCTCAATCCCAGCGCACCGACAGAATTCAGAACCACGCGTGGTGACGTCCCGGCGCTACGCGCAGGGCCAGGTCCGACGCGGCCCAGGCTACCCCGACGGCGGTCCAACGCCGTCGACGGCTTATTCCGCTAACCAAGCCAGATACTATATCCCCTTTGCTGCGACCAACACCGTTGGCCATCCAAGAGCGGAGCAAACCCCGCCAGGACGCAGCAGTTATAGCGGTCGACCCTGTTCCTTGTGGGGGCAAACTAAAACGGTGATTGACGGTACAGTTGTTGGCGGACTTACCGTCGGTGCGGGCGCTGCCGTTACAGGTGCAGGTATCATACCGGCAGCTGCTGTTGGTGCAGTGGGTGGTGCCGTTGGCAATGGGCTTTACCATGCTGCTGGTTGCATCTGGTGAAATGCACAATTATACAAATCATGGCTGCATAATATGGGAAACAAAGAGATAAAAATGAACAAAAAAGCATTACAATTAAGTATAGTGCATACAATATTCTTTGTGACTGCCTATCAGTTAATTTGGTTTTCTTTTTTTGGCCCACCAATAACTGCTGAGCGCGTTGCTGTATTAACTGTTATACTCTTATTGGTTGGGTTTCCGATTTGCTATGCGTTGCGCTTGTGGGAGGAGAGAAAAAGAGGACGTTGATATTGGCTCCTCCAAAAACTGTACCAAAACCGCTATTTGTGTGGTCTGTGAACCAGCCCTTGTTGCCGAACGTGCCGCGCGGTCTGCCACGCGTGGATGATCGTCCGATGCTGAGCGGTATTTTTTTGGGTTCTTCGCACTGGTGCTCCATGGCGCGCGGCGGCCTGACGACTAAGGTACATGTTCTGAGCGATGCCAGGGGGCTGCCGGTGAAGCCGGTCCTCACCGAGGGGCAGGCCGCTGACTGCCCGGTCGCAGGCAAGCTAGACACCCGCATTAACCTTGCGGGTTTGAGGTTATGATGATTCACTTGGGTGAAGGAGAAACCTATGCCCGTGATCAAGCAAGAGCCATCGCTATTCGGTATGTCCGATCATTTGAAAAGCCT
>JAUIBT010000034.1 GCA_030428255.1 Alphaproteobacteria bacterium | reverse complement strand
TGTTCTGCCGGTTCAAGGACTGGCGCCGCGTAGCGACCCGGTTCGACCGCAACATCAAGACCTTCATGGCCACTATCGCCATCGCAGCCTTCGTCACATGGTGGCTCTAATGAGTCCGGACCCTAGTCGATCTTCACGCGTGTCTTAAAGCCCTCGCCTTTCTTGTCAAAGTCGATCTCACCCTTGGCGACTTCATAGGCCCAAGCTGCCGTGCGACGCAGACCGCCCAGCGGGTACATGTGGACGTTGGTGATCCCACACTTGGAGTCTTGCGCCTTGTACTTGGCCAGACCAACCAACTGCTTATTGGGATCAGACACCGTCACCAGCTTGTGCACGTTCATCGCCTGGCGGGTCAAAAAGCGCATGGACGGACCAACGCCTGAAATCCGCGCGAAGTTGAGCAGCGTTTTGATGGTCGCCAAGCCCGGCAAACCGATGTGGATCGGCAGGCGGTTGCCTTCGGCCTGCATGGCTTTATCCCAAGCGATAATGGGATCGGCTTCGAAACAGAACTGGGTGACAATGTGCAGATCCGCGTCTGTACGCTCGGCAAAGGCGTTCTTCCAAGCCAGCGCCTTGGCAATCGCCTCTTGCGGCATGTCGGGCGAGCCTTCCGGGTGGCCCGCGACGCCAATGGTCTTGATCTTGTACTTGTCGAACAAGCCGGTCTCCAGCAATTGCATGGAGTCGCTGAACGGGCCGACGATATCCTTGTCCGACACGCCGCCAGCGATGGCCAGAACACGGTCAACGCCCGCGTCTTCCACCACGGCTTTGACGTTGTCCTCCAGCACTTGGGCGGACGGGATTGAGCGGGCCGCGAAGTGCGGAATGGGGCGCATGGTTTCGTCGCGCAGGCGCTTGCAGACCGCGATGGTGTCGTTGAAGTCCGAGCCCGGCAAGAAGGTCACGTAGACATCGGTTCCGGGCGCCAGATGCTGGCGGAAATCCTCAACCTTCTTGGCCGAGGCGGGCGTGGTCTCGGCGGTGAAGCCAGCCATAAGCTCTTGAATGGAGCCCAAAACTTGTTCGTTGGAAAGGGTCATGCTGCGTTCCTAAGTGGCGGCCCTAAAGGCGGCCTTCGTTGGCAATAAGCGCGCGCAAACGCTCAGCGCTGTAATCTTGATCCAGGCTCTGAGCCGCAGCCTCAGCCGCTGCCTCCAGGTCGCCGCTTTGCTCTGCATCCAGCTCTTGCGGGGCGGCCTTGCGCCACTCGGACAAGTAATCGTCGGTGCTGTCCATGCCCCCGCGCATCGCCGCAGCGTCGATGGCCTTTTCAAAGCGCTCTGGCAGGGCGCGTTTGGCCGACTTGCGGCCCGCTTTGACGGTCACTTGGGCTGGAATATCGCGCCAATATGTGATGATGAGCTGCGCCATGCTCGGCCCTTCTCCTGCTGGTAATCAGCAAGAACACTAGGGCCAAGCGCACATGTCACCCTCCCATTCGCGACGGCTCTTGTGGTAAAAAGGCCTTGCAGGGCGGGCGACCTAGATTTGAGCGCAAATCTGCGGGCGAATTTCAGGATCTGAGGCTAGGCCTCGCTGTCGCCTTCGCCTTCAATCTGTGGCGGGAACAACTCGAGGCAGGCGGCCTCGAAGGCGGCTTCGTCTGTGAACTTTGTCCCGCTGCCGTTGCTGAACGCCGTCTGGCAAAGCTGGCGCTGGGCGTCGGTGAGGGCAGATTGAGGCGTCTGGCTAGACGGCATATTGCCGGTCGCGGCGGGGTCATGGCTCGGCTTGCTGCCGCTACCCGACATGGCCGGCACACTCACCAGCACCACAAAGCCGAGAGCCAAAATAAGCAGCAAAGATGCGCGAAAGCGGCAGAGCCAAACCATGAAAACCTCGATGAAGTCACTAGCCTAAGGCCACACTGACCTTGGACGCTGACAACTATTTAACCGTGCGCGCAGCTTCTGCCAAGCCAGCGACCGCGCAAGCCTGATCGCAACTCCGTGAGCGATTTGCCACCTGCGGGCGTGACAAACCCGCCTGGCCTTCCCACATACGGAGTAAGATTAATTGCCAAGGACCCCTTCGTGCTCAGCCCAACATTTTGGATCATCATGGCGATCTTCGCGGGCATCTTGGTCGTCTTCTATCTGGTTGCCCAGCTTTTGCCAGAGACATCGAAGGAAGACACCAGCCGCGTCCTGCCCATTATGGGCGATGAAAGCGACGATGCTGGACACGAATAGCCACGCGCAGCCCCCCTATTCGTCCCTGTGGCCGCCAGGCGCGCTGCGCCTAGCCAAATGGCCTAGGGACGGGTCGAACCCCAGACCTTGTCGCTGGTCCACAAAGCGACCGCCACCAACAGGCCCGTGAGCGGCCACAGAATGAGGCCAATGACCAGCGCTAAGATCCAGCTCTGCAAAAATGCAGAGGCATCGACCAACAGCGCTGCAATCGGGGCCAAACTTGATGAAATCAGCAGAGCAACCGCTGCCAGCCGCATGACGCGCCCCAGCGCTAGGCCGGATTGGCGCGCTGGTCGCCAAGACCACCAAGCCCAGATAAACGGCAAGCCGCAGGCCAGCACCGTCAGCATAGGGCCATAAACGCTGGCGGCCTCAGGATAGGCGGCCTCACCGAATTGCGCGCGCCGCTCCTCGGTTTCGACGGCCAGCATGGTGATGCCCGCCCAAATCGATGTGCCGATCCCCGCCCCATAGAGCAGAGTAAAGACGCCTCCAGCAGCCAGGCGCTGGCCCAGGGAGCGATCACTTTGGGAGGCGCTGTTTGCGCTTTGCGACAGATTTGTATTCGTAGTCACGGCGGTCTCAGGGGTTGGCTGGTCGGCGAAACAGACCCTCGACATGGTTCGCTCTGCTGCCAGGGCTGCACATGCTCTGAGGGTTTGCTTTTGAACCAAGCGCGGCCCAAACAAGTTTTGCGTGATTGAAACCAATCACTCGGGTCGCGGAGCAGTTTAACCCCAGGATCGAGGCGCTTCGATGTGTCAAAGCGACCTGCCGCAGTCGGCCTAGCCCGGCGGCCCCGCTGAGGCCTTGCCAGGCAAGAAGGTCGCCAGATCGGGGAAAGCCACCAGCACTACCACCATCAGCAACATCAGCGCCACCATAGGCACCGCCGTGCGGGCGATATAGTAGATCTCATGCCGCGTCATGCCCTGCAGTACGAACAGGTTAAAGCCAATGGGCGGCGTGACCTGCGCCATCTCCACCACCACGACAATAAAGATGCCGAACCAGATCATGTCGATGCCAGCGGCACGGATCATGGGCTCAACAATCGCCATGGTCAGCACCACCGAAGAAATGCCGTCCAAGAACATACCAAGGATGAGGTAGAAGACCGTCAGCATGGCGATGAGAGCAACCGGGCTCAGGCCCAAGGAGTCGATCCACTCGGCGAGCGCGCGCGGCAAACCGGTAAAGCCCATGGAGAGCTTTAAGAAGGCTGCGCCCATCAGGATCAGCGCAATCATGGCTGACGTGCGAGTCGCCCCCATCAAGCTCTGGCTGAAGCTGTCCCAGGTCAGCGAGCCCTGCAATGCCGCTAGCACAAGGGCACCAATCACGCCGATCGCCGCTGCCTCTGTGGGCGTGGCATAACCCTGGTACATGGAGCCAATCACCGCCATGATCAGCAAGATGACCGGGATCAGAAAGCGGCTCTCTTTGATCATCGCGCCCAGGCTCATGGCGGGCTCGGGCGCGGGGCGCTCATTGGGGCGCAGGAAATACCAGCCGATGATATAGAGCATGAAGAGCCCCGCCAGCACCAAGCCCGGCAGAATGCCCGCGATAAACAGCTTGGTGATACTCTCGTTGATGGTCACGCCATAGACGATCAGCGTCAGCGAGGGCGGGATCATCAGCCCCAGCGTCGCCGCGCCCGCCAGCGTTCCGATGATCATGTATTCGGGATAGCCGCGCTTGCGCAGCTCGGGGATCGACATTTTGCCAACCGTGGTCAGTGTCGCCGCCGACGAGCCCGACACCGCCGCAAAGACCGTACAGCCTGCAATGTTGGTGTGCAAAAGCCCCCCCGGCAGCCAGCGCATCCAGGGAGCCAGGCCGCGGAACATGTCTTCGGACAGCCGCGTTCGATAGAGGATTTCGCCCATCCATATAAACAAAGGCAGAGCGGTCAGAGTCCAAGACGACGAAGAGCGCCAGATCTCGGTGATCATAGCATCGCCCGCAGGTCGCGAGGTGAAGAGCTCAACGCCGACGTAGGCCACGCCCATCAGGGCCAGACCGATCCACACGGAGCCGCCCAACAAGATGAACAGCACCGCCAAAAAGACCAGGGTGAGTGTCAGTTGTTCCATTATTCTACACCCTCGGACTTGATGCGGCTTTCGCCCAGGATCAGCAAACGGTAAAGATTATCCCACAAGGCGATGGCCAAAAGGATTGCCCCAAAGCCCATGGCGAGTTGGGGCAACCAGACCGGCGTAAAGCTCCAGCCGGGATCAATGCCCGCGATTTCCTTGGCATAGCGCCCTGGCGCAACGAAAAAGGAGAGATAGGCAATCAGCCAGTTTGGCAGCTCATCCAATCCCTGTGTGCGGTCGTTGAGCAACTTAGAAAACCAGATGGTTTTGATAGCATAGCGCGCGAAATAGGTGGCGATAATCGCCGCCGCTAGGGTCGCCAGCGCGTCGAGCCAAAAATGTACCGAACGCCCCAGACTCAAGAACAACGAGACGCGGATGTGCGCGCCGCGGTTCAGCGCATGCGCCAGCGCGAAGAAGGAGGCTGCCGCCATGCAGTATCCTGCGTACTCCGTGGCTCCTGGGAAGACATTGCCGGTCCAGCGCGCGGTCATGTTGGCCACGATCAGCAATAAGATCGCGATCAAGAAGCCAGCCCCAACGATGCCGGACGCGAAATAGAGCCCGTCGAGCAGCGCCCAAATGGGCCGCAAGATCGGTTTGGCGGGCTTACGTGCCACAAAGACTAGCACGGCAAGCAACGTCGGGATTACGAACAACCAGGCCCAAAGGGGCAAGCCAAGATAAGATGGCCAATCGCTGCGCATAGCGCCTCCTCATCTGGCGCACAGGGCCGCGCCAACTCGTGTGCGACGCCGATACGGCGTCAAGAAAAGGCGCAGGCGAAGGCAATAGCGCCCTCGCCTGCTCCCTATACAGGACTTACACGCCCTTTACTTACATACCCTTGTAAGCGTCGATGACAGCTTTACCAGCGTCGCCAGCAGCCTCCATCCACTCAGCGGTCATGGTCGCGCCGATGGCTTCAAGATCTGCACGCAACTCGTCACCAGCAGGCTGAACATTCATGCCGTTGGCCGCCAACTGCTCAAGATACCAGCCAGCCAGCTCAGCGCTCTTGGCGGTACACTTAGCAGCCGTGTCGTCTGCAGCGCCTTGAACCGCAGCTTGCATGTCTGCGTCCAGGTCTTCCCAAACTTGTTTGTTCACAAAGACATAGTTGCGCGGCATCCAAGCATTGACTTCATAGAAGTGAGACAACTGCTCCCAAACCTTGCGGTCATAGCCGGTTGAACCGGAGGACACGAAGGACTCCGCCACACCGGTCGCCAGCGCTTGCGACAGCTCTGCTGCCTCAACCTGGACCGGCAACATGCCCATCAGCTCGGCCAAGCGGGCCGTCGCGGAGTTGTAGGAGCGGAACTTGACGCCCTGAGTATCAGCCTTGGAGTTGACCGCCTTCTTGAAGTAAAGGCCCTGGCCTGGCCAAGGACAAGAGTACAAGAGGTGCAAGTTCTGGGAATCCAGCTCGGCTGCAATCGCGCCCTGTGCTGCGTGGATCAGCTTGTCCGAATCCTCATAAGAGGTGGCCAAGAAGGGAATCGAGTCGACGCCAAACAGCGCCGACTCGTTCTGGTGCGCGGACAAAAGGCGCTCACCAATGGGGGCCTGGCCTGTTTGAACCGCGCGCTTAATGTCAGCGCCGCCAAACAGCGAGCCGCCCGGGTGCACGGTGATGTCGATCGCGCCGCCGGTGGCGTCGCGCACCGCATCCGCGAAGATGACACCGTGCTCGGAATGGAAGTTGGAGGCCGCGTATGCCATGGGCATGTCCCACTTTTGCGCGTGGCTGCCTGCCATAGCTGAGCCAGCCAGCGCTACCGCGGCCAATGAGAATGATACGGTTTTGAGCATAATGTTTCCTCTCTGTTATTTGCCGTAAGGCGGTGTATGCCCGCGCGATACACGTAGCG
Organism: Alphaproteobacteria bacterium; assembly: GCA_030428255.1. GTDB lineage: Bacteria > Pseudomonadota > Alphaproteobacteria > UBA7985 > JAUIBT01 > JAUIBT01. The sequence continues at coordinate 23,965 of JAUIBT010000034.1, read as the reverse complement.
CGCGATGCAAGATGTTAGGTGTCCGGCCAGCACCCGGCGCGCCCCTGGTTTGGCGCGCGCTCTGGCCGGTCGCCGCTAGCTGAAACGATCCGGCGCGAAGGCACTCAGATCAGTGTTTGGGTGACGCCCGGCCATCATGTCGGCCACAAGGCGCCCGGTTTTAGGGCCGGCAGTCAACCCGATATGCTGGTGACCGGCGGCAAAGAGAATTTGGCTGTGTTCTGGATGGGGGCCCAGTAAAGGCAAAGAGTCAAGTGTTGCAGGGCGATAGCCCAGCCAAGTCTCTTCGTCCTGCCAGGTCAAGTCTGGATAAAACTGGCGGATCGAGCGGCGCAGCAAGTCCAGGGGCGCTGCGCTCTTGCCTGCTTTGAAGCCGCCAAATTCGACCACTCCTGCGATGCGCAGCCCGTCTTCCATCGGCGTCACCACGTACTTATGGTCGGCGACCATCAGCGCTTGCTTGGGCATGAAATTCGGCTGTTTGAGCAACAGGTGATAGCCGCGTTCGGGCTCGATCTCGGCCTTGATGCCCAAGCCGCGCGACAGAGCATCGGTAAAAGCGCCGGTGGCCAGCACCAAGCGGTCGTAGGTCTGACTCTGGCCATTGATCGTAAGCGACACGCCCTGTTCCAGCGCCTGGACCGCCTGCACATCGGCGCGCTGAATGTGGCCCCCTTGGCTCTGGAACCAGTCCGCCAGCGCCGCCACATAGCGCCCTGGCGAGGATATGATGCCGTGGTCTTCCATCAAGTAGGCGAATTTATAGCGCGGCGACAAGTTCGGGTCCCAGGCTCGCAGCGCCTCGCCTTCCAAAGCCTGGCCGGTGATGCCGTGCTCGGCGCGGATATCCCAGCCGAAGGCGTCGGCCTCGAAAGCCGCGCGCGAGGGATAGACGTAGGCATAGAGGCCCGGCTTGACGTAAGCCTCAGCCGGAGTGCCGCGCGCCAGAGCCAAGTGCTGGTCAACCGTGTCCAGGTTCAGCGTCGCCAAGCCCGCAGCAGTCTTGCGCACCTGGGCCTCGCGGCTGGAGGCCAAGTAGCGCAGCAACCAGGGCAGCAGGCGCGGCAGATAAGACCAGCGCATAAACAAGGGCTGATTGGGGTCCAAGGCCATACGCGGGCCCTTGCGCCAAATGCCGGGCGTCGGCACCGGAATAATGGCGCAGCGGGCCAAAATTCCGCCATTGCCATAGCTGGTTTGTTCGGCGCTGCCGGGCTCCAGACGGTCGATCAGCGTGACATCAAAGCCCGCCCGACGCAGCCATTCGGCGCTGGAAACGCCAACAATACCGGCCCCGACAACAGCAACACGTTCGCTCATGCGACCCACTCCGACACTGGCGCGGCTGCCTCGGGCAGCGGCTGAGTGATGATATCGACCAGGCTGGGGCCATTGTGCGCAACGGCCGCGCTCAGCACGCTGTCCAGCGCGCGCGGATCCTCGACGCTCCAGGTTTTCACGCCATAGGCCGCTGCGATGTCCGCATGCTGGCTGCGGCTGAAATCCACCGAGAAATAGCGCGCGCCAAAGCCCGACTTCTGCCCGGCCTTGATCCAGCCGAAGACCGCGTTGCTCATGACGATAAAGGTGATGGGCAAGCCCAGGCGAACCACGGTCTCCAACTCACCTACGGTAAAGCCAAACGAGCCATCGCCCATGACCGACACCACCTTGCGATTGGGCTGGCCGATCTGTGCGCCGACCGACGCTGCCAGCGAATAGCCCAAGGCTCCGTGCGCGCGGTTTGAAAACAGCGTCTTGCCGGTGGTGCGCAGCTCATAGAAGGCCGACAGGTAGGGGCAAGGCGTGCCCGGATCGGCGACCACTATGGCATCATCGGGCAATGCGCGACGCAGGCTTGCAACGATGCGCTCGGGCTTGATGGGGCTGTCATTCGAGGCCGCCAAGGCATTGAAGGCGGCGAATTTTTCTGCCTTCGCTTTGGCAACGCGGGCTTGCCCGCCAAAGCCAGGGCGATCACGATGGGACGACATGAGCGCGACCAGGCCCTCCAGCGCCAGCCCTGCGTCGCCCAAAGCCACTGCCTGCGAGGCATAGGCCGCTTGCAACGCCGCAGAGTCCACGTCGATGTGCGCCGTGGCCACGCCCGGCTTGGGCGAACGCCAGCGCTCTGTCGTGACCGAGCCTGCGCGGCAGCCAATGAACAGGATAAAGTCGGCCTCATCGACCACAGCACGCGTGGCCGGAACCCCGCCGTTCGAGCCGACCACGCCCAGGCAGTTTGGGTGGATCTCGGGCAAACAACCTTGGCCGGAAATGGTGGTAGCCACGATCAGGTCCAGCCCTTCGGCCAGCACCTTGAGCGCTGCCTCGCCTTCGGCCAAACCCACGCCGCCGCCGCAGATGACAACCGGGCGCTTGGCCGCAACCAGGGCCTCATAGACCGCCTCCAAATCGCGGGCGTCAGGAGCCGAGCGCAGCGCGCCCATGGCTCCAAACCGCGCATCGCTCCAGGCGTCGTTGGGGTCAACCGCTGCCTTTTGCACGTCAAACGGCAGGGCAATATGCGTAGCACCCATGCGCGGGCTGGTGGCGGCGCGAAAGGCCGCGCGAAACTGGGTGCAGAGCGTGGCGGGCGAGCTGGCCAGCGCATTCCACTTGGTCAAGGGCGCAAACATGGCCTTCTGGTCCAGCTCGGTCAGCGGAAAGCGCCCGGCAGAGCTGGTCGAAACGTCCGTGGTGATGCTGAGCATGGGGATCGACGACTCGTTGGCCTCAACTAGACCCGGCGTCATATAGGTCGCGCCACCGCCCGATGGTCCCTCGCAAATGCCGACGCGGCGTGTCACCCGCGCGTAGCCGTCTGCCATGTAGGCCGCCGAGCGCTCGTCGCGGGTCAAAATGTGGGTCATGGCGTGGGTCAAGCGCGCCAGAGCATCATAGAAGGGCAAAGAGGTATCGCCGCAGAGGCCGAAGATGTGCGCCACCCCATGCCCTGCCAGTTGTGTCACTACAGCCTCAGCCCCGCTCATGGCGTTGCTTGCTTGCTGGGTCTCCACGCTTCCTCCGGTTCTGCTCTGACGCCGCCTTTTTTTGCTGGCTTTCGTCCTGCGAGCAGCGTTACGCTAGCCCAATCTTTTGACGCGTCAAGCCGGAAAATCGATGGTCTATACGTCAATGTCGAGTCTCGCAGGTTCTAAAGTTCGTGGCGGCAAAGCTTTGTACGGCGCGCGCATTGGAATTCTTATGCTTGAGGCGCAATTTCCGCGCATTCCAGGCGACATGGGCCACGCGGAGACCTGGCCTTTTCCGGTTCACTACAAGATCGTGCGCTCGGCCAGCCCCCAGCGTGTGGTGCTCCAGGGCGCGCAAGGATTGCTGGACACCTTCATCGCCGCCGCTCAGGAGCTGGTGGCTGACGGGGTGGACGGCATCAGTACCAATTGCGGGTTCTTGGCGCTCTATCAGCGCGAGCTGCAAGCCGCAGTGCCCGTACCGGTGCTGACCTCTTCCTTGATGCAAGTGCCCATGGTTCAGGCCACCCTACCCGCTGGCAAACGCGTTGGCGTCCTGACCATTTCCAAAGCCAGTATGACGCCCGCACACTTGCAGGCCGCTGGGCTGGCGCTGGACACGCCCTTGTGGGGCGCCGAGGGCGGCCAAGAGTTCACGCGCGCGATCTTGGGCAACGAAGACAGCCTGGACGTGGCCGCCAGTGAAGCCGATTTGATCCAGGCTGCGCTTGATTTTCAGGCCGCCCAAGGCGACCTGGGCGCAATCGTGCTGGAATGCACCAACATGATCCCCTACGCCCGCGCGGTTCAGCGCGCCACGGGCTTGCCGGTCTATTCGATCTATTCGGCGCTGTGTTGGTTTCAGTCAGCCCTGCGCCCGCCGGTGTGGAGCGAAATGCACCCTTAGAGCAGACCCTGAGCAAAAAGAAATAACAACGCCAAGGTTTCTGGGGGATGAATTTATATCCAATTCAATACGTTAGACCCTGATCGACGGCGGCCATTCGGCGCAATGCACTCTGGCTCAGGCCTCCAAGGCTTGGCTTTCGAGACCTGTGATCGGCCCCAGTACCGCGCGGCTCGTGGCTGGCTCTAACCCTCGCTGCCGCCCGCTTCGGTCATGGCCTGGCAGGCGTCCTGGTTAACCACTATGGTCGCTAGCGCCTCCTTGTCTTCGTTTCGCATCTCGAACTTCAAGGTACCGCCCGCTTCATAGATTGGCAGATAATCAGCATCCTGGCAGTAGTCGCGGCTAAAGCCCTCTTGGTCAATATCGTCGGCAGGGCTGCCGTTCGGCAGCTGGAACACCATGGTCAACGTATTACCTTCAGCCTCGGCCGATAGCAGGGCGTTGCCGTCTTCAAAAATGCGAGGCTCCTCGCCCTCGGCGATGGATTGCAGCGTTCCTTCGAGCCCTACGAGCTGGATGATCAAGCCGTAGTCCGTGATGACTTCGGCATTTTCGATTTCTGAGGCGTCAAATCCCAGACTATCCAACTCCTGCTCCGTCAGGACCGGAAGGCCGACCGGTTGCATGCGATCTTTGGCTTGATTGATCAGGTAGACGCCGACCATGCAGGCAAGTCCGAGCAAGACGGCCCAGCCGCCCTTCAAGACGCGTGGAAGCTGAACCTCGTCAGCGACAGGCCTGCCTTGCGACTGGGCAAAACTGAAATAGAGCCACCCGATAAGCGGAATAAACGCAATGTAAGCATAGATCGCGCGCCCGTAGACATCGCGCGCGCGCGCCACCGCCATTTGACCGAAGAAGAAGCCGAATACCAAGACCAGGATCAGCACACTGTAGATTTGGGTTGTGATCGACAGATGAACGCCAAAACTGGGCAGGGCGTGCCTCATGACGAAGGACGAGGCCATGTAAGCAAAGTGCAGCAGCAGGCTCAAACCGAAGAATGATCCGCCGCGCATAACACCTTTCGGCCTGGCGACGATCATACTTACGACCGCGCCGAGCGCCAAAACACCGATCGCCAGTAGCAGGAACTGCGATGGTGACAGTTGTATGATTTGGAACGCCAATTGAGTCAGTGACATGGTGGAAATCGCCTGCATCAGAGAAAAGGTTGCAGCCAACTAAACCACTTTGTCATGTAGTGCAATGTGCAATTCACACTTATATTTTGGATTCATGAGAACCACATTGAGGCCAAGCCCTTAGGCAAGTCCCGATGCCGTCGCACCTCTAAGGCAAGTCCCTAAGGTTCGCTCGCGCGCTCGATGTCGCGCGCCACTGCCTGCAGGCAAGCGATAAAGGCCTGCTGGCGCGCCGTGGGCCGCCATGAAGCGCGAAAGGTGATGCCGATTGGGCGGCGGCTGCCTGGCAGATCCACGTCCAGGGCCGCCAAGCTCTGGTTGGCCAGCTCCTCGCGGATTTGGTGGCGTGATAGGATGGTCAGATAGGGCCCTTGCTTCAGCAACTCGCGCACCAAGACCAGCGAGGAGGACACCACCCGCACCGGCGTGCTCTCAAGCTCTGCTATGCCCAGAGCCTGGTAGAGGTAGGAGCCTGCGGGCGTCGCGCGCGGCGGGGCAATCCAGGGGTAGCCGAGCAAGGTATCCAGGCTCAGGCCCGCCTGGCCGACCAATGGGTGTGCGTGGCCCGCAACCACTGCCAAGGGGTCATCGAACAGCGGCATGATTTTGAAGTCAGCCGGGTCCAGATCACTGCGCAAGGCGCCCACTAGGAAGTCGATTTCGCCGTGCTGCAAGGCCCGCGCCAGCTCGATAAAGGGTCCGTCGATGGATTGGATTTGCAGCCCCGGATGCGCCTGCACCATGGCGTGAATGGCGCGTGGCAACAGGTAGGAACGCGGCAGCGGCAAGGTGCCGACCAGCAAGCTCGTGCTATCGACGCCCAAATGCGCGCTGATCTCGTCCGCGCCCTGGCGCAGCTCACTCCAGGCCAACTTGACAGCGCGCAGCAAGGCCAAAGCGGCAGGCGTGAAGGCGATGCCCTGTTCGCTTTTGCGAAACAGCTCGACACCACTCAAGGCCTCAAGGTTGCGCACTGCCCGGTGAAGTGACGGCTGGCTGAGGCCAATGCTGGTGGCGGCCGCGGTGAAATTTGGCCGTTGCGATAAGGCCACCAAGGCCCGTAATTGTGCAGCGGTCATCAACTGATCAAAGCGCTGGAAGCCGCGCCCCGGTTCTGAACGACCGGCCTCAGGGCGACCAGCCTCGCTGCGGCCGGTCTCAGAACGACCCATGCGGCGCACGCTGGCCGCCCCCTGCTCAAGCAAGGCCAAAGCAGTCTCAACCCGCTGCACATAGAGCTGGCCAATATCGCTGAGGTACAGCCCCGACTTATGGCGATTGAAGAGGCGAACCTGGCTCTGGCTCTCCAGCTTGGACAGCGCCTGTGTGACCGCTGGCTGGGACAAATTCGAGCGCAATGCGGCTTGCGAGACCGAGCCGCAACGCGCGACCTCGACAAAGACGCGCAGGTGGCGAAGGTTGGGAAATGTCGCGTCCAAGTCAGGCTCCGTTCACAGCATCGCTTACGGCTATCATAGCCTAAACTTATATCAATTTCTTTGTTTCAAATAGCGGGCCTGGGGACGAAATGCTATACCCGAGGCAGAAAATCACCGCCGCCTCGCAAAGCAACATGCACTATTTCGGGACTAAGCTACCATGACCGACACCAAGACCGCCCTGGTTATTTCCGCCCACTCGGCCGATTTCGTTTGGCGCGCTGGCGGAGCCATCGCCCTGCACCAAGACAAAGGTTATGACGTCACGGTTGTGTGCTTGTCCTATGGCGAGCGCGGCGAGAGCGCCAAGCTGTGGAAGCAAGAGGGCATGACCTTAGAACGCGTAAAAACCGAGCGTCGCAAGGAGGCCGAGAACGCCGCCGCCGCGCTGGGCGTCCACGATATCCAGTTCTTTGATCTGGGCGACTATCCGCTGAACCTGGGCCTGGAAGCCAAGGAGCGTATGGTCGATGTGATCCGCGCCGTGCAACCCAAGTGGATGATGAGCCACTCCAAGTGGGACCCCTATAACACCGACCACATGAACACCACGCAGTTTGCGCTGGAGTGCCGCATGATCGCGCAAGCCTGGGGCCACAACCCCGGTCAAAAAGTGCTGGGCGCGCCGCAACTCTATCTGTTCGAACCGCACCAGACTGAGCAAATGGAATGGAAGCCCAACGTCTTCCTGGACATCACCGAGGTTTGGGACAAGAAGCGCGCCGCCATCGAGTGCATGCAGGGCCAAGAGCACCTGTGGGACTTCTATACCAACGTCGCTGAGAACCGTGGCAACCACTTCCGCCGCAACTCCGGCGGTCAGGCCGGCGGACGCAATGCCCGCTATGCCGAGGGCTTCCAGGCGATCTTCCCTCAAACCGTGGACGAGTTGGTATGATCGGGGTCGGAACCAGCGGCGTTGTCGTGCAAAACATCCCGCGCGCAGACAGCGCGCTGATCGACGCTCTGGGCGCTTGCGGCGTGGCCACCGTCCACGAGGCCCAGGGGCGCAAGGGCTTGCTGGCCTCCTACATGCGCCCCATCCAACAGGGCCAGCGCTTGGCTGCGTCGGCAGTCACCATCTCAGCCCCTCCGGGCGACAACTGGATGCTGCACGTCGCCATCGAGCAGTGCCAGGCTGGTGACATTTTGGTGCTGGCGCCGACCAGCCCCTGCGAGGATGGCTATTTTGGCGACCTGATCGCCACCTCTGCCAAGTCGCGCGGCGTCAAGGGCCTAATTATCGAAGCCGGGGTGCGCGATACCATGGACTTGCGCAGCATGGCCTTTCCGGTCTGGAGCAAAGCGGTGTTCGCACAAGGCACGGTTAAGGAGACCTTGGGCTCGGTCAACGTGCCCATCGTCTGTGCGGGCGCGCTGATCAATCCCGGCGATATCATCGTTGCCGACGACGACGGTGTCTGCGTCGTGCGCCGCGAAGACGCCGAAGCCGTGCTGGAAAAAGCCCAAGCGCGTGAAGCCAACGAAGAAGCCAAGCGTCAGCGCCTGGCCAACGGGGAGTTGGGATTGGACATCTATAACATGCGCCCCCGCCTGGCCGAAAAAGGCCTGAAGTATGTCTAACGGAACGCCCTGTCTTTGGATGCGCGGCGGCACGTCAAAGGGCGGATACTTCCTGGCCAGCGACCTGCCCAGCGATGTCAGCGAGCGCGATGCGCTCTTGCTGCGTATCATGGGCTCGCCGGACCCGCGTCAGATCGACGGTATGGGCGGCGGCGACCCTCTGACATCCAAAGTGGCGGTGGTAGGGCCCTCGTCGCGGCCGGGCATAGACGTGGACTATCTGTTTTTGCAGGTCTTCGTCGATCAAGCCTTGGTCAGCGACGGCCAGAACTGCGGCAATATCCTGGCCGGTGTCGGCCCCTTCGCCATTGAGCGCGGCCTGGTCGCGGCGCAAGACGGGCAAACACCCGTGCGCATCTTTATGGAGAACACCGGTCAGACCGCCGTCGCCAGCGTGCAAACGCCCGGCGGCCAGGTCAGCTATGACGGCTCGGCGCGGATTGACGGGGTGCCCGGTACGGCTGCCCCCGTGCCGCTAGCCTTTCAGGATACGGCGGGCTCATCGTGTGGGGCGCTGTTGCCCTCAGGCCAGATCCGCGACACCGTTGAGGGCCTTGAGGTGACCATGATCGACAATGGCATGCCCTGCGTGCTGGTGCGGGCGAGCGATCTGGGCATTACCGGTCAGGAAAGCCCGGCTGAGCTGGAGGCCAACGCGACGCTGAAGGCCCGCATTGAGGCCCTGCGCCTCGCTTGTGGTCTACGCATGAACTTGGGCGATGTGCGCGAAAAGTCGGTGCCCAAAATGACCCTGGTCAGCCCCGCCACCAAGGGCGGCGCGATTTCGACCCGCAGCTTTATCCCGCACCGTTGCCACAAGGCCGTGGGTGTGCTGGCGGCGGTCTCGGTCGCCACCGCTTGCTTGATGGAGGGCAGCCTTGCCTACGACCTGGCCGAGCGCGGCCAAGCCAAGGCCGACGGCGAGCGCGCCTTGTCGGTCGAACACCCAACGGGCGAGATGACCATCATCACCAAACAAAATGCTTCGGGTGCGGTCAGCCAAGCCGCCGTGCTGCGCACCGCCCGCAAACTCATGGACGGCCAGGTGTTCGCCTAGGTTCGAGCAAAAGGACTATCAGACATGTCTAACGACAAACCGCAAGTCATGGACGCCGATTGGCTGGTCTTTCATCCCAGCCCCAAGAAGCCTGACTTCATCCTGCCCGAAGGTGCGGTTGACGCCCACTGTCACGTCTTTGGTCCCGCCGCCGCCTTCCCCTTTGCGCCCGAACGCAAGTATACGCCCTGCGATGCGGGCAAGGACCAACTGTTTGCGCTGCGCGATTATCTGGGCTTTGAGCGCAATGTCATCGTGCAGGCCACCTGCCACGGCAAAGACAACCGCGCGCTGGTCGATGCCCTGCGCCACTCGGACGGCAAAGCGCGTGGCGTCGCCTCGGTTGGCGCTGACGTCAGCCAAGCCGAGCTGGACGACATGCACGAAGCAGGCGTGCGCGGCGTGCGTTTCAACTTCGTCAAGCGCCTGGTCGATGCCACGCCCAAGGAGGTGTTCTTGTCGATTGCCGAGAAAATCGCGCCGCTGGGTTGGCACATCGTCGTCTACTTCGAAGCCCAAGACCTGGAGGAGCTGGAGCCCTTTTTGGCTCAGCTTCCCACCACTATCGTGGTCGATCACATGGGCCGCCCGGATGTGTCCAAAGGCGTCGATCACCCCGACTTCCAGCGGTTCTTGACCCTCATGGCCGACAACGAACGCATCTGGTCCAAAGTCACCTGCCCCGAGCGCTTGACCAAAGCCGGACCGCCCTACATCGACGTTGTGCCTTACGCCAAAGCGGTTGTGGAGGCCTTCCCAGACCGCGTTTTGTGGGGCACCGACTGGCCGCACCCGAATATGAAATCCCACATGCCCGACGACGGCGCCTTGGTGGATTTCATCCCTCTCATCGCCACCACCCCAGACCTGCAACACAAGCTGCTGGTCGATAATCCGCTTCGTTTGTACTGGGCTTAGAGCGCTCAGCACCACCGACAGACCTAGGAGAAACCCCTATGAGCCACGCGTCCTTTGACCAACACTTGGACATCCCCGGCACCACGATCTTCGATGGCGAAATGGCCATGAAGGGCTATGGGCTGAACAAGATGTGTTACTCCTTCAACGGCGCCCAAGGGCGCGATGCCTTCCTTGCCGACCCCGAAGGCTATATGGCCAAATACGGCCTGACCGACGCCCAGAAAGACGCCGTGCGCAACAAGGATGTACTGGGCATGATCCGCGAAGGCGGCAACATCTATTACCTGGCCAAATTGGCCGGAATTTTCAAACTCAGCGTGCAAGACATCGGCGGTCAGCAGACCGGCATGACAACCGACGAATTCAAGCAAAAGCTGCTTGACCAAAACAAACAGTAAGGACTTGAATCATGGCAAAAGTCATTGGTGGCATTACCACTTCCCACATCCCAGCCGTTGGCAACGCGATCGCCAAAGAGCTGTTCGACGATCCCTATTGGAAGCCTTTCTTTGACGGCTATCCACCGGTCCACGCCTGGTTGGCCGAACACAAGCCCGACATTGTGGTCAACATTTATAACGACCACGGCCTGGGTTTCTTCTTGGACAAGATGCCGACCTTCGCCATCGGCGCTGCGCACGAGTACCACAACGAGGACGAAGGCTGGGGGATTCCCGCGATCCCACCTATGCCGGGCGACGCCAAATTGAGCTGGCACATCATTGAGGGCATGGTCGAGGACGAGTTCGACATCACCTCCTGCCAGGAGCTGGCGGTGGATCACGGATTTACGGTGCCGATGCAGTTGTTCTGGCCGGGCCTGCTGGACAACCCAAACCTGCCGCGCGCTATTCCGGTCAGCGCCAACACCGTGCAGCACCCCATCCCAACCCTCAAGCGCGCGTTGGATTTCGGCAAGTCGCTGGGCAAAGCGCTGCGCTCCTACCCTGAAGACGTGAAAATCGTTGTGCTGGGCACCGGCGGCCTGTCGCACCAGTTGGACGGCGAGCGCGCCGGTCACATCAACAAGGCTTTCGACCTAATGTGCATGGATAAGATCGTCCACGCGCCCGAGGAGCTGACCAAAATCAGCCGCATGGAACTGGTCAAGGAAGCAGGCTCGCAAGGCACCGAGCTGATCATGTGGATGATGATGCGCGGCGCTTTGGGCGACGATGTAGAGGTGGTGGCCAAGAACTACCACATCCCCATCTCCAACACCGGTGCCGGCATGCTGCTGCTGGAGTGCAAGGACTAACGCGGGCAAGGCGCGTCTTTGATCCCCTCTTGTCTCCCGAGGTTTCGGCAGCCGCCGCGCTGCCCCCCAAGGCCTCACCTTCCGGCCTCGCAGATCTCTCCGCGGGGCCTTTTTTCGCCTTGGTGCCTGTCGGCGTCACCCGCCGCACATCACCTCTCAAACCGCTCCGCCTGGCTCAGGATGCGCTCAGCGAAGAAATCGACAAAGGCGCGCACCCGCGCTGACTGGCGCAAGTCTGGATGCAACAGCAGCCAAATCGAGAAATCCGGCACGGGCTGGGCGCCTGGCACCCGCAGCAAACCTTCGGCGCGGTCGCCCAGAAAGCAGGGCACCCAGGCCATGCCAAGCCCGGTCTTCGCGGCCTCAAGTTGGGCGTGAATATCGGGCAAACGGTGACGCACTGCTGCCTTGGGAAAAGGCGTGCGCTGTCGCCAGTCTGCATCCTGATCCCAACCGATCCACACCGCGCCGCTGCCGTCGCCCACTTGCAAGGGCCCGACCCGCTCCAGATAGGCCGGGGACGCAAAAGCCCCCGTCACATAGCGCAGCAAGCGCCGCCCCACCACATCGTCGGTCACCTTGCGCGCCACCCGCAGCGACACGTCCGCTTCCGAGCGCAACAGGTTCGAGACGCGATTGGTCGCCAGGATTTCAACGTCGATGTTGGGGTAGAGGTCGGCGAAATCCGCCAGCTCAGGCGCCAACAAGCTCTGCGCTAAGGCCGGGGGCACGCTGACCCGCAGCAGGCCCGAAGGCTGAGCGTCCAAACCCGCCAAGCGCCGCTGGATGTGCTGGGTCTGCTGCTCGATTTCCTCGGCGTACTTGATGAGCACCCGCCCCGTATCGCTGAGCCTCAGGCCGCCCACCGAGCGGTGAAACACCTTGGCACCAAGCGTCGCCTCCAGCGCCGACAAAGCGCGGGCGACGGTGGCATGATTGACGCCCAGCGCCTTGGCTCCGCCGCGCAAGCTGCCGTTGCGATAGCAGGCCAAGAAGATGCGATAGCTGTCCCAGTCGTCGATCATAGCGTCCCTGCCCCTTGGATGGATCAAAAACGATCCACTATGGTTAGGTATTCGATATTTTCAACCAGGGCGCAATCGCCAACTATAGCCCAGAGGCGGCGCTCTGCTGGGTTTCGATATCTGGCGAGCACCAGAGACCCGGCGAGCGCCCGCCCTCCCTGAAATCAAAGGATGGTCTTATGACAAACGTAACTCTAGATCGCGTCATCCACGCCCCGCTTGATCGGGTCTGGGCAAGCTGGGACGCCTTTGGCGACTTCGACGCCTTCAATCCAGCGCTGAAAAGCTCTCATCTTCTTCATGACAGCGCCGCCAGCGGGCTGGGCGCGCAACGCCGCTGCGATATGAAGGACGGCAAGACCTACGTCGAAGAAAATATCATCGGCTATGAGCCAGAGGCAAAAATGGTTGTTGCGGTCACCAAAGGCAATATGCCGCTGAAGTCGGCGGTTGCCGAAATCACCTTCCAAGCTGAAGGCCCCTCGGCAACGCGCGTGCGCTTTGCCATGGACTTCGAGCCTAAGGGCCTGATGGGCCACCTGATGGCCCCCATGATGAAAGCCATGATGCGCAAGGTCATCACCAATGTTTTGGCTGGCAATGCCGACTACCTCAAACAGCCCGCTTTGGCCGAAGCGGCCTAGCAATCGTCGTAAAGGAACCGATCATGATCAAGGATATCTGGACCTCTTTTCGTGCCCTGCCCGCTTGGGTGCAAATCTGGGTGGCGCTGGTGCTGGCACCGGTGAATATGGCAACGCTGCTGTTCATCAACCAGCCCGGTGGCCTGCTGATCGCGGGCTTGGCCAACCTGGCCATGATGCTCAACATGCCGGTCATGCTGCGCGAACGGGGCTTTTCTAAGCTCATGGGGCTGCCGCACCTCATCCCCTGGACCATCTTGGTTTACATCCTGGCCTTCGACCGGCCAGCGGCTGAGGGGCTCTATGATGGCTTTTTGACCCTCTTGCTGGTCACCAACAGCATCTCTTTGCTGTTCGACTACCCCGACACCTTGCGCTGGTTTAAGGGCGAGCGCGCGGTTGCAGGTCGCAAGGCCTGATCCGTCCCAGCGGGCAGGGCGGCCTGGGTCTGCCCGCACCGTCACTTCATGAGGTTTACTATGTCAGCCCATCGCCTCGGCGCTATTTTCTTTGCCCTTTGGGGCCTCATGCATGTCGCCTTTGGCACCCAAATGCTCATGCTCAACGCGTCCGGATCGGCCAAAGCGGTCATCGACGCCTTCTATCTTGATACTGGACTCCTGCCAACGCCTGACCAGCTTGGCAGCACGCTGGACGCCATCTTCAACCAGCACGCCTGGAACCTGCTGTGGTTCGGCCTGGCCTCCACCGTGGTTGCGGTAGCCTTCAACTGGCGCAATTCACGGGGCGGATACTGGGCCAATATGGTTCTGATCGCAGCCGCCGACTTGGGCTTCATCGTTGCGGTCATGATGCCTGGATTCATCGATATTTGGATCGGAATCTGGGGGCCGGTTTTGTGGATCGCAGGCGCGATCTTCGCCAGCATCGGGCGTATGCAGGCCCGCGGCTGAGGCTGGCCCCAAAAACAAAAGGCGCGTTGACTGATAACCACCCAGCGCGCCTTTTCTTGTGACCCCACCAACGTCGATTTACGCCAGTGAGTATCCGCTTATCTTCTAGCCGTCGTCTTTTTCGCTGCCAAAAGCGCGATCAAGGGCGGCATCAATGTAGGAGCCGCGGGCTTGGCGCTTGGGGCGAACAGGGCCCGAGTCGGCAAAGCCTTTTCCGCCAAACTTTGATGTTCCCGCGCCCTTTTGGCCGCGATGACCTGGCTTAGGGCTGGACTTCGCGCCTGCTTTGCTGTGGTGACCAGACGGGCCGCCTGCCGAGGGGCGACCATCGCGGCGTGCGCCCGGTTTGCCTGCCGCGTCCCGCGCGCCCCAGCCGGGTTTACCACCAGCTTTAAAGCCTCGCTTGCCGGCGGGTGCCGGGCGTCGCTCGTCACGGGACTCACTGCGGCGGTCAGCGCGGCGGCGGTCCTCACTGCGGCGGTCCTCACTGCGGCGATCATCGCGGCGTTCATCGCGTTCACCGCTCGGGCGATCATTGTTGGATGATCTGCGAGCTGGGCGATCATCGCGAAATTCGCGGCGCTCGCCACGATCTGATGAGTCGCTGCGCTCATAACCATCACGGCGCTCATAACCATCACGGCGCTCATAACCATCACGGCGATCATAGCCACCGGAGCGTTCTGGGCGCTCGCGGCCCTCTGAACGGTCAGGGCGCGGCGCGCGGTCCTTGCGCGCAAAACCATCGGCCTCATAGCCGCGCGAAGGGCCACGGTCCGGTCGTTGACCAGAGCGCTCACCAGCCCGCCCGCCAGGCCGTTGGCCAGGCTTGCCGCCAAACCTGCTGTCCGAGCGGTCGCCATAAGCTCCACGCTCTTGGCGATCAGCCCCAGATCCGGGGCCAGATCGCGGGCCAGATCGAGACCCAGACCGGGTGCCCGACATGGGGCGCGCATCGGCGTTGGAAGCACGCTTCTTGTGCCCAGCGGCGGGGCGACGCGCTTCGTCATCCGGGTCAAAGCCGCTTGCATAAGCGCGGTCTTCGCGATCTTCTTCGCCGCGACGGACGCCGCGCTTATTGGACCACTCGGGGCGCAAATGCTTGCTGCCTTTGGCCTTCTTTTGCTTGGCTTTGGCAGGCAGCTCGTCGGCCAACACCACCATTTCGATGTCTTGCTTGCGCTCGATCAAACGGATCATCGACATCTCGAAGGAATCACACAGGGCAATCGCAACGCCTTCTTTTTGCGCGCGGCCGGTTCTGCCGATCCGGTGAATATAGGTTTCAAGCTCACGCGGCATGTCGAAGTTGATCACGTGGCTCACCGCTGGCAAGTCCACGCCCCGCGCGGCCACGTCCGAGGCCACCAGCACACGCACTTCGTCATCACGGAAGCGCGCCAGCGCCTTACGGCGGGTCGATTGGTTGTGGTCCCCGTGCAGCGAGGTCGCGGTATAGCCCGCCTTGCGCAGCTCTTTTTCCAGCTCGTTTGCGCGAACCTTAGCGTTGACGAACACCACCACTTTGGTCAGCGCCTCGTCTTCCAACAAGGTCTGCAACACGGCGCTTTTGCGGCTGACGCTGCAGTAATAGACGCCTTGCTCGATCTGGGGAGTGTTGCCGTGGCGAGAGCCGACCTCAACGCGCGCAGGATCGCGCAAGAAACGGTCAGCGGCGCGCTCGACCCAGCGCGGTACGGTGGCCGAGAACAACAGCTTTTGGCAAGCCTCAGGGGCTGCGGCCAGCACTTGGTCCAAGGCCTCGGTAAAGCCCATCTCAAGCATGCGGTCGGCTTCATCCAGCACCAGTGTTTCCAGCATGCCCAGACCGATGCGCTGATCGTCCATCAGGTCGATCAAACGTCCAGGGGTCGCAATCATAACTGGCTGCGGGCGATCCAGCAGACGGAACTGCGGTGGATAGGGCACGCCACCGGTAATTTCACACGGTTGTGTTGTCTTGGGTGGCTGCAAAGCGCGGGCCATGCGGCCCAACTGCGCCGCCAATTCGCGCGTGGGCACCAAAATCAGGGAGCGCGGCATGCCGGGCTCCAGCACCACACGGGCCTGATCCGACCAAGTGCGTTGCAAAATGGGCAGCAAGAATGCCGCCGACTTGCCTGAACCGGTCGGCGCGCGCGCCACCAGGTCACGGCCTTCAAACACATGCGGGATCGCCTGAGTTTGAATATCGGTCGGTGTGCTTATGCCTTGTTTATCAAGGCGGTAGAGGTAAGATTCTTCGACACCCAGCGCCAGAAAGGCTTCGGCTGGCAAGGTTTTAGTTTCAGTATCGGTCAAAAAATTGGTCCTAGATCGATAGCATCGCGCGGACAGTGCGCGTGCAAAGGCAGTTGGCGAGCGGTGGGCACGTAGAGATCGGTGTCGGCCAAAAGTCTTAAAGCACAGCGCAAGACGACCATTGTGCCGCAAGCGGCCCGTCATGTCACTTGTCAAGAACGCAGGGCGGCAGGCCAGAGCGCGCATAGCGCAGGTGGTTTAGCTCACAAAGACACCAAGCTGACGTGACGCGGCGAGCGCGCCGCACCGGCCCCAGTTCGCTAGTCCCGCAAACGCTTAGCGCTTGGTGTCATAGCGGCAGATATGGCGATGACCTTCGTCATAGAGCTTTGAATCTTCAAAGCCTTGCGGGTCCATCACTTGACCGACAAAAATCAACGCCGTGCGCGTGATCTTGGCCTCGCGGACCTTGGCGCGGATGTCGGACAGCCTGCCTCGAATAAAGGCCTGATCCGGCCAGCCGACCCGATAGGCCACCACCACCGGGCAGTCGTCACCATACAGCGGGCTGAGGTCCTCGACAATCTGCTTCATGTTGCGGATCGCCAGGTGGATCACCAGAGTCGCGCCCGACTTGCCGAAAGTCACCAAGTCCTCTTGGTTCGGCATGGGCGTGGATTTCATCGCACAGCGGGTCAGGATGATCGACTGCGAGACATGGGGCAAGGTCAGTTCCTGGCCCAGCTCCGCTGCCGCAGCCGCATAGGCAGAGACCCCCGGTGTGATGTCATAGGCAATGCCCAGGGTCTCAAGCCGGCGGATCTGCTCGGCAATCGCGCCATACAGCGACGGATCGCCCGAGTGGACCCGCGCCACCTCCTGCCCCTTGGCAACGCGGTCGACCATGATCTCTACGATTTGGTCCAGGTGCAGCGGGGCGGTGTCGATGATCTCGGCATCCTTGGGCGCGTGCTGCAACACCTGCTCGGGCACCAGCGAGCCCGCGTAGAGGCAAACCGGGCAGCGGGCAATCAGATCGCGCGCGCGCAGGGTTAAGAGGTCGGGCGCACCCGGGCCAGCGCCGATAAAGTGGACGGTCATGCGGTTTCCTCTGGCGAGAGATCATCGGTTAGGCGGGGTTTGTAGCCGCGTGGCGTATAGGCCCAAGTTTGACCGCTGGGCTGGACCACCTGGCGGGACGAAGCCGCACCGACGCAAACCACCGTCAGCATATCAACCATCTCGACCTCAAGCTCTCTTAGAGTCAGGTGCTGAATGCGCTCTTCTGGGCGGCCAATCGAGTGGCCCAACACCACCGGAGTGTCGGCGGGGCGCGCCTTGAGCAACAGCTCTTTGGCACGCTCAAGCTGCCAGCGGCGGCGCAAGGAGACCGGGTTATAGAAGCTGACGACGAAATCAGACACCGCAGCCGCCGCAATCCGGCGCTCGATCTGCTCCCACGGCGTCATGAGGTCGGACAGCGAAATAGCGCAGAAATCGTGGCCCATCAATGCGCCCGACCGCGCCACCGCGCCTTGCATGGCAGTGATGCCGGGCTCGAAGGCGAAGGCGATACGCCGCCAAGCGGGGTTGTCGGCCTCGTCCAGCAACTGCAGCACCAAGGCCGACATGGCGAAAATGCCGGGATCGCCCGAACAGACCAGTGCCACGTCGCGGCCTTGGGCCGCCAGATCCAGCGCATAGCGGCAGCGGTCGGCTTCCTCGCCAATCGCAAAGCTGTGCTGCTCGGCGCTCACCGGACCATCGGCAGCGGCAATATCCAGATACATCTTGAAGCCGACCCAATCGCTGGCCAAATCCAGCGCGCGCTGGGCGGCATGTGAGCGCCAGCTCTGGCCGCCTGGCCCCAAGCCGACTAAGGTCAAGCGCCCCTGTGCTGCGCCCGGCAAGCTGAAACCGTCGTGCAGGGGGTTGCGCGGATCGCGCGCCTGATGGGCAAAGGACCAAGCCAGCGTGCAGCCGCGTGCGCGGCCTTGGCCGATGATTTTGGCTTGCTGCAATTGCGTGGTGCCCGAGGCCGCCAGCGCAGCGCCTTCGGCCACCCCGTGGCAGCCGGTCTCGGCAAACACCACCTCAGAGGGCGTGCGCAGATAGGCCGATAGCGTTTCAAGCTGCGCGCCTGAGAAGAAACGGGCGGCCACACCAAAATGCTGGGCCAGCGCATGGACGGCAGGCTCGTCGGCTTTGAGGTCAATCGAGAAAACCCCAGCCAGCGCGTGTGCATCCAGACCAGCGCCTGCCAATTCAGCGCCAACGAAATCGATCAAGACTTGAGGCTCGGTGTTGCGCTCGCAGCCCACCCCCAGGCAGATGCGCCGCCCAATATAGACCAGCTCTTGCGCGCTACCTTGCGCACCAGCGGCCAGGGTCTCAGTCACCCGCAAGGGCGCGCTGGCCTCAAATGCTAGGCTGGAGGCGTGCAGCCAATCGGCCCCCGCGCCGCAGCCCAACAGCCCCAGGCGCAGTTTGGGCGCGCTCAAAAGCTCAGCGGTGAAAGCCTTGTAGTCCTGCGGATTGGCGAGCGTCCAGCAGGCGGGCGGCTCGTCCAGAGCCACCGCCAAGCGCAGATCGCCCGCAGTGGTGATAGCGGCATGACTGCCCGCCTCGCGGTGCAGGGCCAGCCCTTCAGCCAATCGCTGAGCCAGGCGATTGGCGCCATGATGCCCGCCCAACAGCGGCACGACGCTGGAGCCATCCTCAGCCACCGCCAGCACTGGCGGCTCCTGGCTCTTGTCGGTCAGGCTGGTGGCCAAGGCACGGATCACAATCCCCGCCGCACACACCGCGATTACCGGGCGCCCGGACTGGAACAGGCTCTTTAGGGTCAAAAGCGCATCGCTGAAAAAGCGCTCTGCCTCCTCTTCGCCCAGGCGTTGGCGCTGGCCCCATATCTCGGCTTCAGGCAGCAAGACCTTAATGCGCTGCGCCGCCCACAGCCCCGAGCTGCCCAGCACCACAATGGCCGGACGGGCCCGGACGTCAGCTTGAGGCTGGGGGGCTCCGCTTTGGGCCTGCTCTGGTTCAGTTGACATCGGCGCGGCCTCTTTTGTGCAGCAAAATCATAGAAAAATAGGGGGCTTGGCTTTGCTCGACGGCGCTCAGGCGCGCAACGCGTTGATCGGCCATGCTGGCCCGTTCGACATACCAAGCATGCTCCAGCAAGCCAAGGCGCTCCAACAGCGCTTTGAGGCGCGCGAAGTGCCGCCCAACCTTCATGATGGCAAAGGCCTGTTCGTCGCTTTCGCTGCTGGTCAAACGACGGGTCAGCCGCTCGTCATCCAGCGGACCGGGCAAAACGGTCAGGCTGTCTTTGCGCGCGACCAGCGGCAGGCCCGCCACGGCAGCGCAGGCCGTCACCGAGGTCACGCCAGGCACGATTTCAATAGGCGCAACGCCCTCTAGGCGCTGGTAGAGGTACATGAAGGAGCCATAGAACAACGGATCACCCTCGCAGAGCACCGCCACGGAGCGCCCGGCGCGCAAGTGTTGCGAGATTTGCTCGGCAGCGACCTGATAGACCTGTTGGGCTGGAAAGCGCGCCTCCACCATAGGCATGGCCATGTCAATCTCGATCAAGCCGTCGTGCAGGTGCGGCGCTGCGATCTGGCGCACCAAGCTGGGCGTGCCCTCCGCCGAGGGGTAGGCGATAACCGGCACCTGGCCCAAAATGCGCAGCGCCTTGAGCGTCACCAGCTCTGGGTCGCCGGGGCCCAAGCCCAGGCCGTAAAGGCGCGCGCTTGCTTGCGCTGAAGATGTAGAATTTTCTGTCATGCCCTGGGTATAGCCCCTGCCCGCCGAACAACTTGTCGAATACCGACCTGCTTGCATGTGGCCGATTCGTGTCGTCGCCGCAAGGGCATAAACCGCCGCTGCGGCGCGCAGCAACGCCCAGGCTACGCGCCGGTGTTGGTGTCGCTCGGCAGCTTGGCACCGTTGGTCGGGTCCCCGTCGGCGATCATCTGAGCCAAGCGTGCGCGCTCCGGCGCTGCGGGTACGACGCCGCTGGTCTGACCTTCCAGCACCGTGACTCCGTCCTGGTTGGTCACTTGGATGGTCGCACGCGCGCGGCCCCGTGCGTCCAAATCCACGATGAGCCAGTCGCAAGTCAGGGTCTCGCCCGGGTAGACCGGACGCTTGAAATCAAAGGCCATGGATCGAGCCAGCCAGCCAATTTGGCCGCCGATCTCCGTCATCAAGCTGGCGGTCAGCAGGCCGTGGGCAATCGGCGCACGCATGCCCTTCAGCGCCACATAATCCGGGTCGCAATGCACCGGGTTATAGTCGCGCGACAAGGCCGCAAAGGCATGAATTTCGCTGTCCGAGAAGCAACGCTGAACGGTGAAGCGATCACCGACCTTAAGGCCGTCGGCGGCCCGCTGGCGCATACTGGTCATGGGGACTTCCTTCTATCGATCATGTCCGTAAGCCCCTAACTCAGCTTCTCAACACACATCTGCGTAATGGGCAGCGCGGGCCGCCACGTCCACCGGCTCCCCAAGGGTTGCGCGGTTGCAACTTGCAAGCGCGTCAGCACCACCTCCTCGCGCGCGGCAAACTCCATCATCCGAAACTCGCCCTCAAGGGTCACGGCATTGGCCACAAGTCGGCCCCCCACCTTGAGCGACTGCCAACAGCGTTCCAAAACGCCGACGTTCGACAGGCCGCCGCCAATAAAGATCGCGTCTGGCTGTTCTAGGCCGCGCAGCACCTCAGGCGCGGCGCCGGAGGCGATTTGCAGCCCCGGCACGCCCAGCGCTTCTGCATTGCGCAAAATCATACCAACCCGCTCGGTCTCGCGCTCCACCGCAATTGCACGCGTGCGCGGCGCGGCGCGCATCCACTCAATCGCGATCGAACCGCAACCCGAGCCCACATCCCACAAGAGTTCGCCCGCCGATGGAGCCAAGCGGGACATGGTGACAGCGCGTACATCGCGTTTGGTGATCTGGCCGTCGTGCTCAAAGTAGGAATCGGCGATGCCCGGCACCCGCGAGCGCGGGCGATCCGGGTCCAGCGTCTTGCACTCAATCGCCAGGGTAGTCAGCTCATGAATATCCCAACTTGGCCAGTGGTGAGCCTCGTGGCACAACACCTCCTCGCCCTCGCCGCCCATGCGCGACAGGGCCGTGATGACCGAGGGGCCAAAGCCATATTTGGTCAGCAGATCGGCGACCTTTTGCGCCGTATCACCCACCCCCAGCGCTAGAACCTTCTGATCCGGCTCGATGACGCTGGAGAGATTGGAAATCGGCCGGCCGTGCAGGCTGATACAGGTCACATCCTCCAGCGACCAGCCCATGCGCGCGGCCGCCAATGAAAAGGCCGAGGTGCCAGGGAAGACCGCCAGCTCTTCAGACTTGAACACCCGGCTCAGCGCTGCGCCGACGCCGAAGTGAAAGGGATCGCCGGTCGCCAGCACCGCCACCGGTCCGGGTTTAAGTTGGCGCATCTTGGCAGCAGGGATCGAAAAGGGCTTGGGCCAGGGTATATAGGGGCGGTCCTGACGCCCCAGCAGCCGCAAGTGCCGCTCGCCGCCAAAGACCGCAATCGATTGATCCAAGGCCGCGCGGGCCACGGGCGTCAGGCCCTTCAGGCCATCCTCACCGATGCCGATCACATTGATCCAAGACCGGTCGATCCGCGATTTTGGTCCGGGTTTGACTGCCACCTGCTCCTCCTTTGACCAGCGCCTTGCGCGCCTATTCTTGACTCTCTTGGCGCGCGATCAGCGCCAGAGCATTGACCACAGACGCCGCCATGGCTGAGCCGCCCCGCGTGCCATGCACGGTGATAAAGGGCAGATCGCTGGCCGCGATCGCCGCCTTGCTCTCGGCTGCTCCAACGAAGCCAACGGGCATAGCGATGACAGCAGCAGGACGCGGCAAGCGGCCCGCCTCAATACCTTCGAGCAGATGAAACAGAGCCGTGGGCGCGTTGCCAAAGGCCACCAATGCGCCCTCCAGCGCGTCCCCCCACAGCTGCAGAGCCGCTGCGGACCGCGTGGTGCCCAGCCGCTGGGCCAGCTCAGCCACTTCGGGGCGATTGAGATGGCAGACCGGCTGAACGCCTGCGGGCAAGAACCGCGCGGTAATCCCGGCGGCCACCATTTCCACATCCACCAGCAGTGCGCGGGACAAGCCGTGAAGCCCGGCGTCCACAAAACCTGGCGACCAGGCCAGATCCTGCGCAATGCTGGGATCTCCGCAGGTATGCACCAGGCGCTTGGCCAAAGGCAGCATATCTTCGGGCAGATCGTAGCCCGCCAAGGCTTGCCCCACCAAAGCAAAGCTCTGGCGATAGATGTCATCTGGAGACTTGATGTAGTCGTAGGGCATGCTGGCTGCGCTCCCTTGCTCGCCCTAGGCGCGCGGCGGCGCTGGCGGAATCGGCGGGTTGAGGCTTCGGTGTCGTTTCAATCCACGACTAGCACCAAATACCAGCAAGGCAACAGCCAAGACCTCAACCGCCGCGGACAAGAAGAAGACCAGGCCTGGCAAGGGGGCCTCGGGGCGGCCGATTGTGGCGGCCTGGAAAAGCTGTGTGGCCACAACAGGCGTGATTATGCTGGACAGTGCCACCAGGCTGGCAAGGATACCTTGCAGCTCGCCTTGCTCGCTGGCGTCGCGCGTTTTGGACAACAGGCTTTGCAGGGCCGGTTGGGCCACCCCGCCAATTGTGGTGGCCACGATCAGCGGCCAGATCAATACTACCAAGGCCGGGGCCAAGGGCAAAGCCCCCAAGCCAAGCATCGCCAAGCCAGAGATCGTCATGGTCAGCAGCGCCGAGCCATAATCGCCAAAGCGCGCGGATAGCAGGCCCGACAGCGCGCCTTGCGACATGGCCGAGGCTATGCCGACAAAGGTCAGCGATGCGCCGATCATTGCCGGGCCCCAGTCGAAGGCCACCAGCACATAGTAGTTCCAGACGGACGGATAGACCTGCCCGGCAACGTTCATCAAAAAGAACACCGCGAACACGCCCGCCAAGGCGGGATGTTCTAAGATTTTTCGCAAAGCGCCCAAAGGGTTAGAGCGACGCCAGGAGAAGGCGCGGCGGCGGTCTTGCGGCAAGGTTTCGCGAAACACCAGCAAGGTCATCAAGAAGCCAAGGCTCACCACCAAGGCTGCGGCATAGAAAGGCGCGCGCGTGCCCCACAGGCTGAGCAAACCGCCGAGCGCTGGCCCCAAGCTAAAGCCCAGGCCAAAGGCCGCGCTGGTCAAGCCCATGGCTGCAGCGCGCTGTCGCTCATTGGTCGCGTCGGCCACCACCGCATAAGCCACAGACATGGTGGCCCCTGCCGCTCCCGACGCAAGCCGCCCAACGAACAGCGCCAGCAAAGAGGCCGCGCTGGCCATCAAAAGGTAGTTTAGGGCCAGGCTGGCCAGCGCCACCAGCAAGATCAGCCGCCGACCAAAGCGGTCTGACAGGTTGCCCATAAAGGCCCCAAAGGCGAACTGCATGCCCGCATAGGCCACCATCAGCGCGCCCGACCAGCGCGCGGTTGCCTCAGCGGCCTCGCCGGTCAGCTCGGCCAAAAGTTGCGGCAGCACGGGCCAGATTAGGCCAATGCCCAGCATATCCAGCGCGACCACGAAAAAGGCGATCCACACCGGCAAAGGAAGGCGGAAGATGGCGAACACAAAGACCTGCGAAACGGGAGGTTTGAAGCCGAGCTAGCTAGCCTGACTTTGCTACAAATCACAAGCTAGAGCGTCGGGCGATTAGCCTGAATCTGTTTTTGGGGTTCCCTTTTTGTTTGATTTGTGATTCTCCCTCCTTGGAGGTGGATCATGGGCAAACCCTTATCGGCGGATTTACGCGAGCGCATTGT
>JAUIBT010000054.1 GCA_030428255.1 Alphaproteobacteria bacterium | reverse complement strand
TGACCAACAAGACCTACTTGGGCAAAGCCAAACACAAAGGTGCGGTTTATGACGCCGATCATGAAGCTATCGTCAGCCAGGGCCTGTTTGATAGGGCGGTCGCCATCTTCAGGCGCCCGGGCCGGCAGCGCGGTCAGAACAGCCGCGCTGAAACCAAGTGCTTTTTAAAGGGCAAGCTCTTTGGCACCGCAGGCTATGCCATGACGCCAGCCTTTGCCAAGGGACCGTCAAACAAAAACAAGCGCTACCGCTACTACGTCGACCAGAAAGCCAGCAAGCAAGGCTGGGCCAGTGTTCCCCTGCCCTCCATCCCGGCCGGCTACATCGAAGACCTTGTCTTTGGTGAACTGCGCAGCCTGTTTCGCTGTCAGCA
Organism: Alphaproteobacteria bacterium; assembly: GCA_030428255.1. Lineage (GTDB taxonomy): Bacteria > Pseudomonadota > Alphaproteobacteria > UBA7985 > JAUIBT01 > JAUIBT01. The sequence continues at coordinate 5,476 of JAUIBT010000054.1, read as the reverse complement.
ACTGGCAGCCCTGGTCCATAAGCGCTCCAAGGCCGATGGCCTTGAATGCGAAAAAGGCGAGCTGCGCTATTCCCTATCGAATATCGACGCGCTCTGGGACGAGCTGTTTGTTGGTGAGCAGCTACGCATTATCGACTTGCTCATTGAGCGCGTTGACTTGGCTCCCACGGCCGTATCTATAACCCTCTTCACCCAGGGCCTCGAAGAACTATACCAAGAGGCCATGAGCTTTGATGATGAACAACGACAAAGCTCTACGGTCTGGAAACTGGCCGGCGATGGCACGCGCATCTTGGTAACCAAGCCAATTTCGGTGCGCAAGCGCGGCGGGCGCAAGGCCATCATCACCCCAAGCGGCCAAGAGGGCGACTTGGGCGCGATCGTCGCCGGTGAGAACATCAATGAAGACCTGGTGCGCACACTCGCCCAATCCTGGCGATGGAACCGCATGTTCGATCAAGGCCTCAATACCCGAGAAATCGCTGCCAAAGAGGGCTATGGCATTAGCCACATCTCACGCGTCATGCGTCTCTCATCGCTACCACCGGCAACCGTCTCAGATATCATCCACGGGCGCCAAGCGGACGATCTCACAGTCAAGTCTTTGACAATGGGCGGTGTGGAGGCTGTGTGGCAGACCTCGACCTAACCCAGGGCCTAGAAGAACTATACCAAGAGGCCATGAGCTTTGATGACCAAGAACGCGTCGGTTCCCCAGCCTGGAAACTGGCCGGCGATGGCACGCGCATCTTGGTGACAAAAGAGATCAGCATACGCAAGCGCGGCGGGCGCAAAGCCATCATCACCCCAAGCGGCCAAGAGGGCGACTTGGGCGCGATCATCACCGGCGAGAACATCAATGAAGACCTGGTGCGTACACTCGCCCAATCCTGGCGATGGAACCGCATGTTCGATCAAGGCCTCAATACCCGAGAAATCGCAGCCAAAGAGGGCTATGGCATTAGCCACGTCTCGCGCGTCATGCGCCTCTCATCGCTACCGCCGGCGATCGTTTCCGCCATTATCCATGGGCGTCAGGCACATGACCTCACCGTCAAATCACTGACCATGGGCGGTGTCGATGCGGTGTGGCAGACTTCGGCCAAAGGCTAGTCGTTGTACCTTCGAAGGGATGTTGCAAGCTCCAACATCGCTGGCAGGGTCTTGGGCATGTTGGCGCCTGCAACATGCCTACCGGTTGTGACGCTTGACATACAGCCTGCGCGCAAAGTTCTCATGCGTCCAATTTTGACGTGACTTCAAACTAGCGTCACAGTGAAAGCGCTAACCCATGCCCCAAACCACGAAAGTGACCCTGAGCATGTCAATTGTTCTCGAATGCTACAGCCTAATTATCCGCCGCGACAAACTCGAGCCCCTATTCTCTGACGGATGGGAGGGGTTTCTGTACGACTATGGCGAACCCGAGATGGGCTCGTTTGATAACGACCTGGTGCGGTTTGGCGCCATGTCACCCATGGACATCAATATGATCGTTGACCGCTGGGAAGACCGAGGCCTAAAACTTGTTAGGCGCAAGAAGGGCGCGGTTGTAGCAGCGGATATGGTATTGCACGCCAGCCCAAACGACCACCCCGTCGTCCCCTGCAGTTGGCTGGCGATCGATAGCGGCGTTGCCACTTTTGTCGGCCGCCGAATTCGTGCGAGAGCAAGCAGACAGGCACACGAAGCATACAATCTTTGAAAGAGATCTTCGAGTCGGCCATTTGACGCCGAGAAAAATCAAAAATGTCAAGACGTGTAGACGTATATTTACCTACTGAAGGGTAAATTTGACATTTGGCGCCATCCAACATCTATCACGGCGCCCCGGCTAGTTGAGGAAATCTTCCTAGCTCCAACATCGTCTTTGCGGAGAAGAATATGAACATTGCGTTGGTCGGCGACAGCATCATCGACAACAATCCCTATGTCGAGAATGGCCAGGATGTCCTTTCTCACTTGCGCCACCTGATACCAAACGTCTCTTTCACCAAAACCGCTCTTGATGGCTCCATAACCGAAAACGTTACCACACAAGTCGTTTCGCTTGAGGGCCGGTTCGACGGCATCGTTATCTCGACCGGAGGAAACGATGCCCTTGCGGTGATGGACGAGCAAGACCCATTCGAAAAACTGACCGTCGCTGAGTGCTTCGTTAACGCCCACCAAGCCAAGCAGGCATTCGAATTGGATTACAGCGAGCTCATGGAGGCGGTTAAGGCCCGCTCTTGTCCTGTTTTGATACTGACGGTCTACAACCCACGTTTTCAGATGGAAGGCTATCCCGCCGAGATGCAAATGCTAGCAGAAGCTGGCCTTTCGGTCTTCAACGACATCATCCAAAGTCATGCCATCGAAAACCATGCAGCCATCTTGGATCTGCGACGTGTTTGCAACACAGATGAAGACTTTGCCAACTCCATCGAACCGAGCAACCGAGGCGGTGAAAAGATCGCTCAATTCATAAAGCGTTGGATTGCCACGATTACAGACGGGTCATTATCCTATCAAACCCGCGATCTCGTCAAAAGCTAAAGCATCAAAGCAGGCATGAGAGCGAATGTGCAAGCCTGAATCCCTGGCACGCTTTTCTGCCCGCTGCTTTGCCCTCCAAATGAGCTGTACGCGCATTGTCCGAGCCAAATTTCACCAAGGAGCCTGAATGAAAGACCCGTTAAAAACAAAAATTGACGAGCATCTGGGCTATTTAGAGGAGTTGCTAAAGGCTGGCTTGCATCTAAGACATGACACCGGCAAAGTCGTGGTTGCTCTAGCCATTGCCGATGTCGGCAAATACACCAAATCTTTGAGCGAAGATCAGCGTGACTATTTGAACGCGGCCAAGCTAGCTTTAGAGGAAGGGGTAAAATGGAAATGCCATATACCCCAATAACCGTTTCTGTTGTGTTCGTAGCCTTTGCATAATTTTGCAACATCATGGCTGTAAATTGAAAAACTCGACCGAACGATCAAAGCTCGCCCCTACCAAGGTTTGTGATTGATGCTCAAAATCCTAAATGCTCTCCCCCTGCTCATCATTGCTGTCGCAATCTATTTCGCGGGCACCTATTTGGCGCTGCAGCAGGCGGTGGACACCGCGGGCTCCTTTTGGCACTCGAATGCCTTCGACCTGCGCTTGCCCAGCGGGACGGTCTGGTCGTATGCGTCCGGTGTGACTGCTCTGCCGCGCTTAAGTGTGAGCTGCTAATGCCCATTATCGTTAATGGGCATTATGGGGCACGTGATGGAGACGAAGAAGGGCAACAATCGGCGGTTTTGGTCTGATGAGGAGAAGCGCTCGATCTGCTTGCAGGCGCGAGCGCCGGGTGTGTCGGTGGCGCAGGTTGCGCGACGCTACGCGATGAATGCCAACCTGATCCACACGTGGCTTCGTGATCGGCGTTTTGCAACGCTGGAGGCGTTGGACGTGGACGCACCTGCTGACGACGTACTTTTCCTTCCCGTTGAGTTGGACCGCGCCGCTATCGATGCAGGCCAGCATCAAGTAGCGCCCGTAACGGCCCAGCGCGTTGATATCGCCCTGTCGGACGGACGGCGCATCTTGGTCGAGGGGACCACGGCGCTGGCCGCAGTGATCACGATGGTTGAAGGGCTTTCAACATGATCCCGGTGCCGAGCAACGCGCGAATTTGGCTGGCGGCTGGCGTGACGGATATGCGCAGGGGCTTCAACACGTTGGCGGCGCAAACCGAGAAGGTCTTGGAGTTGGATCCCTATTCCGGGCACCTGTTTGTGTTCCGCGGTCGGCGCGGAGATCTCTTGAAGATCATCTGGTGGGATGCGCAAGGCGCTTGCCTGTTCACAAAGCGCCTTGAGCTGGGGCGGTTCGTCTGGCCAGCGGCCAAGGATGGCAAAGTGAGCCTGAGCCCGGCTCAGTTGGCGATGCTGCTGGAAGGGATCGACTGGCGCGCGCCTTTGAAGACGTGGAAGCCGCTCACGGCAGGATAGCCGTTTGCCCAATAAAATCGTGGGCTTTTATGCGGTTTCTTGTTCCGTCCGCTCGGGCGTGTCGGTATAGTTTCGACTATGTTGAAGACCTTCAAAACCCTGCCAGATGACCCTGCCGAGTTGCGGGCTGTTAGTGAGTTGATGGTCCAGCACATCCAGTCTCAGGCTTATCAGATCGAGAAGCTGAAGGCCGAGTTGTACGGACACCGAAAGTCCCGCTTTGGCTCCAAGTCCGAGACCTGCCAACAACTGGCCCTGGACTTGCAAGAGGACAGCGAGATTGAAGCCGCAGCCCAAGAGCAGGCCGCAGATATCGCCAAAAAGGAACCAACACAGCGCAAACGGAGCCATAACCGCGCGCCGCTGCCTGAGCATCTCAAACGCGAGCAGACTGTCCTGTCGCCGGGTGAGACCTGCAGCGAGTGTGGCGGCAAGCTGCGTCAGCTTGGCGAGGATGTGACCGAGGAGCTGGATTACGTGCCAGGCCACTTCGTTGTGCGCCAAATCGTACGTCCACGTATGGCCTGCAAGGGCTGCGAAGCCTTCGTGCAGGCCGAGCTACCGTCTCGTCCCATTACCCGTGGGCGTGGTGGCCCCGGTCTTTTGGCCCATGTGCTCGTCAGCAAATATTGCGATCACGTTCCGCTCTATCGCCAATCCGCGATCTATGCCCGCGAGGAGGTGGATCTGCATCGCTCCACGCTGACCGATTGGGTGGGGCGCTCTACCAGCCTGCTGAGCCCGCTCGCCGATCATATCGGCGCACTGGTCCGCGCCGGCCCCGCGCTCTTTGCCGATGACACACCGCTCAAGCTGCAAACCAAAGGTAAAACCGGAAAGACCCAGACCGCCCGGCTTTGGTGCTATGTCCGCGATGAGCGGCCATGGGCCGGTCAGGCGCCACCATGCGCGTGGTACCAGTTCAGCACCGATCGCAAAGGTAAGCACCCTGTCAGCCATTTAACTGGATATGAGGGCTGTGTCCACGCGGACGGATTTGCAGGCTTCAACGGCTTGTTCGACCCGGATGGCGCGCGCGAGCAGGCTTGCATGGCGCATGTCCGCCGCAAGTTTGTCGAGGTCTATGAGCGTGAGGGCTCCACCATCGCCGAGGAGGCCATCAAGCGCATCGCCAAGCTTTATGCCGTCGAGGAGGCAGTTCGCGGACGGCCCTCACACGAACGTGCGACGGTGCGCCAATCTGAGGCCAAGCCTATCTTCGACGATCTCCAGGCATGGTTGGCTGACCAACTCCCTAAGATCTCCGGCAAGTCAAAACTTGCCGAGGCCATCCGCTATGCCCAAGCTCGTATGGCCAAGGGGAAAGCTTATCTCAGCGATGGACGCTTCGAGATCGACAACAACATCTGTGAAAATAAAATCCGGCCCGTGGCGGTTGGGCGCAAAAACTATCTGTTTGTCGGGTCACAGGGTGGCGGAAAAGCTGCGGCCGTGGGCTATACCTTGATCGAAACCGCTCGCATGAATGGCGTCAATCCTGAAG